>JACRJT010000045.1 GCA_016215465.1 Nitrososphaerota archaeon | reverse complement strand
AATACTGCAACGATTACGTAAATACTCAAGGTCATCATTTCCTCGCAATGACAGTAATGGTATTGTACTGATCAGAAAAGCTGTCTGTCAAAAATAACAGATCTGATGGTTTGGGAACTTCAAAACTCTAGACAGTTACAAAAATAGTAGTTTTCGATTTAGACGCAGAGACAATTATTGCAATCTGTGAAACGCCGGAAGATGCTGTAAAATCAATGCATGAGGATGATTCACACGGAAGAAAAGGCATTAGAAAGATAGGTAAAGACGATAAAACGGGTTTGGAGTATTAACGTACAAATCCAATCCCATTAATTTTATCATATAGAAACATCTCGTTTCTTTTCATGTGTTTCTGCAATCTCCTGACGCTTCTTTACCTTCTCAAGCTCTTCTGTGATGTGCTGCTGTTTGATCTCCAACTGCTCAATAATTCTGTTCTTCATTTCAAGCTCGGAGTTTTTCTTTCGTAGGGCCAGATTCTCAGCCTTGGCCCTTTCCTCGTCAGAGATCGTAAGGTTTGGAACTGCGTTAAGATATTCCTCAATCAGTTCAAAGATGTGGGACTGGTAGTAGTTTTTGTCAAGCTTGACCAGTCCTGTGTGGTTCATCATGAATTCCTTTTTGATTAGTGCTGCAAGCGGCGAGTCCTTGGAGAGGGTTTCCTTATTTGCCTTGTTAAAGAACCTCCTAAAGCCGTTCATTGCAGGAACCTCATGTCTCCTCTTCCCCTTTACGAGTGGGGTCCTGAGCCCTGCCTTTCTTAGAACATCGTCTATTCTGGCCCTGATTGCGTTTGGCTCAAGCTTTCTTGCAAAGACCCCATCTTTCTTGAATAATGGATCTCCTGGCTTTGGCTCCTTTCCAACTTGCTGAATCCATTCTTTTTTGTAGTCCTGTATTGCGGAATAGGCCTCTGGAGTAATGAACCCAGGATATTCGTCGAAAGTATTTTTGTAAACTGTAATCACTGCACAGACAATCTTTGCCTCATGTTCCTCTGATTCTGTGATTTCAAAACAAAGCTTGTCCCCTAGCTTGTATACTGGCCTGACATCATCCCAGGACAGATCAAAGCCTCCTGCACGAATGCCAGAGCTTGCTGCAATGAGTATGATTGCCCTGTCCATTGCACCATTGCCAAACTTTAGCATGTCACCAATCTCGTTTCTGGTGTAGGCCCTACCCTTGTCGTTGTTGTCAAGTTCTGGAAAAGTGGAGATAATTCTCTGCCACACAAGAGGAACGTTATTCATCTCGAAAAGCTTCTTGATTGGCTTGAAGTAGTTTGGAATTGTTGTAGGATTGAGATAGTTTGGATCATTTTTGTCAAGCTTGGATCTTTCCTTGAGCTTCTTTGACAGTGCAAGCATTACAGACATTCCCCAGTCAGGATCTTTTCTGGAATTGTTGACAAGCTGTGAAGCCCTGTCCTCAAAGCTTCCCTGCAGAACGTTTTCCAGGACATCATTTAGGATTCTGCGCAATGTCCTGGTGTACTTGTCACTGGTTTGCTTTGCCTTGATTCCCTGATAGAATAATTCCAGTGGATTTTCCCGGATTGCTTTCAAATCATCGTTCTCTATCTTCAACGGATCCACTATGGGATGTGGAACCATAAAAAGAACTGTGTGGTAGCGGGTCTAGTGGGATTCGGACCCACGACAGCAGGATTAAGAGTCCTGCGCTCTACCTGGCTGAGCCATAGACCCACAGAGCAAAAAACAATAAAGTCGTTATTTAAAGTAGAGCTGAAAAATTTAGTTTGAAGGTTTTGCTTCGATTTCACTGTATTTTTCTAAAATTGCAGTGAGTACGGTAGAAACTGGAACGTTGTTCATTTTCTTTTTCTCTTCGAGTAGTTTTTGGTATGCATCAAGTGTGATGTATACTGGGATAGAGCCATTTCCTTCTAACAATCCCTTTACCTTGTACAGTGCGCTTTCCATTCCTCTTTCTGCTGCTTTTGCAAACTTGAGCTTGCTTAGAATTCCACCTATTACGCCAAATGGCATCTCATAGTTTACTGTCATGGTGACAGTTGTTAGTCGTTCAGATACTGGCTTGAATTCTGTTGTAATGTCCCATTTTTTGAATGGTCCTGATGTCATCTTTGCAGCAATTTTTCTCTCTCTGACAAATTCAGTTGTCTCGCAGTCCCATTCTAACCTTTTTCCGCCAAAGTCTCCAACTATTCTGAATGTTGTGCCAACACCCATTCCATCTTTGATCTCCATTGGAATTACAGTCATTGCAACGCCTTTGTCTGACATTTGGTCAGATACATGTTCTGGTCTCGCAAAATATGTAAAAACGGTGTCAACTGGGGCTTTGATATCTAGTGATTTTCTAACTGTAGTCAACGTTTGGCCTTTTCTTCCGTCGGGATTTAAAGCTTTTGTCATTTTCCAAAGCACTTTATTGAAGAAATGGATTTTCTGATCCATGCGAATTAGGATTATACTTTTTGCATTTTTGTTGTTTTCAGTTATGCCTATAATGCAAGATGCAAGTGCACATGCCCTTTTTAATTCGGCAGAATCCACCATAGGAAACAACAGGATTCAGATCGCAACAGTTCCAGAGATCCCAGTAATTAACGAAAAATGCAAAATTCGAATACACGTAACAGACTTGGATCTAAAGGATGTTCAGAGGTTTACCATGGGCATGAGAATATTTTTTAATGACGAGCAGGTGGACGGCATTCCGCCACAGTCGCATGAAACAGGATATTGGGAGTTTGATTATGTCTTTAAGAGGCAGGGAAATCATATTTTCAGGGTAGATCTTTACGACTCTGACGGCAAGGTAATAACGCATACGTTTAACATGAGCACTCAGAGTCCATTTGTCTATGTTTTCACCTATGTCATAGGATCTGGTGCGGTGGGGGCGGCTGTCATTGTTGGCTACATTTATCTCCCAAAAAGATTCAAAAAATTACGAGCTAAGTTCTAGTCTGAATTGTTGTTTTGTCCAGTCGGAATGCAAACAATACAGTAAGTAAAGTCATTGCAAACAACAGAATTCCAATTCCTAGGTGAATTGCAACAAGTACTGCGTGTAATTTCAGATCAATTACTAGTGCGCCAAGAGTAACTTGAGTTACAACAAAAATTGCGGCAAGTGTACCAGTTACCTTGATTTTTCTATCAGACTGTTTGTTGATCCACACCCCAACTGCTGTGGATACTATCAATACGCCAGTTGTTGCAGCTATGAATCTATGTGTCCATTCTATAAGATATTCTTGATCTGGCATGATTCCATTTGGACATAAAGGCCAATCAGGACATGATAACCCAAGTCCTGCCGCAGATACGTATCCTCCAATAAACATCAGGGAATACAAAACTACAAGCGATGCTAGTGCAATGTATTTCAAAAACAAATTAAGGCTCTACTACGAAATTGCCACTCATGCCAAGTGGGGCATGTCCAGGAACAGTACATATGTAGTGGTATGAGCCAGGCGCACCTGCAGTGAAAGTAACTTTACCACTTTCTCCAGGTTTCATTGGGCTGTTTGCGGACTTGATGGCAGAACTAAACAGTATGGTGCTTGGATCATCAGCATCAGATACTACTGCAAATGCATGAAATGATTTTCCGGCATTTTCTACATTAAATGTAACCGAGTCACCCGATTTTACTTTAAAGTCTGGGTTGTTGCCTTCTTCCCCAGGAAGCGCATTGAATGCTAATGTCTTAAAGTCTGGGGACTCGATGAATTTGAGATCAAAATTGTGGCTAACGCCGGTTGGTGCCGCTGCTTGCGGAGCTGCTTCTGCTTGGCTAACTATAATTTTGCCGACCATTCCCATTTCCCTGTGTCCTGGAACTGTACAAATGTAATAGTATGTTCCCTCTTTGCTTGGAATGAATGCAGATTCGCCAGCTTGTCCTGGTTTTAGCGGGTTGTTTGCGGAGTTTATTTCGGTGCCAGGAATTATTCCTTCAAATCCTTCGGCATCGGCAGTAACACCAAATGCATGAAATGATTTTCCTTTGTTAGCAACCATAAATTCAATTCGGTCACCAACACTTGCATGAATTTCAGGGTTATTGCCTTCTTCCCCAGGAAGCGCGTTGAATGCTAATGTCTTAAAGTCTGGGGACTCGATAAAGTTTAGTTCAACATCAAATTGTTTTCCTGTAGCTGCCATACCTCCAGATGTAGCTACCTCCGGTGCCTTGTGCATTTGGCTTCCAGGTGGCATCGATATCCAATAATCCCAAAAGCTAAAGAAGATGGCGCCGCCCGCAATGCAGATTCCAAGCATTATCACTAACATCTTTGTTGTTCTTGCCGATGTTGTCCTGTAGATTGGTTCGTTGTGTTGTTCCATGTTTAATCACTCAATGATGTGGGTTTTTGGCCTGGTACGGGAAGTAGTACTTGCCCCCAAGTCCCCATGGGTCATCCATGTTGGCCTCCTTTCCTTTGCCTGCACTGTAAATCATGTTTATTAACCAAAGCAACATGCTTGCGCCAATTATCATTGCGCCAACAGATGCAATTTGGTTCATAATGATGTATTCCGGATACGGCTGATAATCGAAAACTCTTCTCGGCATTCCATATAGTCCAAGTACGTGTTGTGTAAAGAACACCATGACTGTTCCGACAAAGGACATGATAAAGTGGATCTTGCCTGCGGTTTCATTGTACATTCTGCCGGTGATGTATGGGAACATGTAGTAGAGGAATCCAATTGAGCCAAATGCAATTGTTCCCATCACAAATAGGTGGAAGTGTCCTACTACCCAGTAAGAGTCGTGTGTGATAAAGTCAAATGGCATGGCAGCATTTGCTACACCGCCTGCTCCAGCAGAGAAGAACAATGCAATTCCGCCTACTGACCACATCATTGGTGTTGCAAACTTGATTCGTGCACCCCACATTGTGGCTACAAAGTTGAATACGTGCATTCCAGATGCAGGAACGGCTGCAAGCGTTCCAATCATGAATACAGTCTTTTCTGTAAATGACATACCTGTGGCATACATGTGGTGAGCCCAAGACGAGAACGAAACTATGCTAAGCACAACAAATGCGAAAACTCCAGAAGAGTGACTAAAGATGGGTTTTCTTGAAAATCTTGGAATTATTTCATACATCATGCCAATTGCAGGAATTACCAATACGTACACTTCTGGGTGGAATGTGAACCAGAAAAGATGCTGATATGCTATTGGGTCTCCTCCTTTTGCAGGATCAAAGAATCCTGTCACTCCTAATCTGTCTGTAAGTAACATTACAAGGGCCGCTGCAAATGATGGTATTGCTACTAATACAATCATCGATGAGGTCAAAAATGACCAGGCAAGAAGAGGCACCTTGCTTAGCGGCAAGTCAGGATGCTTGCATTTTAGAATTGTAACTATAAAGTTAATTGCGCCAAGTACTGAGGAAACGCCCAAGATTTTCAGACCGAAAATCCACATGTCGGCTGCAGGACCTGGTGCTCGAATAGCAGAATATGGAGGCGTTGCATACCAGCTAAAATCTGCAAAACCGAGCCAGATTAGCGCGCCTCCAGGTGGAATCATCCAGAATGCAATTGCATTAAGCTTTGGATACGCCATGTCCTTGTATCGTATCATAATAGGTACAAAATAGTTGCCAACTGCAGATGCAAACGGCAACAAGAATAAGAAGATTAGAGTAGTACCATGAACCGTAAACATTCTGTTAAATGTCATGGAATCTGTGATTATTTGGGCGCCAGGTAAGAACAGCTCTGCTCTAATTCCAAGTGCGAGTGCGCCACCCATAAAGAAGAACGCTATTGATGTAATAACGTATAATAATCCAACATCAGTATGATGGGTCGAAAACATTATCTGCCAAATTGGGCGTGGTTTTTGAAGCTCTAAGACCATCTTAGAGAATCACCTCAAGTTCTTTTATTAAGTTATCAGTTTTGATCATTTTATTCCTCCACAATTAGTGTTCCCCTCATGTTGTAATGGAGTAAGCCACAATATTCTCTACACTGGATTGGGTATTCTCCTGCCTTGTCGGGTACAAACCAAGCGGTGTTGATTCTGCCCACGACAGCGTCTTGCAGTATCACATAATCATGAATGTTAAATGCGTGGTTGACGTCCTTTGCTGTTATCTCAAATTTGTATGGCTGACCCTTCTTTAGGTGTAATTCGCCTACCTCTTTAGTTCCGTCTGCGTGTTCAAATGTCCAAAACCATTGCTGCCCCACCACTTTGATGACCTCTGCTTCTGCAGGCGTATGTTCAACTAGTCTTTCGACGTTCCAAGCCTCTGCACCAACGTAAACCAATAAAGAGACTACAACACCAACGTAAATCCATTCAGGCCAGTTAGAGTGTCCGCTCATTTACCATTCCGTTCCTTCGTATTTTGTGGGTTTGGCGTTTGGGTGTGATTCTCTGAATCTCCATACTAGCCAGATAAGTGTGCCAGATACCACTGCACCAACAGTAAATGCTATGGTCATCATTTTGAAAAACAGGTTCCAGATCTCTACTTTACGGTTGATATATTCATGAGCATCCGTTGCCGCAAATACGAGCTGGATTGTCGGTAATACTATCAAGATAGTCAAAATTGACATTAACGCAATTGTTTTGTCCATGACTGGTTACAGCCCGTGACCTTAGAATTCTATTTAAGGGTTTTGCAGATTCTTAGAAAGGTCCCTGATCGTATCTTTCAGAATTCATTGCGTTAATTGCAGATAATGAAAACTTGCCCTGCTCTTGGCGAATTATGGTGAGTGACGCGTTTGCAATTATAAGTTCAAAAAGTGATCTTGGAGTGAGATTCAGAATGTTTGAGATCATTGCCTTGATTGGATCCATGTGTGTTACAAAAAGCACGTTTTGTTCCCGGTGTTTTTTGGATGCAAAATCCACAATATCCAGTACTCTTTTTCTCACCTCGGCAAACGTCTCAACTCCGTTTTCTTCAATTGTCGGATGACCCTCATAGAATTTTAAGAACACGTTTCCGTGCTTTTCAAATAACTCGTCATACGGCATTCCAGAAAACTTGCCCATCTCTAATTCATACAGCCTTTCGTCAATTGTGGTTCCAAGTCCAATGTGACTGCCGACAATTTCCGCTGTGTTTTTTGCCCGCTCAATTGGGCTTGCATAGATATGAGAGATGTTAAATGATTTTAGGAATTTGCCAATATCGTTTGCTTGTGCGATTCCTTTTTCGGTTAACGGAACTCCAGATGCCCTACCTGCTAAAACGCGTTCAGTATTGTTTCTTGCTTGGCCGTGACGCAAGAATATTATTAATCCCAATTTTTTAAATTCCAAAAAAAGATAGTGAACTTCCATCAGATAATTCGATGGTTTTTTCCTGCTTCCTTGATCTCTGTGAGATCTCTACAGGCGTTACTTCCCGCAGTTCCTGCGGTAGGCTTGATTTAACTCCAAAAATTCCCAATCCTTTACTGAGAATGTTAATTGCAGCGTTGTGATCCCTATCCAAAACAAGACCACATATATCACATCTGTGAATCCTTACAGTTGGTGATTTTGGAACCGAATTTCCACAGCATGAACAGGTAACAGTCGTATTTCTTGCTGGAATCTCAGCTAGGATTGTCTTGTAGTACAGCATATTTGTAAAGGTACCCCATCCTGAATCCAAAATGCCTCTTGCAAAGCGGTGGTTTTTTACCATGTTCATTTTTTGTAATTTTTCTACAAACACAATATCATACTTTCTGGCATATTGAGTTGATAACTTGTGTAAAAAGTCTTTTCTGCGGTTTTTGATTCTTTCATGGATTAGTTGATACCATTTTACAGATTTTTTTCTGTTGTTTGATCCTGGTTGTCTTCTTGATATCTTTCTCTGGACTCTTGCCAGTGGTTTTAGCATCTTTTGTAGATTTAGCGGGTTTGGAGTTACAAATCCATCCGAATCATATGCAAAGTTTTTGATTCCGACATCAATCCCGACCGGTTTTGTGATATTAGTTTTTGGCGGTACTGCATCAATATCGCATGTAACGGAACAGTACCATTTTCCCGATCTTGATTTTGTTACTATAATTTGTTTGATCATTGCGTTTTCTGGAACATTTCGGTGTTTTCTAATTTCTATTGATCCAATTTTTAGCAGATGTAATAAATCACTATTGCCGTATTTTATGATTCCAAAACCAGATTGGTTGTATGTGAATGTATGATAATCATCATATTTGGCAAACCTAAGATTTCCTGTCTTGTAGCCGTTTTTGTGCAATTCCATTAGAGATTTTTGAGATCCAGCAACTTGCGTTGAGACCATCTGAAGCATTTTAGAGTGATAATTGTAGAGCCAGTGCTCCGACTGTTTTAACTCAGTCAAAAAATAATTTAGATCATTTCTTGAGGTAGATCCGTTTTTGTGTATCACTTCCACCATTTTGTTGTAGACCCAACGACATGCATCTAGATTCTCTTGTAGTTTTTTTATCTGATAAGAATTTGGATATAATCGGAACTTGAAGTTTCTTGTCTGCATTGTACAGGGCTTAGTTTTTTGTAGTTTAAAACGTTAATGTTTGCAAAACAGTTGTCTATGATTTGATGATCATGTATAAGATAAACTTGTGATCATCAGAATTAATTCCATAAGAATAATTAATGACAGTGCTCGTTTCACAACATGAAGATAGGTATAGTCGGCGGCACAGGCGGCATGGGAAAAGGCTTTGCGCTAAGATGGTGCCTAAAGCATGATGTTTTGATCGGATCGCGTGATTCTCAAAGAGCATCGGACGCTGCATCCGAATATGTCAGTGTTGCAAAGGAAGTTCACGGTGAAATAGGTGGAACCATTACTGGCAAGGACAACATATCAGTTGCAGAGCAAAGCGATGTTTTGATTTTGGCAATCCCATATGAGAACATAGATTCGATTTGCCCTGAATTGCTTGGAAAAATAAAAAACGGTTGCACTGTAATTTCTCCGATTGTTCCAATGGTAAAAACGGAAACCGGTTTTGAATTCATTCCGTTAAAGGAAGGCAAGCCATTTGCGCATCAGATGGTTCAAAAATACATGAAGAATAAAACAAAACTTGTTTCTGCGTTTCATGTAATTTCAGAAAAAAAGCTTGTTGATCCCAAATTAGCATTAGATTACGATATTTTTGTTTGCGGTGACGACAAAGAGTCACTAGATGTAGTCAATGGTCTTATTTTGGAGATCAAGGGCCTAAGGGCAATTTTTCTTGGCTCAGGTGCACTTGCATACTTGGCGGAAATGTCAACGCCTCTTCTTTTGAATGCAATGATAAAAAACAAGATGAAAAATCCAGGCATCAAGATCCTATAATGAGTCAGTATTATCCGCGTCGTGGCAGAAACTGGTACTCTGCTATGGGTGTCCTGTTTATCGTGGTTGGCGGAATCGTCGTAGTAAGGGATGTTTTGATTTGGAGTCCGGACTTTGTTTTGGACTTTCTTTTGAATTCGGAAATCACAAATGCAAAGATTTCATTTGGAATGTTTGTATTCGGTGGGATACTTGTAGTAATAGGGTTTAGAAAGAAAATTGTTTAAAAAAACCAAATTCCTAAAAGAGCAAAAAATTCTTCGCCTAGCCACTGTTGACAAAAAGGGAAATCCGCATCTGGTTCCTGTCTGGTACGATTACACTGGAGTAAAATTCTACATTGGGACAAATACCAAGACAAAAAAGACAAAAAACATTCAAAAAAACAACAAAGTGTGCTTTTGCGTAGATGACGGAGTTTGGTCGCCCATACACGGAGTGATGGGAAACGGCAAGGCAAAGTTGATTCTGCAGCAAGACAAAGTCAAAAAGATTGCAGAAAAAATCCTTCTTCGCTATTTTAAGAATTTGGAAGGTAAATCTGCAAAGGAATTACTAGACAACACAGATTGCATTATAGAAATAACTCCAACCAAGATTACAACTTGGGAGTACTGATGAATTTTTCTATTTCATTTAACGCATAATCTAGCGTATTAAGATCTGGCAAGAAGACAAGCCTAAAGTGACCGCTTCCATATTTGGCTCCAAAACCAGAACCATGAACAGTCAGCACTCCTGTTTTTTTGAGCAGTTCCATTACAAATTCCTGATCTGATTTGTATCGGTTGTTTTCAATTTTTGGAAAAGCATAAAATGCGCCTTTTGGGTTCGGGCAGGAAAGTCCGGGTATAGAATTGATTTGTTTTACTACAAAGTCCCTTCGTTTTTTTAGCTCAGACACAAACTCAGAGATGTACCCCTGTGGACCCCTAAGTGATTCCAATGCGGCATACTGGACAGGCAGATTGGTCGATATTCTGACGCGTGCTAATTTTGGCAGATGTTCCCGTAGTGATTCTAATTTTTTGGACTGATTAAATCCAACATATCCTATTCGCCAGCCAGACATCAGGTGAACCTTGGAAAATCCGTTTAGCAGTATGACAGGTGAGTCTTTTGCGACCTTTCCTATCCCTGTGAATTTTTCATCAAATACAATTTGATCATAAATTTCATCGCAAATGATGTAGAGGTCATGCTCGTTTGCCAGATCAACTAGATTTTTTAGAGACTTTTCGCTAAACACAACGCCTGTCGGATTGTTTGGGGAAATGAGACATATGGCAACTGTTTTTGATGTGATTTTTGATTTAATGTCATCCATATCGGGAGTCGAATTGTTCAGATCAACTGCAAACTCTACGGGAATGCCTCCATGCAATCTAACGTATGATGCGTATGGTGGGTAGTACGGTCCTGGAAGCAGAACCTCGTCTCCTTCTTCCACTATAGAGGACATGACCATGTCTAGTGCCTCTGATACTCCGTTTGTTACAAGTATGTCGTCTGGTCCTACTGCAAGGCCCTTTGCATTTTCTTTTTTTGCTATTGCCTCCCTTAACTCAGGCAGTCCTTCAGATGCGGCATAGTAGTTATTGCCGCTTTTAATGGAACGTATCATTGCATCTTTGACGTTTTCTGGGGGCTGGAATCCAAACTGGACGGGGTCACCGATGTTCAGGTATGTGATCTTTTTTCCTTGTTTTTCCACCAGACGTGCAGCAGATACAATATCTCGTATAGCATACTCCACGCCAGCTACTTTTTTTGAGACCTTCAAATATCTAGACAGATATTTAGCCCCGTTAAAGTCTTACCCCTTTGGACTCGTAGCACAGTCTGGACAGTGCGGGCGGCTTCGGACCGCCAGGTCGAGGGATCGAAGCCCTCCGAGCCCTCTTT
>JACRJT010000044.1 GCA_016215465.1 Nitrososphaerota archaeon | reverse complement strand
ATACTGCAACGATTACGTAAATACTCAAGGTCATCATTTCCTCGCAATGACAGTAATGGTATTGTACTGATCAGAAAAGCTGTCTGTCAAAAATAACAGATCTGATGGTTTGGGAACTTCAAAACTCTAGACAGTTACAATTTTTCTTATTAGAGTAAATTTGGATTTTTTTGGATCAATTTCTTCATGCATGTCCACATTACTAATTATCTTTACCTTGAAATTGAGCCAGCGTTTGTACATGTTTCTTCCCCGTGTCGGAATGGAAACATCTTGTATCTGACTTTCATTATCCGAAAAATATTCAACATTTAAAACATATTTTCGAGAAACCCTGAACAACTCGTTAACTGATTTTTCCATGTTTGAATCGTCAATATAGTTTAGAACATTTCTTGTAAATACAAAATCAAAGGAAGAATCTTCAAACGGCAGTTCCGTAATTGCGTCTACTTTGAACTTGAAATAAGGTAGATTCTGACTAGCCTTCCTAATAGCAAATTCATTAGGATCAATTCCAGAAACATCAAACTCTTGCGGGAATAATTTCAGATCGTTTCCAGAATTGCAACCAACCTCAAGTACATTTTGAACCCTCAATGATATGGCGAGATCTCGGATGAACTTTGCCATCTCTCCATTATAATTTGAATCAGAATTTTCTGTGTACTGGTTCCAATATTCCATGTGACTCATTGTAGGGTCTCAAAGAATGCAGTATTTGATATTTCAGTGGGCGCATTTGCACGGTATCATCTTGGTATCAAATGTACAGTCATGGGGGCCTTCTGATTTTGCATCAATTGGGATTTCTTTCATGCATTCTGAATGTCTTCCCTTTTTGCAAAACCAGCAAATTTCATCGCTCTTTCCTCCGACCGAACAAGAATCCATGGTTTTGGTACAGTAAAATCTCTAAAAAACCTGTGTTCTAGATGTATTTTAGCCAGTGAACGAATCGTTCGTCTTGACCCATCGCCACACCCATGAACGATTTTTGCAGTTGTTTTGTGGTCTTGCCGATTTTTCCATCTCCGATAGTTATGCCGTCTACTTGGGATACTGACTTTACCTCTGCAGCAGTACCTGTCATGAATATCTCGTCTGCAGAATAAAGATCGTCTCTGTCAATCTCTTTTTCAATTATGTTCTGTCCGTCTGCACGAAGTATCTGAATTGCACTATCTCGTGTGATTCCTTCCAGTATTCCAGATGTAAGCGGCGGCGTGAAAATTTCACCATTCCTTATCACAAAGATGTTTTCTGCACTGCCTTCTGTAATTTTTCCATGATAGTTTAGCATTATTGCCTCATCGTATCCGTTGTTTAGGGCCTCCACTCTTGCTAGTGCCGCATTTGCATAGTTCGATGCAGCCTTTGCCTGCATTGGCTGTGATCTGGAATCTATTCGAAGCCAGCTTGAAATTTTACACCTTGCACCTGTCAGTTTTCCTGCATTTGACTCACCAATCTTCCACTCCCAACATGCTATTGAAACGTCTACCTTGTTTGGAGTCGGAGTCAATCCCATCGTACCATATCCATAATACGCAAGTGGCCTAATGTAGCATTCCTTAAGACCGCTTGCCTTTACTGTTTTTATTATTCCATCTGTGATCTGATCCTTTGAAAACTGCATCTTCATTGAATACATTTTTGCTGATCTGAATAACCTGTCCACGTGTTCTGGCAACCTAAAAATGGCAGAACCCTTTGGTGTGTTATAGCATCTTATTCCCTCAAAGACGGCAGTTGAATAATGCAATGCATGAGTCAAGACATGAACCTTGGCATCCTTGAATGGAACCAGCTTACCGTTCATCCAGATCTTGCCTACTTCCTTCATAGAACGATGCATAAACATTCGTAATTTAAAGAGTTATCTTGAATTATTCAGGCACAGGACTAAATATGTGAAAATATACACCATATCCATGGAATCAATTATTCCGTTTGTAGCAGTGGCACTTCTTGTCGGTGGTCTTGTTGGCCAGGGATTTGAAATGAGAAAAATACGCAAGTCGATTAATGTCGAAGAACTAAATCCAAAAAACGTGTTTATCGACAAGAGAAACATCAAGTGGTATGTGATGATTGGAACAGGCCTTGTACTCTGGTATATTGCAGGCGGAAAATTCGGCCAATAAATTACTCGTTGCATGATCTAGATTATTTTTGACTGTTGTTGCATTTGCATCTGGCGATTGTGCAAAGTCAGGCACGAACTTGATAGACTATATAGATCAGGTCTAAATATCGCTTCAACTAACACTAAACAGTGCGTGTTTTGGGTAACGCCGGACTGAATCTAGATAAATGGTCCAAGAATAAACCCAGCGTGGCTCTGACGGGACAACCCTGAAGGGCCATTTGCGATTTTGTTTTCAAATTCAAGTAAACGTTATTTTTGATCTTTCTGAGTGTACTGCGCGAATCGCTTTCTCGATGTTGTCATCAGAATCATCGGTCACTATGATGACTCGTGATGTCTCTTCCTGTGCATCCATGTTCAAGATGTTAAGGCCTGCGTCACCTATTCGCGAGCTTGCCTTTGATACAATTTGGTGAACTCGCCACATTTCATCTCCAATTAATGTAATTACTCCGCGATTATACGTGATTGTGGCAAGGGAGTCAAATCCCAAAACATATCTTTCGTTTCGCTTGACATAGTCAGAATCCAAAAACAAAATTCTTGTAAACTCGATATCGTCTTTTGTAAAAGGAGAAAGTATGACAAACTCGCTGTACCTTTTCTCTTTTTCCAGCGATTCAAGCAGTTTATGTGCAGACTCGCTTTCAATTTTGAGTATGGCGCAATGTTTTTTGCCGGTCACAATTTTTAGCGGATGACCATTTTGGTTGTCTGATCTTCTTTTTATGGTCGTTATTTTCTGCGGGTTTTTCATGTTTGTTATCATGATTGACATGTCTACTCCATTTTCCAAAATCTCTTTGATCGCAATTGGGTCTAGGATTTTCATTCCAAACATTCCCGCAAGCCTTGCCTCGTTGTATGAAAGCTGAGAAATGTCCTCCAGTTCTTCTGAAACAACCCTTGGATCGGCTGACACGACAGCACTGTCCTTTTCAAAATCAATTCTGGTATCGTATTTTTTATGAAACAGTATGCCTAGATCTGCTGCAGTTCTGTCTGAGCCTCCGCGCTCATACGTGGTTTCTGCACCGTCTATTGTTTTTCCAATAAAGCCGCCAATTGACAGAACATCGTTTTCCTTTAGGAGTTGCTCCACTGGTTCTATTCTCTTTATGGACTCTGAGGCAAGAAAGTTCGTTGATTCAATGTTGTTGTCTGTTATGATTGGCCAAATATCATACGAGACTACATCTGATTTTATGCCGTTGCTTTTCATGATGTAGTTCATCATGTATGACATGAGAATTTCGCCTGAAAATGCAAGTGCCCTTGAGCGTATCTCGTCTGCAAATGAGTGTCTCTGCATTGCCTCGTTGTATACCTGTTGGGTTTTTTCCAAAAACGAATCGATTATTTTTTTGCATTCTGTCCTATATGACTCTGATACAAAGTTGAGAATTTTCTCATACGGTTTTTTTATCTCATTGATATCAGGCATGATTCCCTCCTCTGCTTTTCTTCCAAGGAGCAATGCCAAGTCAGTTAGTGATTTTCTCTTTCCATCATGTATGGTAAGAGGAGCGGAAAAAACCGTAATTACCTTGGCATCTTTTTTTAATTCCTTGATGCGGTTGACTATATCTGATACGTGTTCGCCATCAATTCCACTTGCACTGCCTCCAAATTTTGCAACAACTAGTTTTTCCAATTCGTGGTTTTCAAAAACCTAAATCCTCTTTTAAGCATTAGTGATTATATCAGATATTCCCTGATGATTTCATAGGCACGGCTTGCACCGTTTGTCTCAACAGGGGTTCTAGGTAATTCTAGTTTTTGGGGAATTAGCGTATCAAGCTGAAAAATATCCTCATATTGGCATCCGACTTGGCTTGCGTTGTCCTCTTGCTCAAAATGGTTCTTGATTGGAATGAAAATTCCTGGCGTTCCGTATGCTTTTGACTCATCGATGGTAGATTTTCCCGCAAGTGAAATGATGAGATCCGATGCATAAATTATCTCATGGAGATTGTTGACAAACCCAAGATTTCTGATGTCTTGCATGTCTAGTTTCAGAGATGGTCCTGACACAACCACCAAGTCTGCGTCAATCTTTAGCTTTGAAAATACGCCGATTGCTTTCTCAACTAGAAACTTGTCTGCATCCGTTCCACCAACACTTATCGTGATTGTTTTTTTGGAAAATGAGAACTTTTTCCTTAATTCATCCCTGCTGTGTTTTGTGGCCCGTACTATCGGTCCTACTCTTTTGATGTTATCCTGATCTTGGCCAAATTCTGGCATTATTACAACGTTGCATTTTTGTATGATGTTTTTCATGGACTGGTTCATCTTCTTTTCAACAAATGAGCTAATTCCTTTTGTGAATCTTGTTTCTAAGATATCTGTGATTAGAATGGACGGAATTTTGTTTTGTTGTGCTATGGTGAGGGAGGCAAAGTCCTCGTCACTTACGATCACTTTGGGTTTTTCATTTTTTACAAACTTGTTCGCAATAACGCTACATTCTTTGTAGTACTGATAATACGTGAAAAGCCATTTGAGTGATTTCTGAAGCGATCCATTTTTGACTTTGAACTTTGGAGGCACATAGGAGTCATTTACTAAAAATCCGTACTCTGAAAACAATTTGGCAGCACCATTTCCAGTTACAAATTTTGCTAAAATGCCATCAAAATGCTGGGCAATGGCAATGTCTCGTGTCGCATGGCCCAATCCAATGGGACTGCAGAAAAAGCCGACGTCTACCTTGTCAGTCAATGATTCTTTTTGTCTGTCTTCTCAAAGTTTAAATGGTTTCTGAGAAGGAATTTTGCTGGGCTCATGGTCCAGATCGGTTATGACGTCGCCCTTACACGGCGAAAATCCAGGGTTCAAATCCCTGTGGGCCCATTATATCACGTATGTGCAAGCCCTTTTCACGCTCAAAATTAGTTCACATTTGACTGTCAATACAATTTCTAGGGATAACAGTACTTTGAGTTTCGCACTTTCATTTCTAAATATGGTTTAGATGCATATTCATAAAAAAACGCATTAAGTATATCATGCGATAAATTGTTGGAATAGTTTAAGATGAGTACAAAAGCAACATGCGTATGAATACTTTAGAAGTAATTGTTGTAGCCATTTCAATCTCTCTACTGGGAACATCATTTCTTTTGGTTGAAGCGTCAGGAAACTTTCCATTACGCTACAAGAATTTTTACTACAACATTAGCTATAACGTTACAGATGGAATCACAGTAAATTCCCTTTCCTCCATCGAAGGGCAATCATCGATTCTGCTTTTATTAGTAACAGAAAGTGATGGAAGTGTTTCCCTAGATATTCCTTCGGCACTCACGCAATATAGATACAAATGTGTACCTTCAAGAGATGGCGATAGACCATACATACTAGTAAACGGAAGAGAGACAGAGTTTACAATGTCCGAGAATTCTGGTAAGAAAACTATCTCATTAGAAATCCCAATTACGAAGGAGACAACAGAACTCGAAATAATATTTTCAGCTGATATGGGCTCGTGGGCATTTCCGATGGGCTGTCCTATAGAATTATTTGAAAATGCGATTCCCTACCAACCAAAAAAACAGATACAGAAGGGAATTGAACCAATTAATCTAGTGTGTAAAAAAGGGTTGGAATTGACATTCAAATCAAAAAACAGTTCGCCAGCATGTGTGAAACCTGAAACTATTCCAAAATTAATTGAGAGGGGTTGGATAGAGTATGAATTTCCTATTGTTTTTGAGACGGACAGATATGAATACAAATTTGGAGAATTAATAAAAATCACTATGAAGAATATTGGGCACGACACATTAAAGACCTCTTCTACACCAGTTGGATTTTCGATATATGATGAAAATGATAAAAGAGTCTGTACTTGGAACGGAGTAAACCTGCAAGTTGGGTCATTTGCCACTAAGGAAACATTGACCGAAACACTTGACGATGGATGTAGGGATTTAGTTAATGGGGGTCTTTACAAAATTGAAGCCGATTCATATCAAATAAAAGCTGATCATTTCTACGAGTTTGGGCTATGGCAGAATTATCATGGCCCAATTCATAAAATTAGAATATTGCCATAATAAAATAGTCTTACTATTCTGCAACAAAAAATAGGTAGGTGTATTGTAAGCCCACCGATGGCTCTCTGCCTGTTTTTGGTATGGTTTCCCGAAACCATGCATTTCGGGGCTCCTGTGGGCCCATACACCCTTGTTTAAAATATTGAAACCTAAATTGCGATATTCCAATGCCTAGTGATTCTACCAGTCTGGCCTGACTCTATTCTGAAATTTCCTTATTGGAAGCATGATTTTCAAAATAATTCCAGCTTGTTTTAATGATAAAATGACTGGTTACCCACATGAAAGCATACGTGATACTTGCAGTAATGTTGACCATGACTATATTCACAATTGCTGATGCACATGCCGCAACCGACTCTAAAGTACAACCAAAAGATCAGCCAAACTTTCATGCAAAAGTCACAAAAGAGAAAACTAATGGAAAGAATTTGGAGATTATAGAATTTCAGTGCAAGCTAGCAAAATAATCGTTTTTACAACAATGTTTTTTTCTTGATTGATACGAATTTTTGTCCATGTGCATGCGATCAAAAATGGAAAAATAACCAAGTTTAGGCAACGCGCAGACACTAATCATTCGAGAAGCGGGGCAAGAAACTAATCGATTTCTATTGTTATTCAATTGTTCTGGTATAACTCAATGCCGATTGTTCAAAGCCAATTTTTTTGTAAAATCGATGAGCGCCTTCTCTCTGATTTCCTGATTCTAGTCTAATTCTGAAACATTTTTTCTTTTTAGCCATACTGATACATGACTCTATGAGTAATTTTCCTATTCCTAATCCTCTGTGATTTTCTGATACGATCAGCTCTGGAATATATAATTCCAATTTGGTGCGATTTAGTCTTAGAAGAAACATCATGCTTACAAGACCGATGACCTTTGAATTCTGCTCAGCTACTAGAATTCTCTTGTCTTTTTCATCAAGATATCGATGAATTCGTTTTCTAAATGCGAGACCTTCTGCATCGGTTTTTGGTCTTGGCCTTTGTAATTGATATAAAAGATTTAAAATTTCATTAATGTCTTTTTTGTTTGCTTTTCTGATTCTGATGTTCTTCATATTCTATATTGCAATTCAAAGTATTAAACCAATTTCCGATAAAACTGCAGCATAATTCTAGGACTGTATTTTGTTATTTGTAGCAAATATATTCATAGAAAGTTAGTGTGCCTTTTCCCTGCGCCTTTCTTTGGATCTTTGCTCCATTCTTGCCAATCCATCTGCAAATTTTTTCTTGTCCTCTTCAGTTTGAAGTGATAGTTTTGGAACAGTTGTAGGTTTACCGTTATCATCAAGTGCGACAGATGTCACCAAGGCAGTCCCAGTCACAGTTCTCAAACCGCTTCTCAAATTCTCTGATTCGACTTTAACTTCGATTTCCATAGATGAGTTCTTGATGCAGTTTAATCTTGCATTAAGAATTAGCAAATCCCCAACAAAAACCGGCTTGAGAAAATCAACCCTGTCTATACTTGCTGTTACTGCGTTTGTACCGCAGTGTCTTTGGGCAACAATTCCTGCAACAATGTCAATCTGCTTTAGAATCTCACCACCGAATACGTTTCCTGCCGGATTTGCATCGGATGGAAACATGCGGGTGATTACTTCGACTTTGGACTCAGTTGCGCTTTTTGAACTCAAGCAATCTGTATGTTTCTTCCAAGTAATATCTACTATTCTGTGATTCTGGTCGGTGTAAAATTGATACGTGTTCGTTATTATTCCTCTGAAAATCTTTTTTACAGCCAAAAAACGAACAAAAGAAAATGGCTGACTTGACATTTAACGACAAGATGATTTTGGTCCAATTTGCAATTCAAAAGTATGAAAACGAAGCAATATTGATTGAAAAACTAAAGGCCGTCTTGTCAGAAAAAGATGCACAACGAAGCATTGACATGCTAATTGGGACACAACGAGTGAGAAGAATCGGACCTGAAATTTTGGAAAACAACATCAGTCATACAGAACTACCCGATCTTCCTGATCATCTAAAACAATTAGTAAACGATCTTTAGAAATTTTTCTAATTTCTGCATACGAACAAATTTTTTAAACAACCTTAAAACAGCAATTGTGAAGTATGGAAGAAATTCTAGGACAAATTGGAGAACTATCGCCTTTACTGGTTATGGGGCTTGGACTTTCTTTAGGATTGGAGCACGCATTTGAGCCTGATCATATGGCAGCAGTTGGCACCCAAGTATCACAAGGCAGGTTGCAACAAAGATCTCTAAAACAAGTGATCAAGAATGGCACTGTCAGATCGTCAATTCTTGGAGCATTTTGGGGTGCAGGACACACAACAACACTTGTTCTGATGGGTCTCTTGGTGTATGTTTTGGCAGTAAAAATTGAACAACAAATGTTTTCAAGCCTTGAATTAATTGTCGGACTAATGCTTGTCTTTTTGGCAGTAACAACAATACTAAACAAAAAATTACGTCTAATCCACAGACATCCACATCCTCACCAGGATGGAACAATTCATTATGATGCACACAATCACAAAGACTCAGATCATAGGCACGGACACAAATCATACATAATTGGGTGCATACATGGACTTGCAGGCAGTGGCAGTCTGGTAGTCCTAACTGCAGCAACACTTGCAAATGTTGAGGCGGTTCTCAGCTTTATTCTCATCTTTGGAATTGGCTCTATTGTTGGAATGACATTAATTTCTGGACTCTTAGGATTACCATTTATTTTTTCAGCAAAGGCTGCAAGAATAAATAAAATTTTCCGTTATGTAGCTGGAGCCTTTAGCCTAATTATAGGTGCAAATATCATATATCAGATTGGTATTGTGCAAAACCTATTTAGATTTTAGAATCCTCTGAGACCTGCTGGTCTCACTACTTCTGGATGCTGCTTCATCCACGATATTTTATCTAACATCATCTGCTTGTCTTGTGGGAACGTTCCCTTGATGGTATATGCATTGGAGCCGTGGTTTGCCCTAAAAATCACCTCGTTTTTCACATCAATTTGTCCTATCAAATCCTCAAGCTCATCCAGCGATTCTGCATCATTTACTGGAATGAACTGCTCTCCAAACTTTGTCTTAAATTCATCCTTAATCCCATTTTCCAAATACAGTGTCAGCGCGCCAACATAATGCGGCTCTGACGCATTTATCACCTCAGCCGTTCCTCTGATATGTTCCTTGGAGTGTGTCTTGCCTCCCAGTCCCAAAATTATCATACATGAAAGAACGTATCCTGCATCCTTTGCCTTTTTACAGGCCCGAATTATGGTTGCAGCGGTAGCACCCTTTGTCACTTTTTTTAGAATTACATCAGAGCCGCTCTCAATTCCCAAATAAAACATACTCAATCCTGCATCTCTTAGCATTTTGAGCTCCTCTGGAGTTTTTTTGAGAACGTTCATCGGCATTGCATAACATGAGATTCTCTCCAAATTTGGAAATTTTTCATAAAGATACTTTACAATGTTTTTCATATAGTCAGTTTGCAGATTTAGTGCATCGCCGTCTGCAAGAAAAATTCTACGAGTTTCTGGAAGTGTCTCTGACATGATGTCAATTTCTGCTTTTATCTCATCCCATGGTCTCTCCGAATATTCCTTTGATCTGTACATGTCGCAAAATGAACACTCGTTAAACGAGCATCCGAGCGTTACCTGAAATATCAGCGAATCTGCCTCAGATGGGGGCCTATACAATGGATAGGAATAGTTTAGCATCATGATTTTGTACATTACATCTTCGTCAATTTGCTATATTATTTTTGCAGTTACAACATCTTTTTCTAGTCACACAAAAACTTGATTCATAATGGCAAACGACCCCTATGCAAAGCGGCTTTTATGGTTCGTATTTGCTGGCTCAAGGGGCGGCCTGAATCGATTAAAGCTTGTCTCCATACTGAAAAACACACCGCTTAATGCAAACCAACTTGCAAAGGAACTAGACCTTGACTACAAGGCAATACAGCACCATGTGCGCGTTCTTGAGAAAAACAACATCGTAACCAAAGTTGGAGAAAAATACAATGTCACTTATTTCATATCAACTTTCCTTGAGGCTAATATAGAGTCATTTAACGAGATTGCTGGCAAACTGGAAAAAAGTAAATAAGCTATGGCACGAGGTCTTTTCTAAATGGAACCAACTTCTGCAGTTTTGTCAGGCGTCTCAATAATTAACATGATAATACTTGGCGTTTTGATGTTCATATTTGGCAAAATGTATGTCAGAACAAGGGCGCAGATGCCGCTTGGCATGATCGTGTTTTCCGTGATGCTGTTTTTGCACAACACAATTGGCGCCTATGCTTATTTCTCAATGGCAGAATTATTCTCACAAGAAATATTTCCATACTTGCTTGGAGTGCACATCGCAGAGCTTGCAGGAATTCTAATATTTCTTAAAATCACACTGGATTAAAATGATTTATTGCAGAGAATTTTTCCAGTTCTTGTGCAGAAGAAATATCGCGAATACATCAAGCTTAACAAAAATCTACTAATTGCATTTGTAGCAGCAATAACCATATCTGCAATTACCGCACAACTTTTGGCAGGGCAGGAAAATTATCTAAATTCCAGTTATACTGTAATTGTAGATTTTGTCGTGTTTTATTCTACCTTTGGAAGTTTGTTTTATTTAGATAATAGGAAAAAATATCTCTCCGAATCAGGTGTAGGCAACAATCGCCTAAAAAAAGATCTGATAAAAATAATCTCATCGCTTGGAATTGGAGAGATAATCTACACCAGCGTTAGATGGTTTTTGCAGTATTATTTTCTGACCATACAATACGAGCCATATCTGGCCTCGGTTGTAGCGCACTTGGCCTCAACTGCAGTCTATCTGATATGTGTAAATCTGAGTGTCAAATTCACAAGGTTGTACAAAGATGACACTTAGCATCTACGTTGACGGCTCTGGCGGGGAAAACTCGGGATACGGGTATTTTGTAAAGGAAACTGGAGAATCGTCCTATGAAAAAAAGCAAGGAATAACAAACAACCAGGCAGAATATCTTGGAATCCTCTCGGTCTTGAAAAAATTTTCCAAATCAAATGATGACATCACAATTTACTCTGACTCAAAAAACACCGTATCTCAGCTTAATCACGAATTTGCAATAAACAGTGAGCCGTTACGCGAGCTTGCAAGAGAATCTTGGACTCTAATGAAGACCATACCAAATCTGAAAATAGTGTGGATCCCGCGTGCACAAAACTTGGCCGGAAAAATGCTTGGAAGTTAGCGATCAAAACTCTACGTGAATAGCTTTATTATGGAAAATAATGCGCCAAATTTGATATGGGAGAGTCTGTTTTTCTTTCACCAAAATCTATCGCAATAATTGGCGCATCTGACAAGGAAGGAAGCGTAGGACGCGCAATCACATCAAACATCATGAAGGGCTACAAGGGAAAAATTTTCCCAATCAGCCCTACCCGTGATAGAGTATTTGACAAGCCTGCATTCAAAACGGTACTTGACGTAAAAGAACCAATCGACCTTGCAGTGGTTGTCACAAAAAACGATATTGTGCCGGCAGTACTAGAAGAGTGCGGCAAGAAAAAGATCAAAGGAGTAATCGTAATCACTGCTGGATTCAAGGAAGTAAACGAGGAAGGACGCAAACTAGAACAAAAACTAAAAGACATTGTCAAAAAATACGGAATCAAGCTAATCGGGCCAAACTGCCTTGGGGTGATGAACCTTGATCCAAAGACTATGATGAACTCTACATTTCTCAAAGTAACCCCAAAGTCAGGACAAATTGCACTGGTGTCGCAAAGCGGGGCAATCTGTGCAGCCCTCGTAGAGGATGCAAGCGCACAGGGCATTGGATTTTCAGCAGTAATCAGCCTTGGAAACAAGGCAGAGATGAGCGAAGTTGATGTCCTCAAAATACTCGCTGAACACGAGCAAACCAAGGTCATTGTAATGTACTTGGAAGACATGGGCGATGGCCAGGAATTCCTTAGGATTTGCAAGCAGATAACAAGGAAACTCAAAAAGCCAGTACTTGTGTTAAAGTCAGGACGAAGCCCAGAGGGTGCAAAGGCTGCCATGTCACATACTGGCGCACTGATGGGCTCTGACGAAATTTATGACGCAGTACTGCACCAGGCTGGCGCAATTCGAGTGGACACAATGGAGGAATTATTTGACTATGCTACAGCGTTTTCAAAACAACCGCTCCCATCAAAGGGAGATCTCGTTATAGTATCAAACGCGGGGGGACCTGCAATCATTTCAACTGACGCTTGCTCCAAAATGGGAATAAAGATGGCAGGCATTGAGGACATTAGACCAAAAATAAATGCCGTAATTCCGCCATGGGGAAGCTCAAGAAACCCAGTCGACATAGTTGGCGATGCTGATTACAACCGATTTAACAATGTACTAGAAAACGTACTGGGACACAAAAACGTCGGTTCTGTCATTGCAATGTGCACACCATCCGCTACTTTGGACTATGACAAGCTTGCCGAAGTCATAGTAAGAATGTCAAAAAAATACAAGAAAACAATGCTTGCCAGTCTGATGGGGCTGGACGAGGGAATCAAAAACAGGGAAATTCTGGCAGCGGGAGATGTTCCATACTACACCTATGCTGAGGGGGCGATTCGTGCACTGCGTGCAATGTTGAAGTTTACTGCCTGGCAACAATCCACAGAAGGAACAATTACAAAATTCAAGGCAGACAAGGTAAAAGTAAAGAAAGTTTTTGATGCAGTCAAAAAACAAGGGAGGACCAATCTGTTAGAAGAAGAAGGCCAAGAAGTCTTGCGGGCATACGGGTTCCCTCTCCCACAAAGCATACTTGCAAAAACCGAAGAGGAGGCAGTAAAAGCGGCAAAGAAAATTGGATTTCCAGTCGTAATGAAGATTGCATCGCCTCAGATAATTCACAAGTCAGATGCGGGGGGGGTAAAGGTAGGGATGTCAAATGAAAAAGACGTACGTGATGCATTTAACACCATAATCAAAAACGCCAAAAAATACAACCAAAAAGCCACAATCAAAGGAATTCTAGTCCAAGAGATGGTAAAGGGCGGCAAAGAGCTGATCATTGGCTCAAAGCTAGAACCGGGGTTTGGCCCCGTCATAATGCTTGGAATGGGCGGAATCTATGTAGAAGTGCTAAAAGACGTCACGTTCCGATTGGCACCAGTAACAAACAAGGAAGCAGATGACATGATAAACTCAATCAAGACAAAAAAACTACTAGAGGGAGTAAGGGGAGAAAAGCCATCTGATCTGAAAAAACTCTCAGAACTGATTCAGAAACTTTCTGCACTTGTGACTGACTTTAAGGAAATAAAAGAGCTTGACATGAACCCCGTACTTGTGATGGAACAAGGAAAGGGCTGCAAGATACTTGATATCAGGATAGGGCTCTAAAATACTGAAAGAATTACAGCTAATGCCGATGCGGCAATAACAAATCCGTAGAACCCAAATCTATGCCTTGGGAGATTGTTGTTCTTTGCTTGCGCACCCTGAATAATTTTTTGAATCATTTCTGGTCTCCCTATGATCTTAAGGCCATTGCCTCTAGCTTGGTTTGGTGTATGTGGTATTGTGGTTCTGTGACAAAATTACATTTGCGACAGATGAACTGCTCAAAATCCCTACCACATCCATTGCATGATTCTACCTGTTCGTATTTTCTCATCTCGTCGCCGCATTTCCTACACAAGTCAATTCGCATTTTTCTTCATTACTTGTTGGGAGCCAGGCGATATTAGCTAGATTCAACAACTTAGCTGATTAATCATAATGCCAGCTTACAACACTCTATGAGATCCCTAGTATAACATCGATTATGGAACAAACACCAAAGTCAACCCATTGGGACTATGAGGTTTGCGCTCCATTCAAAAAGGTCATTGCCTGGGACGTTCTTTTCTTTGTTCTTGGCATTGGTGTGGGCGCAGGAATCGAGGCATTCCTAGCCACTGCATAGGAATGCTTTAATTTTTTTTAAACATGGGAAATAAGATGGGACAAAAAAGCGCACTTGGGCAAGTATTTGATTTTTCACTGCTCTGCATGGTGTCTGTGTATTTTATTGGGTTTTTGTCGTTCCATCCGCAGTCTCTTTTCTTGGCAGATCCGCTACTTGAGATTCCACACGAATACGAGATTTATTTTGAAGTTCTACTTTGGGCGATATTTGGCCTGCTGATAGTTGATCTTTATTTCAAGTACCGCGAAATAGACAACTGGAAAATATTTCTGAAAAAACACTGGCACGACATCGTAATGCTTGCACTGATTCCGTTTCTCACCCTGTTCAAAATCATAAAGGTATCTGTAAGCTTAGTCAAGACACTAAAGGCATCAAAGTCTGGATTCAAAGTATTTCAAAAGGCAAAAAAGGCCTCAAAGCATTTGAAATCAAAATAACATACACATACAAAAATCAATTCGGGCACATAAAAAATCAAACTTACTTTGATCTTGACCATTTCTTCATCCACTGCAAAAGATTGATCATGGATTCGACAAGCTCCTGCCCTTTGCTAGTCAACTTGTATTCTACTCGAGGGGGAATTTCATTAAACGACTGTCTCTCCAAGATCCCACTCTTCTCGAGTTCTTTTAATCTGGTGGACAGGGTCCTACTGCTGATTCCTTTCAGGGCTTGCCTGAACTGCTTGTATCTCACTGGCTCTGTGGTGCAACAAAGCGGGATTAGGATCTCTAGCGTGCCACGCTTTGTTATGATCCTTCTAAGCTTGGCAGTCTCACTCATCAATGATGACGCATCGTAGCCTTCAAAACCGCAGGCATTCCGTATTATTGGTAATGGTTTTCTTTTAGTTTCCATTTTTACACTAACTGCAATAGTCTGTCCTTGACAACTTAAATGGTTTACTAGGTAAACCGTAACATGACTGTAGAAATTAAAAAGGAAATAAAACAAAGATACGGCAAGATAGCATTATCTGGAAATTCTGATCGTTGTTGCATGCCTGGTGAATGTGGCGCCAATGCCTCGCCAATCAAAGCTGCCGGCTTGATTGGATACGATGCAAAAGATCTAGAGTCAATTCCGCAATCTTCAATTCTTGGAGTCGGATGCGGCGCACCAATAAAACTGGCCGACCTCAAGGAGGGCGAAGTGATAGTAGATATCGGCTCAGGTGCAGGCATTGACGCGTTTTTGGCAGCAAACATAGTTGGAAAATCAGGAAGAGTAATCGGCATTGACATGACTGACGAAATGCTAGAAAAGGCACGAAAAAATGCCGTGGATGGAAAGTATGATAATGTTGAATTTAAAAAAGGCGATGTAGAGGACAACATTCCACTGTCTGACCATTCAGCAGACGCTGTCATTAGCAACTGTGTGATTAATCTGGCAATAGACAAAACCAAGGCGTTCAAGGAGATTCACAGAGTTTTGAAAAAGGGCGGCAGGATGGTAATCTCGGATCTCATCACCAGTAAAGAGCTGCAAATGCACGAAACAAACTCTGAGCAGTGGTGCGCCTGCATCGATGGAGCCCTTACAAAAGAAAATTATCTTGATGCGATAAACAAGGCAGGATTCAAAGACATCAGCGTCTTAGATGAGAGAACATACATGGAAGATGATGCCGACAGGAAAATTACAAGCCTTGTTATCAAAGCAATCAAAGAGTAACAATTTCACGTGAACCAAATGCTGAAAAAAATCCTCTTCATATGTGTGGAAAACGCCGGCCGAAGCCAGATGGCAGAGGGCTTTTTTCGAAAATATGCGCCTAGCGGATACGAGCCACAAAGTGCGGGCACAAAGCCAGTTAGCACGATAAATCCGCTTGCCATAGAGGTTATGAAGGAAGTTGGGATTGACATTTCCAGCCAGCAGCCAAAGATAATCTCCGATTCCATGATCCAACAGTCATCTAGAATAGTAAACATGGGGTGCATGGACAAAGAATCATGTCCTGCCATGTTTATTCAAAATGTTTTGGACTGGGCAATTCCAGACCCGAAAGGAAAACCGCTCGATGACGTGCGAAAGATTAGAGATATGATAGAGATAATGGTGCTAGAGTTTTGCAAGACGCTGGCATGAGGAAATTAGATGTAAATCAAAAGATCTTTTTTGCCGAACTTGTTGGAACTTTTGTAGTTGTAGTTTGTGCCACAGGATCTGTTGTTCTTAATGCAAAGTATGCAGGTGCAATAGGTCTTTGGTTTGAAGCCTTTGCACCTTTCATCGGTGTAGCCTTGACGGTTTATGCCTTTGGCAAGACGTCAATGGCTCACTTTAACCCTGCAGTAACCGTCTCGTATTTTATTTCAAAGCACATCACAAAAAAACAACTGTTGATTTATTTTGCAGCGGAAGCAATTGGCGCCATTTTAGCAACACTGTTTGTAAAAAACGTGATTGGCACTGAAGGCAATCTTGGAGTAAATGCGCCAAATCATTCCTTTCCCATATGGATGATCTTTGGGGTGGAGTCTTTGGCAAGTTTTCTTTTGATGGCCGTGATCATGTGCGTTGTTCACACCAAGGGTCTTAGAGGATTTAGTGGAGTGGCAATCGGTGGCATAATCGGACTTGACATTTTCTTTTTTGCATTCATTTCTGGCGCGTCAATGAATCCAATACGCTCCCTTGCACCTGCACTGTTCTCAGGAATGTTTGGTGATTTGTGGTTATATTGGAGTGCGACATTTGTGGGCACTACACTTGTCGGATTTATCTATAGACAAAAATTTGTCAGTCAATAAATCACGATCAAATTTTGGATCAGCCTTCAAAATTCCCCTCATTACAAAAATACTTAAATTTTATTAAAATAATAACGAAGTAGTGTCTACGATAAGATATTCCACATAAGCAAAAATAATATTTTAGATATTTTATGACACTGAGTTTTACATTTTACATCGTTTTGTTCACAAATAATCTCACGCGTGTCCTGATTAAGAATATGAAAAGAAAAAAAATGGTAAGGGTGGTGGATAAATCAAGTGTAAACTATACGTTCTCAAACAATATCTCTAAACCAACTCCAACAAACAATAAGCAAGAAAGGCAAGAATTTACGAGAAAAAAAGATTTTGCCAAGAAGTCAATTAAGGATTTGAAAAATCAGAATCGACACAAATTCAATAACAAAAACATAAAATCACTACAAGGCCACTCCCCTGTCTATGAATGAACATACTTATATTGACAATAAAATGCAAAACGTCGTGCTGGCAACAAAAGAAAAATCATTTGTATTTTCTAGTAAAGAATTCATCAGCATCTTGGTTTTCGTAACACCATAAAGTTTTGAGTTGATTCAATGGAAATTATAGAGTTAATACAAGCAAATATTTTGACACCCGTCGTTCTGTTTTTCATTTTGGGGATGGTAGCGGCACGCATAAAGTCAGATCTAAAAATTCCAGATGCAATATCGGAGTTTTTACCAATTTACCTTCTTGCCGCAATCGGTTTGCATGGTGGATTGGAGATGAGAAAGACTGGCTTTGAAAGTATGCTTATTCCGATGCTTACCGCAATTGCACTGTCTCTTGTCATGACACTTAATCACTACCAAATACTAAGAAAACTAGGCAAATTCAACGTATTTGACTCGTATGCATTGGCATCTACATATGGTGCAGTGGGAGCAGTAACGTTTTCTGTTGGTCTATCCTTTTTGAAAAATCGAGGAATAGAATCAGAAGGATACATCACTGCAATACTTGCCGTGTTGGAGCCACTTGCATTCATACTTGCAATATTTTTGACAAACATGGCAGTCGCAAAGCAAGTACGGGCAAAAAAACAGGCATTTACAAAAAATACTGGAAAGGAGGTTTCCATAGATGACAGTCTTGACACACTTGAAGTTGGACAAACCAAAACAAAACTGTTCCAAGTTTTACGCGAATCAATCACAGGCAAGGCAATCGTGATTCTAATTGGAAGCATCGTAATTGGCTATGTTATAGGAAAGGAAGGATTTATTCCGATTAAACTTCTTTTCGAGGATCTTTTTGCTGGAGCTATTGTCATCTTTTTAATAGAAATGGGAATCATTGCAGGACAGAGACTGGATGATGTCAGAAAAGTAGGTGCCTTTTTGATAGGATTTGCACTCGTAATACCGACAGTAAATGGCATAGTGGGTGTCTTGGTAGCCAGTTATCTTGGATTGAGCGTAGGTGGTGCAGTAATGTTTGGCCTTCTTCTTGCAAGTGCATCATTTATTGCAGCGCCTGCAGTATTGAGAGCTGCAATACCTCAAGCAAAACCAAGCTTGTACATCACATCTGCACTTGGAATAACATTTCCATACAACATAATCATACTGCTACCAATAATGTTGACAGTGTCCTCATTAGTCCATAATCCTGGAACGATAGACTTATTCAATTACTTGGGATATAATTTACAATGAAACTCTACGATCTAAAACTACTTGTAATAACTTGCGAGACTCTTGCGCAAAGAAACGTCTTTGACATTCTTGCAAAGCATCAAGTTTCTGGCTATACTTTTTATGAGGTGGAAGGCAGCGGCTCAAAAAACCTACATGGTAAAGGAATAACCGACAAAAATGTAAAAATCGAAGTACTCCTGAGCAAAGATAAACTTGAAAGTATCGTAGAAGAGATAATGAGAACCATGTTTTCTGACTTTGCGATAATTCTGTATGTCGGAGATGCCAAAGTAATCCGTTCAGAAAAATTTGCCTGACTCTGAGTATTTCTATAAATTACTAATTGGTCAATTCTCATAACATGGAACGATGCGAGTGGGCAAAAGACGATCTGATGATTCCATACCACGATAGCGAATGGGGCATTCCGGTGCACGATGATCAAAAACTCTTTGAAATGCTAATCCTTGAGGGGGCGCAGGCAGGACTGTCATGGTCTACCATACTAAAAAGAAGGCACACGTATCGCAAAGCGTTTTCCAATTTTGATCCGCTCAAGGTTTCAAAGTACACGCAAAAGGATGTAGACAGACTACTCAAAGATGAAGGAATCATCAGAAACAGGCTGAAAGTTCAGTCTGCAATAAACAATGCAAAACAATTTCTTACAATCCAAAAGGAATTTGGCTCATTTGATGCGTACATTTGGGGTTTTATCAACAACAAGCCAATTAAAAACAACTACAAAAGATTACATAACATTCCTCCATCCACAGTCTTGTCTGATAAAATCAGTAAGGATCTCAAGAAAAGAGGATTCAACTTTGTTGGTTCGACAATCTGTTATGCGTTTATGCAGGCAGTCGGAATCACAAATGATCACACCACAAACTGCTTTAGGTATAAATCCAAAAATTAGTTTATCCTAATGTTCTCAAATTAGCCCATTTTATCTGTGATCTCGCCGAGAAATATTGAATATTTATAACAGTTCGGGGAATGACGAATATGCCAATTAGAACTGGGCAGGAATATATCCAAAGCTTAAGGGGCAGAAAACTTACAGTGTATCTTTTTGGAGAACTAGTAAAAGATCCAGTGGATCACCCTATGATTCGTCCTTCAATTAACGCAGTTGCCGAAACATATGATCTGGCAGCAAGGGAGGAGCAACTAGCATCACCGATGTCAAAGATTTCAGGAAAGCACGTAAACAGGTTTTTGCATATTGCAGAATCTGCACAGGACTTGGTTCTGCAAAACAAGATGCAAAGGAAACTAGGGCAGCTTACCGGAACGTGCTTCCAGAGATGCGTAGGTATGGATGCAATAAACTCACTTCACTCAACCACATTTGAAATAGATGAAAAACATCATACCAGTTATCACAAAAGATTACTAGAATTTATCAAACAAATGCAAGAAGAAAATTTTGTCATAGGTGGAGCAATGACTGATGTCAAAGGAGACAGAAGCAGAGCCCCGCACGAGCAGGCAGATCCTGATCTGTTTCTTAGAATAACAAAAAGAACCAAAGACGGTGTCTATGTCAAGGGGGCAAAGGCTCACCAGACAGGCTGCATCAATTCACATTGGATAATTGTAATGCCTACTGTGAGACTAACGGAAAAAGACAAGGACTATGCCATAGTGGGCGCAATTCCGGCAGACGCACCTGGAATCACCTACATCTATGGGCGCCAATCCTGTGATACAAGAAGCATGGAAGAAGGAGACATTGATGCGGGGAACTCAAAATTTGCAGGACAGGAGGCTTTGATGATTCTTGACGATGTTTTCATTCCAAATGATAAAATTTTCATGGATGGCGAGTATGAATTCGCAGCAATGCTAGTTGAACGATTCACATGCTATCATAGAAGAAGCTATGTCTGCAAGACGGGGCTTGGTGATGTATTAATTGGTGCATCAGCTGCTGTTTCCGATTACAATGGCATACCAGATGTTTCTCATATTCGAGACAAGCTTGTAGAGATGACGCATCTAAACGAGTCTATCTATGCAACAGGAATTGCTTCTTCATATCAAGCACAAGAAATGAAATCAGGTGTGTGGCTAAACGACGACATGCTTGCAAACGTATGCAAACACAACGTGACTAGATTCCCATACGAAATCTCTAGACTTGCACAGGATATTGCTGGTGGACTTGTAGTTACAATACCGTCCGAACAAGACTTTAAGCATCCAGTGGCAGGACCGCTACTCAAAAAATATCTTGTTGGAAGAAAGGGAGTAGACGTTGAAAACAGAATACGGGTTTTAAGATTAATTGAAAACATGACGCTTGGACGAAATGCAGTGGGATATTTGACTGAATCAATGCACGGCGCAGGCTCCCCCCAGGCCCAAAGAATTCAGATTGCACGACAGATGCAGCTTGGATACAAGAAAAAGCTTGCAAAGAACCTTGCAAACGTCAAAGAAAACGCAGATGACGCACCAGAGAACTCTGATTATTTTAAGCGGGTATTCAAAATTCCACAAAAATAATTATACTTTTTAATTTACCGCGCGTTTCTGTACTTTCACCATCAAGACTTTAGGATGCATTTGTAGGAATCGAATCATTTGAATTTCTTTAATGCTCTGATAATGTTATTCTGTATTTGCCTATTGCCAATTTCAGGCATTATGTGATTGTAGGCAAGTTGTGTACTGGGAATCGTATCTGCCACTGCTTTTGCAGCAGCATATAGCAAATCAAGAGTGATTTTTCTTATCTTTCTATCCAGGATTACTCTCATCAGATATGGAAATACAAGTGCGTTGTTGATTTTATTTTCATACATATAACTGCCAGTGGCGATGATTCTCGCCCCGGACTTCTTTGCAGTCATTGGATCTATTTCTGGATCAGGATTTGTAAGTGCAAAAATTATTGGATCCTTGTTCATACTTTGTATCATTTTAGGTAAAAGAAGTCCCTTGATTCCGGAAACCCCGATGAAAACATCTGCATTTTTTATAATGTCTTCTAGTGTTCCTTTCTGTCTTTTTGGATTTGTAATTTCGGCAATTTCCTTTTTGTATTTGTTCATGTTTCTTGTTCGCCCTTTGTAAATTGCACCTCTCGAGTCTACCACGATCAAGTTGCGACATCCTGCAAATCTTAGAAGCTTGCAGATTCCATAACCTGCTGAACCTGCCCCGGCCAGTATGATCTTAGATGACAGCGGCTTTTTGACAATCTTGAGTGAATTAAGCAGGGCCGCTAGGGCCACAACTGCAGTCCCATGTCTGTCGTCATGAAATACTGGAATTGAAAGCGTTTTTTCAAGCTCGGCAGAAATTTCTAACACCTTTGGAGACTCGATATCTTCGAGATTTATTGCACCAAAAGCTGGCTCAATCGCTTTAATCGTACTTGTGATTTGGTCTCTATCTGTAGTGTTAAGACATATGGGAAATGCGTTTACATTGCCAAATTTTTTGTACAGTACTGCCTTTCCCTCCATGACTGGAAGTGCAGCATAAGGGCCAATGTTTCCCAAGCCGAGAATTCTTGTTCCGTCAGTTACTATCGCAACGTTATCTCCTTTTGAGGTAAGGTTGTATTTTTCAGAGGGCTTTTTGTAAATTGCCTCGCAAACAAAAGCAACACCTGGCGTGTAAATCAGCTTGATATCGTCTTGCCTTAGGTTGCGAATTTTACTCTCGATTGTTATTTTGCCTTTTAGTCTTCTGTGAAGTGATATTGCTTTTTTTGCCGTGGTCATAATTGAGAATGTTTAAGGGTCTTCTGCATGCTTTAATGTTTTATGACTTTTTTTGAGTAAATCTGGATCACTAGGTTCTATTCTCATCGTTTTGATTCTTGCTGTCCTGCTTTGAATCCACTATGGAGTCAATGCGCTCTATGTCAGGCGATTTTGTAAATTCCTCTCTAGGCAAATCCGAGACAGAATTACTGTATTCTATGTCAGGCGATTTTGTAAATTCTTCATTTGTGGCAGATTCTGCCTGGGTAGTTTCAAATTTGGGTGATTCCTTTTTGCCCTTCCCATAATACTGTTTTACGATCATTATGCCAATTATTACTGCAATTATGATGTAGTTGATTGGAGGCGTCAGAACCCTTGTTATATATCCTAGTTGCGGTACGACATAGACAACTTTGCCAATGTATTCCTCTTCTGTGAGTGGATAGTCAGTTCCAGGAATCGAGCTGGGATTTGCATCGCCCTTTGTTCTAATCGTCTTTGGATTATCATCTAAAATATCTGCAACACGGTGGACGATTACCCTGTCGTGCCCATTTGGTCTGTTAAACACAATGATGTCGCCTACTTGGATATCTGCAAAAGGCACATGACCTTGGACGACTAGTACATCGTACACTTCTAAGACTGGAATCATGCTTCCACTAGATACAACATAAAATGGATTTTGTGTTCCAAACGCTAACTGGAGTCCAAACCAGATTGCAGCAACTCCCACTCCAACTATGATAATGTCCTTTACGATTGTCTTTACTGTGGAACTTGAGGCCATGTTACAGCTTGCTTCCGCAACTCTCACAAAACTTGGAGCCTACCTTATTTTCAAAATTACAGCTTGCACATCTCACTGCTGACGATGTTCCAGACTGAGTTCCATCCCCTAACAGAATTATCTCGCCAATTTTTTTGATCTTGCCCCATTCAATGGTCTCATCAGAGCCATTGTTTTTTGTCACAATCAAGACTACTTGATGTGATGAGTTTACTCCTACTTGTTTCGCGACTCCTACCTTTTTTGCATCAGAGTCATAGACTGACATTCCGACTATTGAGCTAAACGAGTTCTGTGGATCTGATGGAGAGGAAAATGTCTGATCTTCTGACGGTGTAAGTGGCTGAATGGTTGATTCAGAAGCGGCTGGCTGGTCAAATGATGGGGAAATTGGTTTTGCGAGACCTACATCTGCTTGTTGGTTTTGCTTCTGGAATTCCCTGTATTCTGCTATGGTAGAGCCGCAAGTGGTGCACATGTACTGTCCTCGTTCTAGAAGAATCAAATTTTGCGCGACTTCTTCATTTGGATTTTCATATTCGATTTTTGGACTTCCCTCGTAATCCTTCTCACACGTATTACAGTAATATTTTGAAATTTTTTCCTGATCTAGTCTTCCAATTGGAGCTAAAAACAAGTCAGGTCCACCCAAGTTGCCCCTTCGTTGCTGATCATCTGAGACTTGGGCCATGACGAATCCGCCTGAACCTCTAAGCTTTTTCAAACGCAGCTCTGAGCTCATATTTTGAAAAATAGCCAGAGGACATTTAAGTATATGTTGATTTGTCCAGATTCCTCCTTAACATATTTAGATACGTTTGCCTAGAACGATTTTGATAAAGATGGCTTTAGCACACATAACAAACGCAAAGGACTGGCAATCACAAGTCGTGGATTCCCCAAACCCAGTATTCGTAGATTTCTGGGCAGAATGGTGTGGTCCGTGCAGAATGGTCGGTCCTGTAGTAGAAGAGCTTGCCAAAGATTATGAAGGCAAGGTAAACTTTGTCAAAGTAAACGTCGATGAGGCAAACGAACTAGCCGCAAAATACAACATCTTTAGCATTCCAACTCTAATGCTTATGCACAAGGGTCAGGTCTTGGCTCAACAAGTTGGCGCAGCATCAAAGGAATCCTACAAGGGCATGATTGACAGAGCGCTCTCTAAAACCTAAATCTTCTTTTTATCCTAAAGTAATTAATAAGCGTCCAATGAATTTGTGACATGTCGCTTGGTGAAGTAGACACACTAAACCTTTTAGCAGAAAAATTAGATAATTTGTTCAAGGACTCACAGGGATATTACGAGTCGTTTTTAGATGCAAATACAATGTACAAGCATGGAAAGATATCTGATAAAGAATTTTTTGAAAAGATGGGCGATTATATCGTCGCATATTCTGCGCTAGAATTTTTGGCAGTAAAAGTGCTCTTTGAGATGAAAAAAGCAATAGACAGAGTTGGTGCAGGAAACCTTGGAACAACACAATCCCCAGGATTAATGCCTGGTATGGGAGGGGGGATGATGCCGGGTATGGGGCGAGTACCAGTTATGCCTGCTCAGACGCCTGGGAGGCCGCCATCCATTGTTTCAGCAGGTGAAGCGTTTTCTTCGCCGGGGACACTGCCTTCACCGGATCCCTCAATGATGCCACGATCCTCGCAAAGCGGATGCAAGTCTTGCGGCGCAGATCTTAGGGCGGGTGCAAAATTCTGCACCAAGTGCGGAACCAAAACTTAGACCATCACAACCCTAAGAAATTCATTCAAAATAAAAATCATAAATAAAAAATGGTTTGACCTTTTAACAGTCTACAAAATATTACCGAGTTCTTATTGAAAGAAAATTAGAATATGAAAACACATCCCATAAAATAAATCTCATTATGGAATTTCGTTTCAAGATTGTGGAATCATACATCGGTTTAAAGCGACCAGTAAAATTTACTCATTTTGTTGAAATCACTTATTGCTGTTCTTACGCTGATTGCAGTTGCATCTTCTACTTCACTTGCATTTGCCGATACTGATTATGATGAAAAACTTGCATTCGCAGGATCACTTGAGGAGTCATTAGGCCACTTCTGGGCAATCGAACAGAATCTTGATGATGACAATACCGAACTTGTACTGGTGCATGCCACTCATCCAATTGCCGAATTATATGATATGATGAAACCAGTGCTGCAAAAAAGCAGCCCCGACTTGGATACCCAAGTAAAACAAATTCTTTTAGATCTTGGCAAAAAGACTGGTAAGGATGTGACCCGTCAAGATGCTCAAGAGGCAATAGATGGTGCAAAAGAGGTAGTTGAAATTGCAAGAACCGCAATAGTTGGCGACACTCTTAGTCAGGATCCGAATTTCAAAATGAAACTAATGCAAGGACTGTTAGAGACATCAAAAGGCGAATATGAGGAGGCAATAACAAATGGCGAGATAAGCATGATGGCAGAATTCCAAGACGGCTCCGCATTTGTCTGGCGCTCCCAACAAATCTTTAACGAAATAAAGTCAGAATTGCCACAACATGAAGCGGAAGAAATTGAAGAATTCTATGATGACTTGTGGGCAGGTTATGACTCAAGAGCAAACCCCGCAGACATTACAATTATGGCAGATGGAGTGATTCACGAGCTTGATGAAGTTATGGGTGTTGAAAGTGAAGATACCGATCTTTTGGACTATGTTGAAAATATAAGATCTCTACTGAAAGAGACAAAAGAAGAATATGCCGCTGGAAACACGGATGAGGCACTAAGTCTCGCTACAAAGGCATACTTGGATAACTTTGAATTTTTAGAATCTCCAATTGGCCAGCAAAATCCTGAGCTAAATCATGACATAGAACGTATGATGCGTGAAGAATTGCGTGATATGATTAAGAACGGTGCACCCGTCTCTGAAGTAGATGCACATGTTGATGCAATACTTCTCAAGATGAACGATGTTGCAAAAATTGTGCCAGAATTTCCATTTGGTGCCTTGATTGCAATGACATCTATTTTGGGAGTAGTTATTGCTATAACCAAAATCAAAGGCTCTAAACTAATCAAAAAATAAGTCTCTTAAGAGTACACTTTCCTGCTAGCACGTTATGTATATGACAAAGAATCAAATCAGTTTACCATTAAAACTCTAGTAAACAATATACATCTAATATGGATCAGCATTCTCATGCGAGTTTTCAATGGAAAGGCCGCAGCAGAAGACTACATGTCTGCTCACACACTTGCCTTTTCCACACCAGAGCTTACGCTTATGAGGTATTCCTTTTGGCTTGCAGATATCATCCCTGATCCAAAGAACAAGGACAATACCATTCCAAGAATCATGGCATACGTTGAGGAAAAAGACTTTGCACCAGTAAACATAATCGACGATGACAAGTACGAACCAACAGGCGCTGTCAGAAACACAAGCATGTATGGAAACGTGAACAAGATAACTGACTCTGACGCAAAATTTTGCTCAGAATGCGGCTCTAAAATTTCTCTGTCTGCCAAATTTTGCTCAGAATGCGGCGCAACTCAAGACTGACAGTCTTCACAAGAAATTATGTTTTGTGATAATCGTTATGTGACGAAGTCTTCAAAGATTTTTTCACTTAAATGAAATAGTCACCAGTCCAATGATCAAAATCTGCCAATAGCAATTTTCCAGATTTGATGGATGATTAACTGTATATCCTTGCATTGGTGACTCTCTTTGATCTTAACTGCAATGGCTGTTTGCTGCAAGATCAAAATAATAATGCATTTGGAATTATTAAAAATGTTGAACATTATAACATGTAATTTCATCAGACTAGTACAAAATCAAAGAACAACAAGCCGAAATCAGCATCATTCTTAATTCATTCCATATTGATCTTTATCTCATGAGTCAAACAGAATTAATTTCTCAAAGAAAACCATGGATTCTTGTAAGTACACTAAAAGAATTCACAAGTGAGCAGGACATAGAAAGAGTGCGACCTCAAATAAGTAACTTGATCGATGATTGGCAGTCCCAAGGACGAATAATGTGGTCTGGCGCATTAAGTGACAACAAGACAGGAATAGCGATATTTGAGGCTACAGACGAAGAAGCAAACTCAATTTACGACAATTATGACAAGATCTGCTCAAACGTGCTGGATTACTATCTGTATCAATGGGATGCAATGCCAATTCTATCATTCCTTGGTAAATAAAAAAGTAAAAGATGGCAAGAACCTTTGCAGAATGGTGGAATACAATTCCAGAAGATCTGCGAAACAAAGTCAGAAATGGCGACGAACAAAACAAGCCGTTGCTAAACCAAATTAATTTTATCTGGGTTAGTAACCTGATGCATAACAAGCCAGATCTTAATCCAACGGCCCACGAATTACTTGATTGGATTATGACCTGCCAGATTGACGCGATGAGAAAATAGTTTCACTCTCACGCATCAACTAATTTTGCCAAATTACAAAACTGTTTAGTGTACATTTAATTCGTATCTATTTGCCTGATAACTTTCCAATTCGTCCCTTGTACTTTTCTTTATACAAACTTCTACACGATGTGCAGCAAAAAAACCTCTCAAAATTTGCAAATTTTAAAATGCTTGGTTTTTCAGGAACCGGTCCCTCACAATAATCGCAAGACATCTTGACAAGCAAACCCTTTGTGATCTTTACATCATGATTTTTGATGGCCTTTGAGCGTATTGTGTCTAGCTTTATGCTGTCTTTGTTCTCGAGTTTTCCAAAGTCTATGATTGGCAAAACCGCTTTTATCAAGCCGATGTTTACTAGTCTTTCATATCGTGCCTTTACGGTAGGTGTGCTTATTTTGATCTCCCTTGAAATCTGTCTGAATGACTTCCTTCCATCCTTGTTTAGGGATTCAAGTATTGCATAATCGATGTCATCTAGCTTGAATGGCACAGTATCTGTCTAGTCTGATTAGCTTTTATAGATTTTACAATTGTAAAGTACGGATTTTAAGTACATAATAAAACCATTCTATGGTGTAATGAAAACAAAGCAAACTGTACTGAAAATTGGGGGCATGCATTGTGCCGGATGTGTAAATTCGATCCAGAATTATGTTTCCAAACTTGATGGTGTGAAAAAATGCGAGGTAAACTTGGCATCGCAAAAGGCACTCTTGGAGTTTGATCCAAACGTGGTTGATTTGTCCAAAATAGAAAGCGCGGTAAGAACATCTGGCTATTCCGTGGTTTATGAAAATCTCACAATGAAGGTTGGTGGAATCACTGATTCTTCTGACGCAGATAATTTGGAAAGAAAACTCCAAAACATGGATGGAATCAAGGATGCGTCAGTAAACTATGGGAACAGTCAGGCCATAATACAATATAATTCTGCACTGATTTCATTATCTGATATACGACAATTCTTAGCAAAAAGTGGTTATCAGATCCTAAGTGAAGACCTGTCTGCATCTGCAGAGGAAATGGAAGCAAAAAAACTCAAAAAACTATTCGTAATAGCGCTTGTTTTCACAATTCCGATCATTTTGCTTGGGATGTATGACTTTTTTACATTCATTCCAATTTCTATAACTAGCTATTCCGCATATGTTTTGTTTTTATGTGCAAGCGTGGTTCAGTTTGTTGCAGGAAATAGGTTCTATGTTGGCGCATACAGAATTGCCAAACTGAGGTCTGCAAACATGGATACACTAGTTGTTGTGGGAACTACGGCAGCCTATCTGTTTAGTGTATACAATACGTTTCCTGTACCTCTCTGGCATAATCTGTACTATGATGCAGGTGCTACTGTCATAACATTCATCATATTAGGAAAATATCTTGAAAACAAGACAAAGGGAAAAGTCTCATCTGTAATTAAAAAAATGCTAGAGCTTTCCCCCAAGACTGCTAGAGTAAAAAGAAATAATGATGAAATCGAAGTATCGATCGAACTAATAAAGCCAGGCGACATCATGGTTGTAAGGCCCGGCGAAAAGATCCCAGTGGACAGTATTGTAATAGATGGGCACTCTGCAGTGGACGAGTCAATGATTACTGGCGAATCCATTCCAGTTGAAAAAAAAATTGGGGATCTGGTCATTGGAAGTACGGTTAACAGGGAAGGAGTACTACAAATTAGGGCAGAAAAAGTTGGAAGCGATACCCTCCTTTCACAAATTATCAGATTAGTTGAGGACGCAATGGGCAAAAAGCCTCCAATGCAAAAGATGGTTGACAAGATAGCGGGATATTTTGCGTTTATTGTTATCGCAATATCTGTTGGAACTTTTTTTGGATGGTATTTTTTTACTACTAACGGGGAGCATCACTTTGCAGCATCATTGATTCCTGCAGTTGCAATATTAGTAGTTGCATGTCCCTGTGCACTGGGACTTGCTACACCTACTGCTGTTATGGTTGGAATTGGGAAAGGTGCACAAAACGGAGTCTTGTTCAAGAGTGGCGAAGCACTAGAAGTACTGGGAAAAGTCAATACCATAGTATTTGACAAGACTGGCACTCTAACTGCAGGGAATCCTCATGTAACTGATGTTGTATCACTTGATAATTCATTTGATGAAAGGAAAATTCTAGAACTTGCAGCAATTGCTGAAAAAAACTCTGAACATCCTTTAGGGAAAGCAATTTTGCAAAGGGCACAAGATGATGGAATTGTAATTTCTAGTGCATCTGACTTTGTGGCTGTGCCTGGAAAAGGAATCATCGCAGAATATAATGGTTCTAGGATTCTTGCTGGAAGTTCCAAGTTTTTTTCAGACGAAGGTTTGGAATATGACTCTGAATTTCTACTACAGTTACAACAAGAGGGAAAAACTGGAATCATGGTCGGGCTAGGTAAAAAACCAGTTGGAATCATAGGGATACTTGATGTGCCGCGAAAGGAAGCATCTACGGTCGTGAATCATTTAAAGAAAATGAAAATCCAGGTAATAATGCTGACTGGAGATAATCAGAAAACTGCAAATACTGTAGCTAAGGAAATCGGGATCGATAGAGTAATTGCAAATGTCTTGCCAGGTCAAAAGGCAGACGAAATAAGAAAACTGCAAGAAAAGGGAAACAAGGTTGCAATGGTTGGAGATGGAATAAATGATGCAGCTGCTCTGACTATATCTGATGTTGGAATTGCTATGTCTAGTGGAACTGATATTGCCATAGATGCGGGAAAAATCATTTTAGTACGAAACAATCTAAATGACGTCTTGTCTGCATTTGAGATAAGCAAAAAGACAGTAGAAAAAATAAAGCAGAATCTTTTTTACGCATTTGCATATAATGTGGCATTAATTCCAGTTGCCGGACTTGGATTGCTTTATCCAACTGTAGCAGGAATGGCAATGGCTGCTAGCTCTGTTTCTGTGACTGGAAGCTCTTTGGCACTGAAAAGATGGAATCCTAAACGACATTCTGAATAATATGTTAGGATTTGCACTACAACTGACTGGGAACAGATTGTTTTTCGCTAGTCTAAAACCAAAAAATGAGATGTTTTTAAGCACAAAATTACTAATTACGTGCCGTCAGAGAATCGCGACTGCTCAGAATCAAACACGCTCACTACGTGGCTTGCCAGTTTTTCAATGTCAAGTGTATGATCCGCTGAAATCAGCAATGTCAGATCTGTTAGTGGAAAGCTAACCAAAACAACCTTGTCCCTTCTTGCAGCAAGATAGTTTATTGGGCCTAGTGAACCGTCAAATGACTTTCTCTGCGAAATCTCATACACAAACTCCATGAACTCCTCAAGCCTCAACTTGTCTTTTTCAAGTGGAATGATTCCCTTTTTGAATCCACCTGCAACTATTGCACCCTCCTTGTCAATTATTGCGGCAAATCTAATTTCGTTTTCTTTTGTTAATTGTTTACACTTGGCATCATATCCTGGATAAATGATTTTGTGGAGTAGGGGCTTCATTCCTGCCCCTCTATTCCCATCAAAGTCAGGGTAGATCGAATTCGGTCAATTCTTCGAATTCTTGATGTGATGATATCCCGTACCATCTCACTTGATGGAGCTTCCACTTTGGCAATGATGTCATATGCCCCAAAGACTCCGTGCATTTCCTTTACTCTTCCAACTGACTTTAGTTCGCTGATTACTTTTTCCTCAGCTCCAAGATCACAGTTTATCAAAACATATGCCGATGACAAAATCATCTCTCCGGCATGTGCTTTTTGCAATAGCACTTTAGGTCTGTGCACTCTTTGAGCGCTTTTATGTATTCGTCCATTGGTTTTTTCTCGTAGTCGCAAAAGCAGACTTCTGCCTCGTCTCCACATTCTATACAATAGCTCATGGTTTGGTATAGTACATTTACATATATATGGTGAATTATCAAAAATCCATTAATTTATTTGATTGAATAATATAATACCATACAAATGTTAATTATTTTCAATTAATTCTCAACAAAATTAAACACTTGCAAAGTGATCGCATTCACGCCTGAACAGATTATCAGAAAATACAAACACACCCTTATCTTCTTTGGCGACGTATCATGCAACAAGAAGCTGACACGACATAGAGGCCTGTGTTGTTGTGGCACCAGTTTGCCGGTGGACACTCCCCGTCTGCCCAAAGCAAAAGATGCCTTTCAGCGAGTCAGCTTCAGTCCTATCTCATGAAAATGGTTCCAATAAGTTGGATTTTAAAATACTCAAGTAATTATTCATTCTAAACACAAATCATTACTGAAAATCTTAAAAGGTTCAACGACGTATCATATCGATGGAAGATCAAATCCCACAGTGTCAATGCCCTCCAGGATCTGAAAGCTACGAAAACGAAGATGGGGTAAACATCTGCCGTTCTTGTGGCGGATGGGTACCATTCAAGTAACACGAAGCAATGTCAGTTCTGAAACATAATGCCAGAATTGGCTGATCCAATGACTATATCTCTAGATCTGATTACAAGAACATTTTCTACATGATGTAAAAAGTCCAGCAATCGTCCACGTTAGATTTTACAATGTATAGTATTATGACTATTTACACGAATAGAATTTCTATATGTTACAAATATTACTAATATTGCAATTGTCACACCTAATCTTAACCACATCTGAAGGTTCTTTTGTTATCTTAAATCGTGGATTAGATTCCTGAAACCATCATGCGCCTAAATACATCAAAATATGGTCAATGACCGTTAGAAATCTGATTTTTGTTTAATAGTGGTGGACTGGGAGGGAATTGAACCCTCGACTTCTGCATTGCGAATGCAGCATTATACCACTAAACCACCAGCCCTTGTATTGGAACAGATTATGCCTCTATTTTACTCATCTACTTGGTAAATCGTTATTTTACAGACAAGACACTCTACATCATTGGGCAAAATCAAAGATCCTACCATGTACGATACAGGAAATCTTTCATATAACTGGGCAAAATCCCACATGCAAATTCTTACTCATTCTATTGATGTACTAAAAGAATCAAAACCGCTCAAGGGAATTACTTTGGGGTTTTGCCTCCAAATAACAAAGGAAACGTCGGTTCTGTTGATTGGTGCAAAAGAACTAGGAGCAAAAGTAGTGGCATGCAGTGGAAATCCGCTTACCACCCAAGATAGCATTGCCGCTTTTCTTGCATCAAAAGGAATTGAAATATTTGCATGGTCGAACCAAACAAAATCAGAATACGATTGGTGCCAAAGCAAAGTTTTATCGTGCAAACCAGATATCATAATTGACGACGGGGGAGACCTTAACACAAAGGCCCACTTTGACAGAAGATTCCAATCACTCAAAATTATTGGTGCGACTGAAGAGACCACTACTGGGCTCACTAGGTACTATTCAATGCAAAAGAAAGGAAAACTACGTTATCCAATCATTGCAGTAAATAACGCGAAAACAAAAATGATATTTGACAACAAGTACGGAACCGGCCAATCCACGATAGCTGGATACTTGCGCGCAATGAATCTTCTTTTTGCCTCAAAAAGAATAGTGGTATGCGGATATGGCTGGCTTGGCAAAGGCGTTGCCCAAAAATGCGCAGGGATGGGCTCCAAAGTTATCGTAACTGAGGTTGATCCAATAAAGGCACTAGAAGCACACATGGATGGATTTAATGTGATGCCTATAAGTCAGGCTGCAAAAATTGGAGATGTTTTCATCACCTGCACTGGCATGAGAGATGTAGTTCAAAAGCAACACCTGCTTTCCATGAAAAACGGTGCAATAGTTGGAAACGTAGGACATTTTGATGTCGAAATTGACAGCAAGTTTTTGCTAAATCAAGTAGTAAGACAGGTGAGACCAAATCTCGATGAATGTGTTTTGTCAAACGGAAAGAAAATCTACCTTATCAGTAAGGGAAGAGTAGCTAATCTGATTGCGTCAGAAGGACATCCCCCGGAAATCATGGCATTATCGTTTTCAAATCAACTGTACTCCGTCCTTTACATTCTAAAAAACCACAAAAAAATGCAAAATCTAGTCTATGATGTGCCAAAACAAATCGACAACCAAGTAGCTACGGACACATTAAATTCAATGAATGTCAAAATAGACAATCTCTCAAAAAACAGATTACATATCAAACCCGATGGTAAATCTGTCAAAGCATAATAGCAGGATTTTTGCATAAAAGATAGTTTGACTGTAGATTGTATCATACTAGATTCTCACATCATGACTCCGAAAGGGGTTTTGGAAAGAAATATCATAATCAATGACGGAAAAATCGTAGATTTTACTACTGATACGCCACAATGTGATAAAAAAATCAATGCTAGAGGGCTGGTTGCAATTCCTGGACTAATTGACACACATGTACACTATGGGGTTTATTCTCCAATTGAAGAGGCCGCAAAAACAGAATCCCGTGCCGCAGCATTGGGTGGTGTTACAACAATGATGAGAATGTTAAGACTTGGTCACCCGTATAAGACACATCTTCAAGCACAACTTGTAGCATCCAGACTGTCACATTATGTGGATTATTCCATACACGCGACAATATTTGATGTAAATCAGGCAGATGAAATGAAATACATTACAGAAAACGGAATCACGTCATTCAAGTTGTACATGAATCTTGGAGGTGAAGTTGGGCATGTCTACATGGACATGGATCCCGGCTCATCAGATTTGTTTGAATCTCACGTGCAACTGGAAACAGATACAATTAGAAAGGTATTGGCAAATGCAGCACATCTTGACTGCCCTGTTCTAGTCCATGCCGAAGACTATCAAATGTGTGAATGTGGAATAAAGAAAGCAAAGGAAAGCAAAAAAGACGGATTGCCGGCCTGGTCTGAGAGCAGGCCACCTGATTCCGAGGCAAAAAGCATCAAAAAGATTTGCGAAATTGCAAGGGAATATGGAACAACTATCTATTTTGTACACATTGGCTCAGCTATAGCACTAGATGCAATTGAGCAAGAAAGAAAAAAGGGAACCAAAGTCTTTGTCGAGACATGTCCACATTATCTAACACTATCTTACGAAAAGCAGTCAGGATATTTGGCAAAAGTGATGCCACCAATTAGAACTTCATCAGACAAGGAGAAAATCTGGAATGCCATATCACAAAAACAAATCAACACGATTGGAACAGATCACGTTGCGAACCAATTGAAGCTCAAAGTCCGAGATGATGTCTGGTCGTCTTTGGCAGGATTTCCTGGAATTGGCACACTACTTCCAATTTTGTTATCTGAAGGTGTAAATAAAAACAGAATCAACCTTTCACAATTAGTCGAACTGACCAGCACAAATGCGGCAAAAATATTTGGAATGTTTCCTCAAAAGGGTACACTCCAAAAAGATTCAGATGCAGATATAACATTAATCGACCTAAAAAAAGAACAAAAGGTAAGCGCAAATTTTTTTGGCGCCTTTTCAGATTACATCGTATATGAAGGCTGGAGCCTAAAGGGCTGGCCTCAAACCACGTTGGTTAGAGGAAATCTGGTCACAGAAAACATGCAAATTGTAGGAAAGCCAGGCTATGGGCAACTAGTCAAGCGAAACCTAGGCTAGGATATCGAATTTTCCGTTCTCTTTTGCCTTGTATATCACGTCTGGCTTTCTGGTAAAGATTCCAACTTCAACTACTCCTGGAATCTGCTTTATTTTTTGAGAGAGCGGTTTTGGAGCCTTGATTGTGCCAAAATCACAATCATAGATGATGTTGCCGTTCTCCGTAATGAATGGGTATCCCCTGTCTATTGTCCGAAGGTCTGGTTTGCCGCCAATTTTTTCAATAAATTTTTTTACAGTGCTTCTTGCAAATGGATGAACCTCGACTGGAACGGTTCTGTTAAAGTATTTTACAAATTTTGTCGAGTCTGCCATAATTATTACGTACTTTGCAGATGAAATCAAAATATTTTCTCTCAGTAACGCGCCTCCACCACCCTTGATTAGATTTTTTTGAGAATCAATCTGATCTGCCCCGTCAAACACTGCGTCAATTTTGTCAATCTGATCTGCCCCAATGATGTGAATTCCGCCTTGCTCTGCAACTATCTTGATCTGCAAAGACGTTGGAACTGCCCTTATTGCAAGATTTTTTTCTTTGACGTATCTTCCCAATTCCTTTACAAATGCCGTTGCCGCTCTTCCACTGCCTAATCCTAGCACAGAGTTGTTCTTTACGAATTTTAATGCATCTTTAGACAATGCCGAAATGGCATCATCAAATGACAATTATTCTACCTCAGCTTGCTCTAATTTTGACAGCGTTTTCATTATTTCGCGTTTAATGGAATCAAGATCATCTTCGTCGTCTTCAACTTCCTCAGGCTCTGGTATGTTGACAGTTGGCTTTTTCTTTCTCTCCTCTTCTTTGAATTCAAGCTTTGGAGGCTCTTCTCTTATTTTCTTTTCAATATCAATTGGCTCAAGCACTGACTTTTGTTCTTCTAGTTTTTGTGGAATTGATTCTGCAATGATTTCATGTTTTGACTCAGGTTGAATTATTTGAGGCTGTACAATTTCTGGCTGAATTTGCGGAACAAATGTCTGTACTGGGATTTCAACTGTAGGTGTGATTTGCGGAGCGGCAGTAAAGTTTCTTGGAATTTCCGTTAGCGTTGTGATCTCTAATCTCTTGGTTGGTTTAACAAATGACTGGATTAACTCCTCAATTGTTGGTGATGTGATGATTTCCTGTTTTTGAATCACTGGTTTTTCGACTGGTTTTATTTCGGCTGGCCTTGCCTCTACCTTGACAACCTCTTCTTTTTTGGGCTCCTTTTCTATCTGGACATTTGTAATGGAAATCTTTGACGATATCTCTGTTAGTCTTCTATCCAGCGCAGAAAGCTTTTGATCCATTAGGGTAATCAAACCATCTCCGAGAGGGCCAAGATCTGGATACTTGCTTGCATCTTCTAGTTTTTCAATTTTGGCTAGAATAATTCCAAGCTGGTGTTGATACCTTGAGAGTAGCTTGTCTCGCTGAATTCTCGTTAAATCGGAGCTGTCCTGATATAATCTTGATATGGTTTTTGTCAGAATGTCTTTTTCGATTCGTAGTGTTTCGATTTGACCTTTAATGTGAGCGTTTGCGCCTAAAAGAGAAATTTTGTTTCTTGGGAATTTGCTAACTGTTGCTGCGGTGCATGCACCTGCAATAGAACTAATAACTAGAGCAATTTCTTGCATCTACGCGTACCATTTGATCCAAGAGTACTTTCGAATTCTTGCATCTGGGAAACCACAACTTGAGCATCTGTGCTGACGCTTGTGATAGGAGTTCTTTCCACATCTTCTACATCGTATATGGGGATGCTTTCTTGACATCAACCCCATCGAAGGAGTTCCTCTAGTCATACATCATCACGCAGGTGGTGGGGAAATCATAACTACGTTGTCCCCTCTCACAACAATGGTTCCAATGCTTTTCGCTTGACCGTCAGCAGGGATCTCCTCTGAGTTGTCAAGTAGCAGGTTCATGTGTTGGTCAAAACCACGAAGATTGCCTCTGATGGTCTTGCCGCCTTTGAGTTTGATTAAAACTACCTTATCGATGCTCTCGTCCAGTACT
>JACRJT010000005.1 GCA_016215465.1 Nitrososphaerota archaeon | reverse complement strand
TTGCAAAGTATTGGAAATTAATTGCATTTTAAAAAAAATCAAGAAGTGGTATTGTCAGCCCCACAATGGCTTTCTGCCTTTATTGTCTGAGTTTATTCCTGAGGTCTGTTCCCACAGTGGACGCAAGCCCCATTCGGTCCATTAATTAATTTACTAGATTTCTTGTCACAAAAGACAGTATTGGGTTGCAAAATTTTCAACAATCATGGTGAATCCTATGAAAATAGATAACAATCTTGACGTGGATACGAACCGCTTCGAATCCAAACCCAACGTTAGCTTTGAATCTGTTAGGACGGTTCAGTTGATTGCCGGTGTATTAATGATGATATTGTCTATAAACAATACAAAGATATTCTAAAATTATGAATAAAAAAATTCCAATTATTATCGGCGTAGTGATTTTGATTATAATGGTAGGAACCATCTATTTTGTGCAAACCGGATCTAAAGTTACTATAAACGAAACCGCGTCAAACGTAACAGCTAGGTTCAACCAGACTGCCATGTTGGAGCGTGGTGATGTAGCAATGGGGTTTGACCAATCTAAAATTCAGCATCATTTCATGGCTACACCGACAGGCGGTCAAATCATGATAGTGTCATTAAACATGAGTGACATAAAGACCATAAGCGAGATAAAATCTCACGTTCAAGTTATACAGTATGAGTTTTCTCAAGGAAATTTTACAAAACCCTTCTACATCCATGATCAAGTCGTTCCAGGCACTGAGGTTATGACTGCAAAGAAGAATTTGATTCAATATTCGATAAAAGACGTTGACAACGGTTCAATTCTAATTCTCACTACCAATGACGCTGAATTACTCGATGCCATACCACAATTCATGAACTTTCAATCAGGTCAGCACATGGGTCACTGATTCAAATTTGATCACCCGCGTAATTTCTGGGGGATAGTAGTTAGACCTTAGGATTTTGCACTCGTGCCTGTCTTTTCCTTTCTAAATATGGGTTAGACAAAAATCTAAAAAGAAGAAAAGATAACAGATGGACTATTGATCTAATCCGATCTGTTTCATGAATGTCTGGTTGTCCCAGAATAGGTACTCTTCATCCATCACACCATTTTTCCAATGGCTGACAGTGCACATTACCAACTTGAAAGGCTTGCCAGTTGGCGGAATTGAGCTGCCGTCTGGCAAAGGCATTGGTTCTGTAAACGCGCCCTCCATGATCCCAATAACACTTGTCCACTCTCCAGATGCTATCTTGACGGGATGTACTTGGATATGTGTATCCGGCGCATAGACGAACATTGCTTTCAAGTCTTCAATGTGCCTTTCAATACCTTCTGTCTGATGTCCGTCTGGCCAGTGTACAATGATATCCTGCGAATGACTCTCATGGAGTCGCTCCCATTTCTGGTTTGTGAAAACGTCAAAATCCAGATTGTCAAACGTTTTGATATGTTCAGAGGCAAGACGCTCGGCAATTTTGTATTTTTCCAATTCCGTTTCTGTGCTTGTGGGAGTTGTTATGGCAGATTGGCTTGATGCTTGAAAAACTGCATAGCCAATTCCTAGTCCTGCGATAAAGACACCGATTGTTATTCCGATCCATATGTTTTTCATTACCTGTATTATGCACTTCAAATGTTATAATTTTATTTTCGATTTTTTTATCAAGACAAAGATAAAAGCCGGTTTGCATCATATCACTCCATGACAAAAATTACAATTAAGGCATTAGAAAATGGCCCAAATCTTGTGATAGTTGATTCCGAAACAAAAGCTGCATTGTGTAGGTGTGGCGCGTCAAACAAAAAGCCACACTGTGACGGAACACACTCTAAAATCAACTTCAAAGCAGAATCTTCCGAAGTTAACATATAGGCCATAATTCGATTTTTACTCTTCTGCAAAAGAGATAGAGTTTGGGAACATATGCCATAACGATATGGCTGCAATTAGTCCGATTTGAACCTAAATTCTTCCAGGCTAAAGTTCTTGTGGAAGTTATTTTCAGACTCAGTTTGAATCTAGTTGGAACCAGATACCATTTTGAGACTATTTTGGGCCCAGATTTTGCGTGTAATTTGAAATTTTGACAATTCATCATAAATCATCTATATTCAGAGCCACAGTCACCAATAGAAGAAAACAAGTCTTGTGATTTTGAGGTCACTGATCTTATTTTTTCATTGTCTTCTTTGTCTAAATTTAATGAAAATGTCCTAGCGTTGTCTGCGCGGTGCTCCGCTATGCCAAGTCTTGCACCAATTATCACGCCTGCAACAGCAGGCTTGTCCAAAATGTATTTTGTAGCAACATTTGCGATTCCAACACGGTGCTTTCTTGCCACATCACCAAGCACCGCAAGTAGTTTTTGAAATAAAGCCCATCCACCCCAGGCATCAATCATGTTCTTGTATTTCTGCAAGCTAAAGGTGTACAATTGAGACCTTGCAGGTTCCGGTTTTCCCAGATAACTCTCAGACAAGAATCCTCCAAGTAAAGTTCCATAGGTGAGCAGATGGATGTCGTGTTTTTGGCAAAACGGAGTCATCGTTATTTCAGGTCTTTGATCCAGGACAGAATACTGCACCTGGTTTGATATTAGTCTGAATCCGTTTTCTACCATGATTTCGATTCTTTCGGTATCAAAGTTTGTAAGTCCAATGTATCGTATCTTTCCGTCATCTTGAATCTTTGAGAGATGGTGCAATGCATCAAGGTAGCTTGTATCAGAATAATCCCACCAATGAAATTGGACCACGTCGATTGTTTTTACGTCCATTCTGCGAATTGACTTGTCGATATAATGCTCCACAATTGACCTAGTCATTGGACCTGAATTTGGAACAAATTTTGTAAGGGCCTGTATTTTGCCAAGTTCAGATTCTCCTTTTTTCTTTGCAATTCTTCTTCGAAATTCGCCCAAGTATTCTTCGGCAGGCCCATAAATGTCTGCCATGTCCCATGTGGTAAAACCAGAGTCGTGATATGAGAGCATCTCAGATATGGCAGATTCCCGGTCAATTTGTCCATGGCCTCCAGCTACCTGCCACATGCCATTTAGGATTCGGCAGATTTGCAAGTTAGGTGCTAATTGGTAGGTTTTTTGCGACATGTTTGATCATGGTTTTCTAAAAACAATCCACAGATTAATTGCATGAATGTAGAATGTGATTTCATAAATAATTCCACAATAGGTTTCTTTCTTGAATTAAATATCCCTTTTTGTAAAGATAAAACATGATTGAAATACACGTGTATGACACATATGTAGAGGCCAAAGACGGCCACACGATGCATTTTGATGTCATAACAGATGTCAAAGACCACGGCAAGGCAATCGAATATGCCAAGCAATGGTTGGAAACTGTTGGTGAAAAAGGTGCCAAAGTAACAACTGAAGAGTGTCAGTTCTGCCACTCACAGGGCGCCCCAAAGCCAGTAGAGGATGCAATCAAAACCAACGGGTTCTTCATCCAAAAGATGGAGGGGTGCCCATAACTCTTTTTTTAATTTTTATTTTTTCCATTCCCACACATGATGAAATAGATTTTAATTGATTTGTTTTCATACTACAACGTTGACAAAAAAGGCCACATACAACAAGCACACTGTAGAAGGGGACAAAAAGACGCAGTGGATTTGCGGCTGCTTTGAAACAATTGACGGCTACTTTTGGTTTTGCGATGATCATAAAAGCACGCTAAGAAAGACAATAGAGGCCCAGATTGACGAGCTAGACATGACTCGCGTTTTGGAATAGATTTTAAATCAATCTTCGAACAAAGTGCAGCGTGTGTTTATTCGGTATTTTTTCCAATTGTTATTTCTGAACATCATGGTTTGTGTTCTTGTTCATCCACAACAGATCAAAATATTCAGGGGGCTGGCATACTGCGAGGCGATACGGCGCCAAAACCTTGTTCACGAGCATCATCAGTTACATAAAATGAGATGTTACCCATTTGATCTCCATTGTATTTTACAATGACATGATAATTTCCTTGAAGCCACTTACTTCCAAGGTATATTGGAAGAAAATAATATCCATCATCAGAAGGCTTGGTTCTGAGTGTCGTTAATGATCCATCAGGCCTAATTATTGTAATTTCGGCAGGCAATTCTTTATTTTTTGTATTCAGGTAACCAGAGATTTCCGCTTTAAGATTTCTTGTTTTTAATACTACCGTGTCCCCGTGCTCGATTTCTTTTATTTTGCCAGACTCTAATGTTTTTACGACTATTGAAAATTTTTGCTTTTCCGGAATGATCACGTCGCCAGATACATTTTCTCGGCTGGAACTAGGCTGTAAATCCTTTGAGATTGTTTTTTCATAGACATTTACTATGCCAGTACTCCAAGGATGTACCTCACAATGATACGGATATGTGCCTGCAGCCGAAAAGACGTTTTGGTATGATTCCCCAGGCCTCACAAATCCGTTGAACCTGTTGTCAGGTCCCGCTTCTGGACTACCGCTAGTTATTACATGAATGAATGTGGTGTCATCATTTACCCACTGTATGATTCCTCCTTTCAGTATGCTGACTACAGGTGGGTCAAAGCACAAGTTTTGTAATTTACAGTTTGGCGAGGTGTGAATCTGCGGTATCAGTACCTGGGCAAAATATCCTATCTGTTGTTGTCGCTGGATTAGTTTTGAGGGTTCAAACTTTTCCCACATATCGGTAACTTTGGCATACACAGGAACTTGGGATTCATGCCATGTTTCAAGTAAGATGTTGGTTGAATCAGCAGGCTTTGCAAAAGTTATGTCAAAAATCACCCACAATAGGCCGTTTTCCAGAGACTTGGCTACTTTGACATCTTTGAAAATTCCGTCGGGATCGCCAACAGATAGACTTTCAGGGGAGTCAAATGTCACATAGGTTTGTCCAGGTTTGATCTCTGCAGTTTCTACAAAATCAAAATACAGTGCAAGGTGTTCGATTTGTGAACTCTTGTATTCGTCCAAGATTTCAACTTGGATTTGTATCGTCTTGTCTTCTGCAATAGTGATTGGAAATGCTCTTGTTGAATATTTTTCAGTGTTAAAAAACTGACCTATTTTTTCAAAGGTGCCTAGATGTGAATAGTTTTTTTCATCAATAAAATAGCTGTAAACACTGTATGGAAAATAGTTTTCAAATCGCATCCTTTCGTCTTTTGTAACATTTTCTGTTTTGATTATTTCATAAACACCAATTCCCAAGAACTTGGGTGGGTTTCTCGATTCTGAAATTGCACCAGATTCTGCGGATTCTGTCAAATTCAAGGTCACTTGATCAGAAGGCAATCCGGTGCCGACGGAGTTGACAGCAGAAACCCTAAATCGATATTGCTGACTTGTGTCAAGCCCTGTCACGACACTAGATGTTTGAACTTCCACGTCGTCTTGATAGACACTCCAAGTAGAACCGCCATCCATGCTGTATTCTACGACATAATCGGTGATTGTCGAGCCACCATCAGACTGAGGAGTTACCCAGCTGATAGAGATTTGGCTATCCGCGATTATCCCTTGTAATGACATTGGACTGCTTGGCACCGTTGCACTTGTCATAGTCATAGTGTTTACGGGGTTTGACGGCAATCCGATTCCAATCCCATTGATGGCAGATATTCGGTAGTTGTATTGTGTGCTAGGCGTTAATCCAGTATCAGCATATGTGATAGAAGTGGAGCCTGTATCTGCCACTTGGATTGACCAGCCATTTCCCACAGGCGATTCAACCTCAATCTTGTAGCCAATAATTGGAATTCCACCGTCATTTGGAGCATTCCAGTTAAGTATTATTTGAGCCTGGGATGGGGTGAGGACAAGGCCAGTCACTTGCCCTGGAATGGTTGCAGATGGAGTGTTAGTCACAGATGAGGCAGTTGCAGAAGCAGGACCTATTCCAACTGCATTGATTGCAAACACTCGATAATTGTATTGGGTTGCAGCATCTAATCCGGTGTCAGAATATGACGTAGATGTCGTTCCAGTATTAGTTACAATTGTAGACCAGCCTCCACCTATGGGAGATTCACGCTCTATTTTGTATCCCGTGATTGTCGAGCCACCATTACTTGCAGGGGCATTCCAGAACAGATTGAGTTGTGACGAGGATACTGCAGTTGCAGATAATGATGTGGGGGCACCAGGTACGGTGGGAGCGTTTGGAATTTCAAGATCCACCCAAGAAACCTGAACACTTCGCAGGGTAGATGTGCAGGTGGTACACGTTGCAGTAAACTGCAATCTCAGATTCGCATAATCAGATATGGTGTTTGTTTGAGCGGCCGTAAGAGTCTGCGTTCTTAGAACCCACCCACTAGAAATGTTCGAGTGGGTCCATGTGGCAATGGTCGTTGATCCTTGTAACAGTGTCACGGCAAGTCGGAGTGTGCTTCCCGAATTGGCACTTTTTTTGTAGGCATATTTTACTTGATGATTGTTTGATACGAGTGGATCGTTTACGCCAGACAGTCCAGCAACCCAAGTGTCACTAGCAGTGCCAGAACCTAAATTTCTTGAAGCAGCATAATTGTTATTGCTTTGAGTTACCTCGTTTACCTCATCATACATTATTCCGTTTCCATTTCCACCGCTTGTGTCAGTCCACAGTCCTTTGGAGATGTCAGAATTTGGCCTCCCATACTGCAAAGCAGATACATCATTTGCAAATCCGACTATCAACAACACAACAAAGGCAAAGATGGCAAACGTCAGATTTTTTGAAAGATTCTTGGCCATTTGCGAATCAATGTATTTCTGAGTTTCTCGTTAATAAAAGAACGGCAAAGTTATCATTTTAGGTTTCTTTTTTATGACACCTGATTTGGGATTTGGTTTTACAGACTCTGTTTTGCAAGTCTGCGTAGTATCATTCCACTAGGCGAATTTCCTAAATGATGAGCAGGCTGTAATTAAAAGGGTAATCTTTTGTTTTGCGAAAAATGCCTTTTCGATTAAATCAAACAAACAATTTTTGATCAGTTTTACATTAAGCGGGCTCCATCATACCCCATGATGAAAGTCAGATTGAATCGAGAACAGTTGGAAAGGGTTCACGCTGAAATTTATGGGGCAAGAGAAAGCGATTCTCCAATTTCCATACAATTGCAAAAACTTGACAAATACATCGAGGAACGTCAAGGAAAGATCAGCAAGCCCGACACATTTGATCAGTTCGAATACGGTTTCTATGCTTGAGTTTTAAAACTCAGATATCAGAGAACCAGAATTGCCACAAAGGCCCCGACAAACACTATTGCTACAGTGTTTAAGAGTTTGATTACGGTGTTTAGTGCAGGCCCTGCAGTGTCTTTGTATGGGTCGCCTATGATATCTCCAACCACTGCGACTTTGTGCTCTTCGCTGCCCTTTCGCCCCTGCATTTCAATTAGCTTCTTTGCATTATCCCAAGCACCGCCTGTATTGACAAGGTGATATGCTAAAAATAGTCCAGCTACCACAGCTCCAACTAAAAGTCCAGCTACTGCTGTAGGACCAAGTATTACCCCAAGAACAATTGGTGCTACTACTGGAATGCTTGCGGATTTCCAAAGCTCTCTAAGAGATGCTACTGTTGCAATATCTACGCATCTTGCATAATCTGGTTTTGATTTGCCTGAAAGTATTCCAGGATCGTTTTTGAACTGTCTTCTAACCTCATCAACCATTTTTGAAGCTGCCCTTGAGACACCGCTTATCAGCTGACCAGTTATAATAAATGGAATTAATCCCCCTACTAACAATCCGATT
>JACRJT010000043.1 GCA_016215465.1 Nitrososphaerota archaeon | reverse complement strand
TTGATAGCCCAAGCCCCGTTCCACTTTGCTTTGTTGTAAACAACGGCTCAAATATTTTTTCCATGTTCTCTTCTGTAATGCCTGGACCAGAGTCTTCAATTTCGATAATTATGTGGTTTGGCGTGGTCTTTGCATTGATGTTAATTGATCCCACACCGTTGATTGCCTCAATCGCATTTGTGATTAAATTGACAAAAACAATTTCAAGCTTGTCAATGTCGCATATTATTTGGGGATTGTTTTTTGGTAGGTGTATTTCAACATCGTCAGTCGTTTGAACGTTTTCTATTACTTTTTTTAGAATATCGTGCAATGAATAATCTTGTAATTTTAACGGGGGCAGCTTAACATAGTTTAGGACATCTTCAATTTGGTGATACATTTTCCTTGCCTCGCTTTCAATTAATGCCAACTGATCAAGTGATTTTTTGTCAAGCTTGTTTCTTGAATTTTTTTGAATCATCGTTGAATAGTTTATGATTACTGTGAGTGGATTTCTCATGTCGTGAGTAATTCTCGACGTGAGTTCACCTATGTGTAACAGCCTATCATGCATCTTGTCCGATTCACTGCGTTTTGTATCGCTCATACTGAGCACCATGGTTCCAATTGTTTGTATTTTTTACTTTTTTGTTATAACTGAGGCTAGTTAGCCAAAACTCAGTTCTTTGTACAAAGTTTTGTACATGGAATTTTTGATTCGATGATGGGCCTAGAATCACTCGTAATTGAAATTTAGTTTTTGAATGGTGCTGAAGGACCTTGGGATACCATTGGTCTGGCAAGGGAGAGAAATTATGGCACTGGTCCAACAGACCTGACTGTGTATTAGTAAAACAGTTACTATTCTTGTGTGTGTGTAAATTGCACAAACATTGTATGTTGCCAATTCGTATTGCAAAAAAATTAAGATTTGTTCTTTATTGTTTTGATAAACTACATACACGATGGCATTTTACCGTCGTGTTTTTTCTTGTAATCTTCAAGCAACTTTTCTTTGATTTCGTTATGTGACTGGGTTGAAAAATAACGGAATCTTTTTGCATCGCAGATGCAGTTTTCAGATGATGACTTTGTGATGCTTTTCTTTAGATTGTCAGTATTTCCAATGTACAAAATTTTCATTGCCGTATGCATCATGTAAACACCTGGCAATTCAGGAGTCTTTGCAATTTGTTCTTGATTGTAATCAAGCCAGTCTGACCATTTGATCTCTTCTGACACGTCTTTGCTCCGTGAATGCCCCTTAAATTTTTACACAATAAAAATTGGAAAGATTCCTAGTCAAGCAGCGTTTTGAGCCCGACGCATCTATTTCTAATTGTGACTTCGGTGACTCCTGCTGCAATTGAGATGTCTTTTTGTGATCTGATCTCGCCGTTTGAAATACACGCCAAGTACAACGCCGCTGCTGCAATTCCCATTGGATCCTTTCCTGCAACCATCCCGATTTTTTTAGCCTTGTTTAGTATTTCCATTGCCCTTCTCTTTGTTTTTTCACTTAGGTTTGCGGTGCTTGCAATTCTTGAGATTCCCTTTGTCGGGTCTGCAACCGGCATTTTGAGATCGAGCTCTTTGTAGATCAATCTGTAGCATCTGGCGACGTCCTTTCTTCTTATGTTGATGCTTTCGGCTACGTCGTCAAGTGTTCTTGGGGTTTCAGTGTTCCTACATGCTGCGTAAAGACATGCTGCAATTAATCCGTGGATGGATCTACCTCTTACGAGTTTTTTCTCCATTGCTTTTCTGTAGATGTAGGCTGCTTTTTCAACAACTGACTCTGCAAGGGCCATCTTGTCCTTCATTTTGTCAAGCTCGCTTAGGGCCTGTCTTAGGTTCCTATCTGCAGATGAATGAGTCTGGGTTCTGCTGTCCCATGTTCGAAGTCTTTCAATTGAGCTCTTCATTGATGCAGAAAGCGGTTTTCCCGTTGCGTCCTTGTCTGCTGATCCGATCACTGTTGATAAGCCCATGTCGTGCATCGTAAGCGATGTTCCAGCACCAACACGACTTCTATCTGACTCGTCATTTGAAAATGCTCTCCACTCTGGTCCTGACTCTTCGATCTTTTCTGCCACTACGTAACCACAATTTCGGCAAAACATTTCGCCGGTAGTCACGTCTGTCTGCATTGCGTTTTTTGCGCACGACGGACATCTGATTTGTGATGAAGAGGACATTACGGGTATAGTTACGCGCTTTTGCTTATTATGGGTTCTGCTTAATTTCCATGATTGTTTGTATGTAGGTCAAGCTAACCCTTGTTCTCATTTCATAGAATCAAAACAAAAAATTAGGCGTTATTGTGTGATGATGACTCGATTAATTTCCGAATACTTCTTTTATCGTTTTCTTTTCATGAAATTTTATCTCAACCTTCAAAAATGAATTATTTCGTCATTTAAAATACCGAGCCTGTACCTTGATGTTTTATTGCATTGCTTGTGGTAGAATGCGTCAGAAATTTAGCCACACAAATCCCGGCGCACTTGAAGTCTAACTAATTTTTTGCATATTTTGAGTGAGTTTTTAGCTGCTCTGAAAGCTCCTTGAAAATTTCATTGACGCTAACGTCTACTAGGTTTATTGTGGCATTGTCCTTTATGATCTGTTTTTCATATTTTTCTTTGACTGCAAACATTACGGACGACCAGTGAAGAATGCCTTTGATCTTTTCCTCAACTATTATGTTTGTGTCAGGAAAATTAAATGACTGAAAAACAATCCCGTTGACCCAGTTTATGCTTGGAATTGCACCACCCCCAGTTTTGCTCCCAAAGGCAATCTGCGTTACCCAATCATCAAAATTATACTCTATTACTTCGTGTATGATGAGCTTTTTCCATGGCTCGATTGTGATTTCCAAATCGCTTACTTTTCGGAAACGGTGATTATATAACTTTCAGGGAATTTTGAACGCGATCTAAAATTAGTATTAGGTGATTGTCTGTCTATTTTGAACAAACAATATCTATTATTTCATTCATTAATCTTGGATTCGAGGATTAAAATGAACACACAACAAATTATTGAATCACTATCGTACTTTGGGTTTGAAGACATTGACTCCAAAGTATACATGGGACTGCTTCAAACCGGTCCAGTATCTGTAGGATCTCTATCGTCGAGACTTGGTATCGATAGGGGTAAGACGTATCGCTCTTTGAGCAAGCTTAGAAACTTGGGTGTCGTGTCAACCACGTTCTCAAATCCGACGCTGTGCTCTGCAATAGAACCAATTGAAGCATTAAACACAATTCTTGAGCGAAAGCAGGACGAAATCATAACAATGAAGAGCTTATCTGAGAAAATATCTCAAGATATCAGTGAAATTGTTAAGAACTGCGATGTGCAGGAAATATCGTCATTTCTCATAATTCAGGGACGCTCTAACATCTATTCTAGAATTGGAAAAATTCTGCAGAAAGCATCTGGAACAGTGTACATTGTGGCGCCTCAAGAAGACCTAATGAGGATGTATCACACGATAATTCCAGAAAGAATCCAACTGATCAAAGAAAATGGCGTTGAAGTCAGAATTCTGACTGAAGTCGTAAGTGAAAAAGAACTGTCGTTTATCAGTAGACTAAATCCATCTGAGATTAGATTGGGAAAACTTCCATCAAAGAGCAGAATGGTTGTCGAGGAAAACAAGCAGCTGATAATGTCTGGCTCTCTAAATGGCTCCATGGACTTGAATGACGATGGCGATTCTGTAATGCATACAAATTCAATTGAAATGGTCAACAACATGTACAGCCTTTGTACACTTTTGTGGAACAAATCAAAAGCAATCGAAATTATCGTTCCGCAGCGAGTCAAAAAAGTGAAGAGCCAATGATGGGGTATAACGGAATTTACTGTGAGAATCTATCGCGCGCCGACAATGCTACCACTGCAAGGAGAACTCTGTACCGAAAAAGAAAAACTGACTTGGTAAACGATCTTGTAGATCCAATTTGCGTAATCTCAAACGCAAATGAAATCCTCTCAAGAAGGCTTGGAAAATTTCTGGACGCTGAAACAAGATCATACTTTGAGATGATTACGCGGGCAGCTACCAAGACAAAGACGCTAGTCGAAGAACTTCGAAACGACAGCCTAGTTCAGTAGACAATACGCATATTTTGGCTTCATGGATGGATACATGATGCTACTTGTATCTTCTGAATGGCCAAGCCCTATTGAGTGGCCCAACTCGTGCCGCATTATTTTCTCAACACTGTTCACGTCGTATAGTTGAAAACTTCCGTCACAGTTGTAGTCTCCAAGTGCAACTTCGACCACTCCCTTTCCAACATGCGCATGACCCAAGACGCCCTCCCCAAGTTTTCGTACGGTCCATGTGACCCAAATACTTGCCTCTGCCTTTGTGTCTGTGGATGAGAACTTGACTGCTGCCTTTCCTTTGTTTGAGTTAAATGCCTGCGATTCCCAATATTTTGTGGAATTGTTTAATGTGCCGACATGATCTAGCGGCAAACCTGTAGGCTGTTTGTTTACAAAAACCTTGTAGTTTAAGACATACGTGTTGTTATTTTGAGTCACTGTTGGATTTGGGAATGCGCTTGAGTCTGTCTTTATCTGCTGTTCAAAGTTCCATTTCTCATAATCTCGTAGAAATTTCTTGATTACATCAAAGCTTGGATTTGGGTATTCAATGTAACGTTTTTCCTTTGACACTGTTGAAGAAACTTTTCTAACGTAACTCTCAAAGGTTTTCGTGTCCATTTCTGTCTTTTTTGGTTTTTCAGTTGGCTTGTATGGATATTTCTTGATTGTCTTATCTGCAAACTCCTTGTAGTTTTTCGCAACAGTAGAATTCGGATGAAGATTGTACGCTGTATCAAAATATTTTTTTGCTTCCAAATATTCGCCAAAATTACCAAATCCTACGCCTAGGCCAAGCAATGAAACGACATCCTTTGGATCTTTCTGATATACTTTGTAAAAATTAACAAGTGATTTTTGATGGTAGCCGAGATTACTTTCTGCAACTCCCTTCATTTTTAGAACCGTTATGTTGTTTGGGTAATTCTGCAGTATCTTGTCGTATAGCACTACTGCCTCTCTGTATTTGCCCTTTGCAAAATGTTTTGCAGCATCTGCATACATCGCATTTGCCTTGTCTGATTTTTCATCTGCAAAAATCGGAGTTACCTGTATAAACAACATAAAAGCCACAAAAATGATTATAACGCATATTTTCATGATATCTGGTATGCTTGGCCTTGGTAATAATTTGAACGAACTAAAGATGCGAATCCAGAAGATTCAAGACGAAATATCCCAGCTTGGTTCCCCAGAACCAGTAATGCCTGAAATGATAAACGCAACAAACGCACTTCGCTTAAACGACTATTTGACAAAATCTGACGAAAAAAAGACCACTCTAAATGCCGCATACGATGATTACACTAGACAGCTAGAGCAAATCATATCGTCATTACTCTCAATTCAGGTAGACCTAAAGGACATCATCAAGGCTGAGGCATCCATAATCGATGCACATGAATCTGGTCAGACTGAAAAGAAGACACGAGTAAAACCCAAAAAATAACTAGTAGGATATATCCCCGGCCATAATTTTGGTTGGTTTTGACTTGTACGTTATTATCAGGCCCCCGTCAGTATCAAGTTTTATCGCCTTTCCCGTTATTTTTCCATTTGATGTGGATAATGTGATTGTTTTGCCTATGGTTGAGGAATTTGCAGTCCAGTCTTTAATTATCTTGCTTATTTTCCCCTCACTTAACAAATTTAGGGTTTTTTCAAATTCTTCCAAAAATGCCTGCACAAGCTTTGCGGGTTTTGTCTTGTCGTTTTGGTTCACAAGCGTTGCCACTCCGTAAAAGTTTTCTTTTTTCCTTATCTTTTTTTCAATCTCATCTGGGTTTACTCTGAAATTTATCCCTACGCCAAGAATCAAACTTTCTATGTTGCTTGACTCTATTGAAGCATCAATTATCATACCTGCGATTTTTTTCCCTCTTAGGGTCACGTCATTTGGCCACTTTAGCTCAGTTTTCACATCCAATGTTTTTTGAATTGCCGATGATAATGCAATTGATGCTACCAGTGGAACAAGTGTTATCTTTGCAACATCAAATCTTGGATGTAATATAACAGAAAGCCAAATCCCACCCCTTGGTGATACCCAATCGCGTCCAAGCCTTCCCTTTCCGGAGTCCTGCGTTTCAGATATGATGATGGTTCCATCCTCTGCTTTGTTGTTTGCTATTGTTGATGCAAAGTTCTGCGTCGAGTCTATCTTGTCAAAATAATAGATTTTTCTTCCAATGTTTTTTGTCTTAAGACCGTCTGTTATTTCCCATGGTAACATCAGATCAGTAATTTTTGTAAGCCTGTATCCTAGGTTTTGTTTTGACTCTATCTCATATCCTAACGCTTGAATTTTTTTTATGTGCTTCCAGACTGCAACCCTGCTTATTTTTAGTACCTCGCTTAGGTCTTCCCCTGAGAGATATTCTGAATGGTGAGCCTTGAGAAGTTGTAATACCTTGATCAACCCGACGTTTTCATGAGCTGAATATGACATAGAACAATAAAACTTGGATTCTAGGATGATTTAAAATTTCTAAAACTTGGTGATTTTGTTGGTTTTTGGAAAACTAAAAGCCGATATCTATGTCGAATCCACCGCCACCGTCTCCGCCCATGTCTCCACCAGCATCTGCGCCACCGTCACCGACATCGCTTGGCTGGTTTTCTGCACCTGGCGGAACCTGGTCCTGTGGAACATAGTCGTGCATGTGTGAGCCCATCATTGAAAACATCATTGAAAACATCATCATATCCATTATCCCAAAGAACATCATCATCGGCAGCATTGACTTGTTGGATTCCATGAACCCTTCTAGCTTTTTCTTGTCACCTGATTTGTACATCTGGACCATTTGATCCCAGTTTTGCTTCATCTCGTGCACTCTCTGGTCTAGTTCGTTTGAGCCCTTGTCTGTAATTTGTAGCTCGATTTTTTCCCCGCCAAAAAGCCCTTTTTTCTTATCTACCTTAATCATACCGCGCTTTTCGAGTTTTTCTAAAATCTTGTTTAGCTCTTCTGGTTCGATCCCAGTCTTGTTTTTTATTTTGTCAAATTTCTTGGCACCTTTTTTAATTGCGCCTAGGACAATGACGTCTTTTGGTTCTTCTTCCACGATATATGTTGATTTTGTCACTATAAAGAATTTTCCGATAAATTATAATCCGTTTTGTGCATAATGGTATCATGGAAGTAGATGCGTATACTGATGATGAGATTAAACAAATCCTGTCCCTAAAAAACGTGGCAGTAGTCGGAATGTCAAAAAATGCCGACAAGGCAGCACATTACGTACCAAAATACTTGCTTACACAAGGATACAATGTAATGCCTGTAAACCCAACTGCAGACGAGATACTGGAGAAAAAATGCTTTCAATCTTTGCAAGATGTTGATCAATCTATCGATATAGTTGACGTGTTTAGACCGTCAGACCAAGTCATTCCAGTCGTACAGGAAGCAATAAAAAAGAAACCAAAAGTCATCTGGCTCCAGGAGGGAATCCATAATCCTGAAGCAGAAGATATGGCAAGAAAGGCTGGAATCAAAATAGTGTTCAACAGATGCATGCTTGCTGAGCATCAGCGGTTGTTCTAATGACCGATGCTACTTTTGATGATTTTTTTAAATCATTACAGGAACTAATCAAATCATACGAGGAAAAAAACCTCATGATAAAAACCCAGTCCAATCTAGAATCAAACATAGTTCGTCTATTTGGCGAGCAAATGAGCTCGCTATCTAGAGCGCAAAGCGGACTTGACGATGTTTATGAACTGGCATGTACGACTGCAGAACATCACCCATACTGGAACGTTTTGTATCATGCGTGCCAAATATCAAAGATAACACTTGACAAGTGGGATGGTGAGCTCACACAAGAAGAACTAGACGAAATCTCTTGGTCAATTGATGAGCTCAAAAATACTTGCGAAAAACTCAAAGCAAGACCGCAAAATGATCACACTCATTAGGCAGAGATAAATAGCTAAAAACGCAATTTGTATTTGTGCCAATAAAGATCGGAATTATCGGCAAGACAAATACTGGCAAGACAACTTTTTTTAATTCTGCAACACTTTCGTCTTCTGAAATTTCAACTTATCCGTTTACCACAAAAAAACCCGAATCAAGTCTTACCAATGCAATTTCATTATGTGTACACCAAGAATTCAACGTCTTTGACAACCCACGGAACTCAAAGTGTGTCGATGGGTGGAGATACATTCCAATTGAACTAATTGATCTTCCAGGATTAATCAAAGATGCATGGCAAGGAAAGGGGCTGGGCAACCAGTTTCTCTCAGTTGCGGCGCAGGCAGACGCAATACTGCATGTGGTTGATGTGTCTGGCGGAATAGACTCGTCTGGTAAAATTTCAGAAGCAGGAACAGGTGATCCAATATCTGACTTTGCAGACATCGAAGAAGAACTAATCATGTGGTATCTGAAAATACTTGAGGGAAACCGAGACAAGGTCTCAAAGGTGATTCATACTGGTACTGACAAAATTGTGGCAATTGCTGACTTGTATCGTGGAATCGGCGTGAATAACTCGCACGTAAAAGAGGCATTACATGTGGCAGGAATCGAAGACAAGGAATTTGATGACATTGACTTTCAGGATAGCAAAAAATTTGTAACAATCCTGCGTAAGATTTCAAAACCAACGCTAATTGTCGCAAACAAAATAGACGTGGAGGGGGCAGACAAGAATTTTGCAAGACTGCGCGAACGCTATAATGATACCATAGTGGTACCTGCAAGCGCCGATAGCGAACTATCGCTACGGCGAGCAGAACAAAAGGGACTCATAAAATACTCACCTGGCTCTGAACAGTTCAATATAGTAAAACCGGATGAGCTAAGCCAGAAGCAAAAAAAAGCCCTTGATTTTATCACAAGGGAAATCATGGGCGAATATATGAGGACCGGAGTCCAGTTTGCAATCAATGTCACGGTATTCAAATTGTTAAAAATGAATGCAATCTATCCTGTGGCTGATGAGGAAAAACTTTCAGACAGAAAGGGCCGAGTCCTACCTGATCTGATTTTGTTAAAGGATGGTGCAACAGTTGCAGACCTTGCAAAAGAAATTCACAGTGATCTGACCAAGGGGCTGCTTTATGCAAAAGACATTCGGTATAATTTGCGCCTTCCAACCACGTACCAACTAAGAGACCGCGACGTCATATCGCTGGTTTCAGCATCTACAAAAAAATCTAACTAGAATCTGATGTGATTTTTTCTTTTTTCATCCAGATTGTTTTGTTTTTGTGATCCAAAAGAACAATGTTCATCTGTGAAATCTGATCACGAATCTTGTCTGCCTCTTGGTATTTTTTTTGCTCACGGAGTATTTCACGTTTTTTTAATAAATCTGTAATTGACTGTTTTTCTTGTTCTGTTACCTTTTGTACTGATAGCCCAAGAACCTCTGACATCCTTTCTAGTTCTGGTAAGCCGATATTTGCAATTGATTTTGTCATGGACTCTGACGCCGCAATACGATTTACTCCCTTGACTAGTTTGAAAAAGGCGCCAACTGCCAAAGATGTGTTAAAGTCGTTTTCAAGTGCAGAGTCAAATTCCTGACTGCACTCTTTGACTAGATGCAAAATCTCTGTCGTGTCACCAGTTCCGTCTGCCATCACCATCTCGTAATACGCAGTCTCGACTTGGCGCCACTTGATGAGGTTCTCCTTTAGGAGATCTTCTGAATAATCAATTGGCTTTGAATAATGCCCTGAGAGGCAAAATAATCGAATCACATTTGGGCCCCAGTTTTCCAAAACATGTCTTACTGATTTTATGTTCCCGAGCGACTTTGACATCTTTTCTCCGCTTATTGTGACCATTCCTACATGCATCCATGTTTTTGCAAGGGGTTTTTTTGTGAATGCCTCTGACTGGGCAATCTCGTTTTCATGGTGCGGAAATATCAAGTCCCTCCCGCCTCCGTGAATCTCAAATTCCTCTCCCAAATATCTGAGGCTCATTGCAGAGCATTCTATGTGCCAGCCAGGCCTGCCGTTGCCCCAGGGGCTTGACCACATTGGCTCTGTGTCTGCAAACTTCCATAATGCAAAGTCTAGCGGATCGTTTTTTGTCTCATCGATTCCTATTCTTGCACCTGATATCAGATCGTCTGTCTTCTTTTTTGACAGCTTGCCATATTCTGAAAACTTTGACACGCTATAGTACACTCCGTTTTTTGAAACATATGCAAATCCCAAATCAACCAAATTTTGCACCAGTTTTATCATGTCTTGTATGTGCTCCGTTGCCTTTGGGTATGCAGTTGCCCGTTTGATATTCAGCCTATCAAAATCCTCAAAATAATGATCAATGTATCTTGTGCTGATTTCAAGTGCAGACACCCCCTCGGTGTTTGCGCGGTTGATTATCTTGTCATCAACATCTGTAAAATTCTGGACAAAATTCACAGATCTCCCCTTTGATTCTAGGTATCGCCTAAGCGTATCAAACACTATGATTGTTCGAGCGTGACCTATGTGGGACTCGTCATACACGGTAACTCCGCAAAGGTAAATCCGAATGTTTTTTGCTGAAATTTCTTGGTCCTTTGTGCTTAATGTGTCAAGAATTTTCATTTTTCACTAACCTCATAATCTTGATGGCATTATTCTCTTGTGTTCACTTTTTTTGTATAATTGATAGATTTTTTCGATTTTGTCCCTGTCAATCTGTGTTGTTTTTTGGATGTCATCAAGTGGCATGTTTTTGTCTGCCATGCAGTATAGGATGGAGTCAATTTCTTCGTATGATGCGCCAATTTCGTCTTCGGCAATATGCCCTTTCCAAAGATGTGGGCTGCTCTTTTTTTGTATTATTGATTCTTTTACACCTAGGTGTCTTGCTAGTAATCTGATCTGGGTTTTGTACAGTGATACGATCGGCAAGACGTCTGCACTACCGTCTCCAAACTTTGTAAAATACCCGATTAACTGCTCTGATCTGTCACTTGATCCTATGACTAGATAGTTTTTCAAATTTGCGTGATAATACAAAAGAGTAGCACGAATTCTTGCACGGAGATTCCCAAGTGATTTTTCATCCGGCTCTAAAATATTTGCAAACTGTGAATGAATCAGACTGATGTCAATCAGCTTGTAATCTAGTCCTAATTTATCTACTATCTGTAGTGCATCTTCTGTCTCTTCTTTTGGTGAAACCCTACTGTCTGGCATTAACAGCGCAAGTGATTTTTCTTTAAATGATTTTGCGCAAATGTGTGCAACTGTAGCCGAGTCTATTCCGCCACTTAGGCCGAAAACCAAACCGTTTGCCCCTACCTTTGAAACGCTTTCCCTAAGAAACGATTCTATGTCACTTTGAATTTTGGCATAGTCTTGATTGATTATCTCGTCTAGAATTTGCCTGTTCACTGGGATTTGTTTGAAATATAGATTAAAAATTGTATTGTTAGATATCGATATAGATTCCGTCGTTTCTTGCCTCTACCTTGTAGGTTTGAAGCTTGACTCCTTTGAGATAGTCTTTCAATTCACCCGTCTTGATGTTATAGTGCCAAAAGTGCAGTGGGCATTCTACGATGTCTCCATCTAGTGCGCCTGACGCAATCGAGGCATCCTGATGTACACATATTGCATCAATTCCATGGTATCCGTCCTGGTTGAAAATTGCAATTTTTTTCTCGTCCACTTGGAACTCTTTTCCCTTGCCGCTTGCAATTGCCCCTTTTTCGGCTACTTTTTTCCAGGCCATTATACCGAGTCAATCGTTGGTGGTTATTTAGATTACTGAACAGGAGCACCACGAATTACACCAAAGCAAACATGATAAGATTTTTTAGTACTGAATCTTGCGGTACCCTATTGAGTAAAGTAAAAGATCCGGAATTGGCAGAACAGGGAAAACTTTCCTATGAATGGGCAAGGGATCACATGCAAATTCTCAATAACACCATTAATCGATTAAAAAAATCACAGCCGCTAAAGGGACTTACAATTGGATTTTGTCTTCACATCACAAAAGAGACGTCTGTGTTACTGATGGGTGCAAAGGAACTTGGGGCAAACGTTGTAGCGTGTGCAGGAAATCCGCTTACCACCCAAGATGACATTGCCGCATTTTTAGCATCTGAGGGAATCCACATCTATGCTTGGGGAAATGAAACCACGCAAGAATATGACTGGTGCATTGACCGGGTGCTTGATCACAAACCAAGCATACTGACAGACGATGGCGCAGACATGAACGTAAAGGCTCATTTTGATAAAAGATACAAGACCATGAAAATTCTTGGTGCGACAGAGGAAACCACTGCTGGTGTCACAAGAATAAAGGCAATAGAAAAGAAAGGAAAATTGCGATACCCAGTTATTGTCGTAAATGAGGCATATACAAAACACATGTTTGATAATAGATATGGAACAGGCCAATCTACAATTGACGGATACCTGCGGGCAATGAACTTGCTTTTTGCATCAAAACGAGTCGTGATTGCAGGATATGGTTGGGTTGGAAGGGGAGTGGCAGAGCGATGCCGCGGAATGGGCTCAAAAGTAATAGTGACCGAAGTTGATGCCGTAAAGGGACTAGAGGCACATATGGACGGCTTTGAAGTAATGACAATGTCCGATGCTTCAAAAATTGGAGACATTTTTGTCACATGCACTGGAATGACTGACATCATTAGAAAAGAACACCTGCTTGCAATGAAGAGCGGTGCCGTAGTTGGAAATGTTGGACATTTTGATGTTGAAATCGATAGTGACTTTTTACTGAACCAGTCAAAAGTAACAAAAGAAGTAAGACCAAACCTTGACGAATGCATTCTAAAAAATGGCAAGAAAATTTACCTAATTGGAAAAGGACGACTGGCAAATTTGGTTGCAGCCGAGGGCCATCCACCCGAAGTCATGGCGCAATCATTTTCAAATCAGATTCTATCCATTCTGTATATAATTAAAAACCACAAAAAAATTGGAAACAAAGTGATAACAGTTCCAAATGAAATTGACACTCAAATTGCAATCGATGCACTAAAGGCATTTGACGTCAAAATCGACTCTCTAAACAAAAAGCAGCTTGCCTATAGAGAAAACTGGTAAAGTTCTTAACACACGTTAACGAAATTTCAAACATTGAGAAAAAGAGCAATCATCACAAGTGCACTTCCATATGCAAATGGTGAGATTCACTTGGGCCATGTTGCATCAACATATCTTCCAGCAGATGTGACCACTAGGTTTCTAAAGATGAATGACGTCGAGGCGTACTACATCTGCGCATCAGACGACTTTGGCACTCCAATTATGATCCAATCTGAAAAGGAAAAAAAGACTCCACAGGAATACGTTGCACACTGGAATAAACGTGATTACGATGATTTTACTGCATTTGATATTGGATTTGACTTTTTTTACCGCACGAGCTCACAAGAAAACATCGAGTTTGTCAGGTATGTCTTCAATAATCTAGTCAAAAACGATCACATTTACAAATCTGAGATAATCCAGTTTTACTGCAAAAATGACAACAAGTTTCTGCCCGATAGGTATGTTACAGGAACATGCCCGTATTGCAAGGCAGATGACCAGTATTCTGATTTGTGTGAAAAATGTGGTCGAGTTCCTGAAGAGATTGAAAATCCAAAATGTGCGATTTGTGGCGCCGTACCGGTAAAGGAAAAAACGATACACTACTTTTTCAAGTTGAAAAACTTTGGGGATGCGTTATACAAGTGGCTTGATGAAAACCAAAACCTGCAAAAGGACGTAAAAAAATACGTCCAAAACTGGATAACATCAGGATTAGTAGACTGGGACATCACTCGTGACATATCTTGGGGCGTGCCAGTACCTGGAGATGAATCAAAGGTCTTCTATGGCTGGTTTGACAATCACCTAGCGTACATTTCAACTGCAGTAAAGTTCCTAAACGACAAGGGAATTGACGGAAAAGAGTTTTGGAATTCTGCTGATATCTATCATTTTATTGGAAAAGATATTGTGTATCATCACTACTTGTTTTTGCCTGCGATGCGACTTGGAATTGATCAGGAATACAAGCTTCCAGATTTTATCCCAACACGCGGACACCTGACACTGCAGTCAAAAAAGATCTCAAAGAGCAGGAACTGGTATATTGGACTAAAGGAGTTTTTGGAATTTTATCCTGCAGATTATCTGAGATTTTATCTGGTGTCGATAAACCCGTACTCGCAAGATGATCTTAACTTTGATTGGGATGACTTTGCAGTGAGGATTAACTCTGAATTAATTGGAAACCTCGGCAATCTGGTAAACCGTGCCCTTGGGTTCACCAAGAAAACATTTGATGGAATAATTCCCTCTCCTGATGATTATGATGACAAGGACAGGGACGCTGAGGCAAAAATCATGAGTCTTGCATCCGAATTATCTGTGCTGATGAGCCAAACCATCTTGATCGCGCATTGAAGAAAATCATGGAGTTTTCCACATACTTTAACCAGTATTTTCAGCACAAAGAACCTTGGAAGAAGGGGCCTGGGACAAACACATGCGTGTTTTTGTCAGTAAACGCAGTCCGCTCTATTGCAATAGCATTGTATCCGTTTTTGCCAAAATCTGCTGAAAAAATCTGGCAGCAAGTCGGACTGTCTGGTATGGTATCAGAAAAACAGTGGGATGAAATTTCCAAAATTGCGGTAAATCCGTCTCATAAGTTGGGCGATATCGCACCGGTCTTTGCCAAAATCGAAGAAGAAGACATCAAAAAGCGAAAAGAAAAATTTGAAAAGTAGAACTCCTCGAATTTCTACTCGTGGATTTTATGATTTGGGTTCTGGAAGGAAACTAAAAAACAAGTCATATGATCTATATCCGAAGAAGTTTTTTGAAACGCTTGGGAATGTTCCTGAAATAACAATAATGATTCACGGGTTGCGAAACAACAAATCTGGAGCCCTTGCAAAGTTCTCAATTGCTCAAAGCCGATTAAAACAATTAGGATACAAGTATCCGGTGGTTGGGTTCAGCTATGATTCTAACAC
>JACRJT010000042.1 GCA_016215465.1 Nitrososphaerota archaeon | reverse complement strand
CCAAAGAAAACCGAATGGGATAATATCCAAGATCAAACAGAAAATCCACAATTAGTGAATTTGCCATATTGACTGCAAATACGTGATGATAAATTCAACTGCAACAGAATACCAGATTCATTATTGACTATAACAAGTCCATTAGGTGCTTTCTGATTTTTCATCCAAACGGTCATTTCTGGTGATATCGCGTCATAATTTGAAGTGGTGTTCAGTTATGATGCTCAACTACATTACCCAAGAAAACATTATGATTATTGGGACGCTCTCCTTAACGGCTTATTCCAACTTGATACTAGCAAAGTTTTCATGATTTTAAAAGTTCATTGTTGAATGTGATCACTGCAAACATACTAGACATTATTATCAAACGAAGGAATATCTTATCATGAACCTGGCACAAATGCATGTAAAATCAGAAATCTGTCAAATCCATTCCAATTCATCTGCAATAAAAAAGTCATCAGGATGGTAAACAGTGAGCGTAGTTCCACAAGCGAAGAAAATCTTAGTAGTCGATGATGCCTCATTTATGAGGACTGTCTTAAAAGACATTGTCAAAGGGAATGGCCTTGCTACAGAGGTGATCGAGGCAGCAGACGGCATTGAGGGAGTAAAGGCATATCAGGCACACAAACCAGATCTTGTGACGATGGATGTGAACATGCCAAGAGCTGACGGCATTCAGGCGTTACGCGCTATCCTGAAAATTGATCCCGCTGCAAAGGTCATAATGGTTACATCTGCAGAACAAAAGCAAATTGTTCAGGATGCAATGAAGGTTGGGGCAAGAGACTATATCGTAAAGCCGTTTGATCGAAGTAATGTCGGTTTGGTAATCAACAAGGTTTTGCGACAGCGATAAGACACAATTAATGCAGATGGGGTTTGTTTGAAGCTTCTTTAGGTTCGGTTCTCCAAAAAAGCCTGTGTCATATGATAATCTAGTACAATAGTCATCATGTCTGCCGTTTTTAGGGTTTTTTATCAAACTCTATTGTGGCTGCCAAAATTCCAGAATCAAAAAAACAAGTTCTGGCCAACATCTCAATTAATTTTGAAAAAGTTCAGGTCTTACACAAGCAGGAGGCATAGAGCCAGACTTGAAAATTAACTGGGAACCTTATTGCACTTTACGCATTTAGTCACAATTCCAGACTGGGTTTGTTTTAGTGAGGAATCAATAGATTCATTGAGAAAAACATCCCAAAAGACAGATTATTTTCGTTTTAAGCTATTATGACGCATAATCTTAACTAGTAGTATGTTCATACCTAGACAAAGTGGATCCAATAGAGTTTGTTGACAACATCAGTTCAAAACAGCACATACTGCAGGTAATAACCAATGAAAACGAGGCAAAACAGGTTCAATTTCGTTTCATAGGGAACGGTCTGCTCAAACAGGAGCACTGTATATACATGACACATGAATCCCCAGAGAAAATAAAGCAAGAAATGATTGAGAACGGAATTGATGTTGAGAAATTTACCAATAATTCCCTGTTGAAAATATACAAGGTTCCAGATATTCTAAAAGATCCAGACGGCCCGCTTGAGGGATTTAAGAAAATGTTTGCAGACATGACAGCTGGTCCCCCCCCCCAAAGAATTGTGGGAAGATCAATTAATGATATCTCCACAGAAAATGGAATGGCAGCCCAGATAGAAATCGAAAAATACGCACACTCTGTTTTTGACTCACTTGATTCTAGCATACTTTGTTGCTATGATTTTTTGCATCAAAGGCCAGCCCAGAACAACGCTTTGTTTATGCGACTATGCGACTGCCACCACAACGTGATCATGTCGATGATGTCAGGATCCTTTGCATTTAATTTGCATGGGGCAAAATGATCAAATGTCGGCATCTTCAGTATTTGCAGTGCGCAAGTACCATCACAATACCAATATGGAAAAGAGGCACAAATGTTTTATAGAAAAAGACATACCGTGTGCCATGACTAGATTAACTGGAGTGATCATCGATGATGAAAAAGACGTAGCTGATCTAGTTGCAATCTTTTTGGAACTAAAGGGACTCGATATAGTTGGCAGGGCATATAATGGCTGCCAGGGCGTCCAGATATTTGAAAAGGAAAACCCTGATTTTGTCATACTTGACATGAAGATGCCAGAGTATGACGGCGCATACGCAATAAGCGAAATTAAGAAGAAAAATCCAGATGCCAAGATATTTGTCGTTACCGGCTTTTGCCCGTACGACAATCTGGAAAAGGACGTCACTTTTGTTTTTACCAAGCCTGTGGATTTGACAAAGCTGTACGAAAAGATCACGGCATCTCTTGCATAGGCATGAATGACAAATTACTAGAAGACATTGAAAGAGAAAACATCTACAGGCATCTGTATGAGAACTCGCCTGACATGTACAGAACAATAAACCGTGAAGGCGTGATCATACTGTGCAACAAATCATACGCTGACAAGCTTGGCTATACCATAGGTGAGGTAGTTGGCGCATCAATTCTTGAGCATACCGCTCAGCAAAGCATGGAGGACATGCAAAAAACATACAAGACATGGGTTGCCACGGGTGAGATCTCAAATGTGAAGATCTGGCTAAAAAGAAAGGACGGAGGCGAGTTTCCAGTGCTGCTCAATGTCAACAGCCTCCATGACAATGATGGAAGGTTGATTGGAAGCAACACCGTCATGAGGGACATTACCGAAATCCTTGATGCAAAAAAAGAGATCGAGGGACTCAAGTTAAAAAGACTGAGTACGCTTGGCGAGCTTGCGGCAAGAATCGCACATGATCTGAGAAACCCGCTTACTGTAATCAAGTCCACACTGCAAGTTCTCAACGTGATAAATGATCCGGCCTTGGAAAAATATTCCAGTTATTTTCAAAGAATTGACAAGGCCGTAATGAGGATATCGCATCAGGTTGACGAAGTTCTAGATTATGTAAAACCAAAACCATTGAACATCAATCCACACTCAATTTTAGACATAATCAAAAGTGTTGTAGACAAGGTTGGGAAAAATGAGGAAATAACCATCAACCTGCCAAAAAATGATATCATCATACAGTGCGATGAAGAAAAACTGGAGATCGTTTTTGTGAACCTGATTCTAAACGCAATCCAGGCAATGAACGGCAGGGGAACCATAACAATCAGGATTATTCCGCAGCAGGATGTGGACATCGAAATTGAGGATACTGGTCCCGGTATTCCTGACAAACTAAAATCAAAGATATTTGAGCCGCTTTTTACCACGCGGCAGATAGGGACAGGCCTTGGCCTGCCATCATGCAAGACCATAGTAGAAAAGCACCACGGAAAGATTTTCTTTGCGTCTGAGATTGGCAAGGGAACCACGTTTACAATCAGTCTGCCAAGAATGCAGCCAGAACCAACTGACAAATGAAATAATCCCATACCTGTGAATCGTCAGATCCCATATGGCCTGTCTGGTTTTTTGTGTGGAATGTTGTTTGACATATTGTGGATTATTGGAATCATTTGTTTGGATAGAACAGACTAGAGTTAAACTTTGCAGGCTCACATGTAATATAGTCGAATTTTCTTTTGCAGACTCGGCCAAAATAAGGTTTTATTGGATGGGAAAACCCGGGGGATTCTTGAAAATACCGCAAAAGAAAGAGAACACGACCTGTTCAAGATTGCACAAGGATCAGTTGCTGCACAACACCTAATGCTTGATATCTGCTACGAAGCGTACTGTTAGGGAATAATGCACAGAAATGGGTCAGAGATTATCTCATAATGGCATCTGGGTCCCCTAATGATATCTCCCGATACTTGGTCGTGAATTATCCCAGAACGGTATCTGATTCGGCGGATTCGAATTCTTTAATCACACCGGGTGAAAAAGTATCCATCATTTCACTGAAAGGAACCAGTGATGTGTTTATTGTACAAAGTATATGGTATATGTCGTCAATATTTTACATATATGATATAAGTATATAAATAGTTCCCAGCAATATTATACGTATGCGACTATCATTACAACAAATGGTATCAGGACTAGAAGAAGGACATAGTTTTGCATCAAAGCTCCCCCCTAGGATATCCTATAGCGTCAAAGATGCAGTACCAATTACAGGATCAATTTCTACCGTATACAGGAGACTAAATGTTTTAGAAATTGTGGGCTTGGCTACTGTTCATAGAGGACAGTTTCAAATCAATAGGGCTGCAAGACAACCAATGCATATTCTAGAACAGCTAATTCCATCATTGCTTGCTCTAAAGAATGCAAGAAGATTTGGACGCAAGTATCATGTGTCTGATATTAATTTTCTAAAAAACAATCTTCCAAAGAATTCTTTTGTTACGCTGGATTTTAGAGCAGAGGAATTTACAAAATATCAGACTCCACAAGATTTCTATGTGTATGTAGGCGACATCGAAGAGACGTCGGAGTTTTTAAAATCAAATGGATTTAGTGAAGGAACACGAGGCCATATTGTTTTACTCCAGAAACAACCTTCCTCTAAAAATACAATAGAACAAGTTTATCTTGATTGTATCGCAAAAGGCGGCCGTAGCATTCTTGATGCAATTGCAATAGGGATAAAGTATGGTGACCAGCTAAATGTTAAAGGTCGATTTGACATTGATGACATTCTTAAAGTGCAAAGCGACATGCAAGCCTTACCTTGAACAGGCTAGCTAACGAGGCAGCAGCAATAACAAAGGAATTAGGAGATGTAATATTCATAGGTGCACTTGCCACACACATCTACACAAAAAGCGGAAGAGATTCGCAAGATCTTGATTTTGTAACAAAAGAACAATTATCTGATGACCAGCTATTATCCAAGGGCTATAAAAAATCCATCACAGGAAAACAACCTTGGTTTAGTCCCCGTGGGATCAAAATTGATATCTATACAAGTGATATTCCAGGGGTTCCATTTGATTGGATTGTAAAAAACTCAGGCAAGTTTCCAGTTGGGAAAAAAGGCAGCATTCGGGTTTTAGGCTTGGAATCCCTTATTATTGCAAAGCATAAAGCGGCGCGAGATCAGGATATTGAAGATCTTAGAAGCATAGCTCAGAGAAAATTAGGAGAAATAGACTGGAATCTGGTTAGGCAAATAACAGGAGACCAATTTATGACTGACAACATAAGAAGAGACATGAAATTGCTATCAACATGATATCCAGATTTCAAGGAATGGTCTAAAATGAAACCAAATATGTAACTTCCACTAGATTCAAACTTGTGGGGTTTTGAACTTTTTAGTCACAACCCACTCCATCTTGTAAAAGATGTTCCATTGCTCCGGAGCAAGGCGCTCGAATTTCCATCTGGCAATCAATATGCGTTTTGCAATTAATCTTTTTTTCATTTGTCTGTAATTTTGATTTTTTTTACATTATCCACAAATAACTTCAAAAAAATCGTTTGCCAGATCCGAGTATCAGACATGATAATCTTGATCATATTATTATGCGATGTTCACTATCTTGTGTCGGGTAATAGTCAACTAGGAAGAAAGTTGATTTGAGCAATCAAATCAGTTGATTGGTCTTAGGATCATTCTATACCTGGACAGCTATTATCCACTGATTATTGTTGGATCATATGAATATGATTATTCTAGTTGGGGGTCGTGTGATCAAAGCATTTTTGGATGGGGGATTTATGGGCCCAAGTTCCTTAGCTTTTGCCAAATTATCTTCAAAGAGACTAACTCTGAGAACAAATCAATTTTGATTCTCCAGATTTGATTCTCCGGCGAGTTGCAGGATAGAGGAAGATGTATTCTAGCATTTCAATGGTATGAGTCCAATGGGGGGGTAGTTCAACGGTATGAGTTTTGGGACATTCATAAAAGAACTGTTATTTCATAAAAGATGATTTACTATCAAATGTTTTGAATTCTAGTTTTCCTTTTTTATAGTCATCATATTCATTTTCAGCGAAGTCCAGCTCAAAAGGTCAGCATTCGTCTTGGCACAATCTGCACGCATACTCGTAATTTTCTGAACGGTGACATATGCAGGAACATCTATCTCCCTTCTTTTTGTATGTGGTTCCATCTCCAAAAATAATTTCAGCAGATTCTGTTGGCAATGACAATGCTTTGTTATGTCAAAATTTTAAATTAAATATTGTGGACAAATGGTTCAGATTGACAGTATGGATTCTTTTACAATAAACGAACAGCATAAATAATTTTTCAGACAGATATCAAAAATTGTCTAAAAACGAATCACTATTACAGTTGATGAGGAGCTTGACAAAAAAATTCGTAATTGCCAGTTTACTTGATCAAAAAACCAACAAGGGATGGAGTTATTCGGCTGTTCTTGAGGTACTAAAGCAGGGACAAGACAAAATTAAACAAAATAGAAATATGAAAAGAGTCTGTCTTTTAAGTAGCAATTTGGGAATTGCAGTAGCTACAAAAAATCGATCTGATAATTTCTAAAGAATTCAGTCCTGTTTAGGACAGACAGGTAAATCTGCAAGTTTACGAAAATCTTGGAAATAAAATATTGATAATAAATAGGGTGTAGTTTTCAGCAGTCTTGGTCAGTTTTCTGTAGTTTTTTCATCCGTATAGTTTTGTGCAGTTTTTCATCGGTGCGGATTTTGAATCACACCAAGGCGCCAAGGCTGGCCAGAATGGAAAGGAATTCCTCCTCCAGAATCTTGCCGGACTCGGGATCATCCTTTGCTAGAATCACCGGTGTTGACTCGCCCTGCCAGGAATTCAGTCGCTCTGGCGGAATCAGATTTGCCCATCTTCTGCCGTTTTTCCTATTTCTGACAAATATTACAAGCGGGACGTGTAGTTTTTTTGCCAAGATCATCTCAGGTGTGACATCATTTGCGTTTATTCTCCGCTGCATCCTCTTTGGTTCATCATACAGCATGTAGGATTTGGAGGAGCCAATTGCAGTCTTGTTGTTCTTTTTTATGATGTAATCCGCATTGCCCTTACCGTGGCTGTCAATTACCTCAAACCCAAGATCTCGCAGCTCGTGCGCCATTTTTTCCTGTTCCATGTCGCCTATTCTACGGTATGCCGCACCGTCCTGAGTAGTCAGAACTGTTTCTTGCGAGTCCTCTGGACTGGTCTTGTCCGGTCTGTGGGATTCCAAGGATTTTCTTTCTTGCTCTAGTTGCTGTCGCTCAAACTCCAATGATTCTAGTCTTGCAACAAGAATCTGGTATTTTTCATCCAGATCTGAAAACCTGTCAAGATGTGTTTTGCATTCTGAGATTATGGTTTGGAGATCGTCCATTCTTTTTTCATATGATTTTGTGATTTCTACATGGGACAGATACATTTTGGCACCTTGCGTACCTGCCATGTCTTCCTGCTCTCTAAAGTAATCAAGCTGTTCTTCGACTTCATCTATTCTTCCAGAGAGGTCTTGCGTTATTTTTGATGCGGTATTTGAGACAAACTCAGATAACATTGGCGCAAATACCTGCTTTACCTGATTGGATATCACATCTGCATCATATCTTATTCCTTCATGTTCATTTTGTCCCACATCTTCCCCAAATTCTACCAGTTTCCAGGAAAGTAGAAACGATACTGTTGAAAGCAGTATCATCGGAATTATGTAATAGCTTGAATCGGCACCAATTGCTGCCACTATTGTTTTCACAAGCATGTCAAATGCAAACAGTATGCAAAAGGCGCCAAGGATTGTTGCACCGATTTTGGTGCAGATTCTGAGCTTTCCGTCATCGAAACGATTCTTCAGGGCGCCGGGCAGTATGGTTGCCAGCGGCACCAGTGCAAATGGCAGTATTATATCAACTAGATTCATGACCTTTGATCATTTTAGACTGAAACATTCCAAACCATAACATGATTGAGTGGGAAAATCGGTCTTTGTAGGCATGAGAATGACGGCATATTATATACAGATATTTCAGACATCAAAGCCAAGGAATTCTGCACATTTGTAGTGATAGTGCTTTTTTGTTGATGATTTGTAGATAGAGTCGCCTAGAATGAACGGTATTCTACAGTGGTTACAGGAATCACACCGGCTTGATTTGAGGATTGCCAGTATCCTTTTTGTTGCAACGTAGAACCTGTTTTTTGAGCCGCCCAGCATGCACAGGCAACCCTTATCTTGAGTCAAGATTTGTCCTCCCTTGCAAGGTACGTGATATCTGTCCGCAAGAGTGCGATTTTCTTTCCAATTAGGCCCTCAAGCTGTGCCACAACGTCCTCTCGTGCAGGTATTTCCAGATCAAATGTTTTTGTTATTATGATGGATATGGTATAGTCATGGACCAGCAAACGCTCAAGCCTTCCGCGCATCTCAGTCCAGTTCTGCAATTCCATGATATGGTATAGGCAGCAAGCCAGATGTTCCTATACTCTAAATGAAAAATCCGAATTCCACATTAAATACTGCTTGAAAAATTTTCAATGAATTCCCATTACAACAAAGCCGGGATGTGGTTGCAGATCTGAAAACATGAAAATGTGATAGTGGAATGACATAATTGGGAAAACCAGATTGGCAGGTCTGACGTTATTGGTTGGATTTTGTAGGCTGCCTAAGCATTATCAATTTGTCTATTATTCCAAAATAGCTTAGCGCCACAAAGAAAAGTGTCAGCGATGAGCCAAAAATTGACCAGCCAACAAATTGCATTTCGTGCGGTTTTCCAAACGGATCAAGTAGTAGATAGGCAACAAGAATAAACGGTATGCTTGAGAGAAATATTGCCAGTGTTATCTTTTTTGCATTTCTTATATGCGAGAATTCGCTTTTTGCATTGTCTGTTGGCCAGTAAAATCCGTTTCTTTCCAAAATATATTCTTGGGACGTTAATTTATCTATGATCTGGTGTAAGTTGCTTGGGCTTGTTCCAAGACGCCTTGCAAGTTTTTCGTTTAAAAGTGATGGAATTTTTCCTCCCCAAACCACATACTGAAGTACGCGGTATGCAGTTATGCTAAGGTCGGTATCTTTTCCCATGTGACAAGTGATTGTTTATTCAGATTTTATCATTAACTGATCGCTACATGCCATACAAGGGTTCATTGTTTGTTAATTCTTGCTTTAAATGCAGAAAGTCTTGTTTTGAAGATCAAATCACTGTTAGTTTCGACATGCATGAGAGATATTTTTCCTGAGATCATCCCTGCCAATGTGATGGTATATGTCGACTGTTTCCCGCCTGCCGTCGCCTCGCAACTCCTTGACATATTCTCGCGGCATTCCGTTTCGCAACAAATGTGTCGTAAACCAGTGCCTAAAATTGTGTGGTGAAAAGTTGGATTTGCCCCATTTTACTAGTAAATGAGATATTGATGCTAGGAATAGCTTCAGTATTGTAAGATCATATAGGGTTCCGGATTTGGAGCAGATGGGTCCGAAGGGGTTTGGGTAGAAATTTGCTCGCACCATGATGATTTTTTCATCTAAAACAGGCAGAGCCATTGCCGGGTTTAGGATACACCTATTATTTTTTATTTGATAGAATGAATGCTGAAATCAGACAGGTT
>JACRJT010000041.1 GCA_016215465.1 Nitrososphaerota archaeon | reverse complement strand
AGGCCTGGGACTGTCCGAAGGGATAGTTCCCAAGATCGAATTGCCGAAATGGATGAGGTCCGGGAGGGAGCAATCCTAAGGCAAAGTACCCACGCTACTTCGTCAACGTGGCGGATCTTGTGCGTCTTGAGATGGGACTATCTGTCTAGACTGGAACCAGCAGGTCTACTACCACTTTTCGAATTATATAGCATTATCACATATGATGATTTATGGACATGTTTTTTCAGGGGCAGAAAAGAACGTATGAAGTCTTCAAGACTCAAATCAAGCCATCCATACTGCCTGCCTTTGATTCCCTCAGAGAATACTGTATTGCTTTGGGAAACAACGTAGTAGAAGACGTGCGTGCCCACAGAGTGGTTTTTGGCAAGTCGTTATCTTTTAGATGGTTTGCAGATTTGGAGCCAGGGCTGGAGGACATGATCATAAAGATTCAACGTGACAGAAAGGAACCACAAAAAATTATCACAATAAGGGCTGGTGATGACTTGGACGAAATTAAAAAATCTATACACGATGCGTACAATACAATTCGCTAGTAAAGAACATCAAACTTGGTAAATTCATTTTTGTATTTTTCGTTTCTTATTTCAACGTCATCCACACGTGCATTTGCAGGTCCTGCATGACACCACTCCACAACGATGCCGACATTGATGTCCTCGCCTTCCAGAACAGCTTCTACTCTGGTGTCCCTCAGGTTCTTGACCCATCCAAAAACATGATTCTTTTTTGCAGCTACCTTCAGTGCTTGGCGAAAAAATACACCTTGTACCTTACCGCTAATGAAAAGGTGCAACCGCTGCTTTGTCATTTGAAAAGAATCGTGCCTTGGCATTAATCAATTTTAGGGTTTGATAAAAAAATAGAATTTTATGTTCTGCCCTGTATTTTGATCTTCTTCGATACCTTAGATCTTCCAGTCTTTCTTGCAGCAATGCTACCCACTTTAGCTCCAGGTGGCGTATCTCTTGCAACAGTTGAGCTTTGTCCCACATGTTGGTGTCTTCCACCACCGTGCGGATGGACATAGGCTGCTTGCGCAACACCTCTAACTATTGGGTATTTACGTCCTTTAGATCTATATCTGCGCCACTTGTTGCCTGCGTTAAGGAACGGTCTTTCTGATGTACCGCCGCCTGCAAGCACGCCAATCATGGCTCTATTTTTTGGATTTAAAATAACAAAATTGCCTGAAGGAAGTTTTAGCATCACTCCATCTGTTGTGTGAGAAAATACTGTGGCCGAGTTTCCTGCGGTTTTTGCAATAGCGCCCCCATCTCCGTAGTGTTTTTCGACATTGCATACGGTTGTACCGTCAGGGATGTTTTGTATGCTAATCACATTACCGTTTACAATTTCTGCATTAAGAGAAAATCTAATAGTAGAACCTATTTTGGTTCCCAAAACCGCCGGAATCATAGAAACAGAACCATTTTCAAATCTGACTTTGGCCAAAGGCGCATCCCTGCCTCTTTCATGAACCAAGTCAATTACCTCTCCTTTGCGATCTTCTGCCAGATCGAAGCTTGGGTATTTTGCTGGTGCAAGCTTACCAGTGACGGCTGCCCTAAACTGCATGCCTCCCCGTCCACGTCTCCTAACTAGTGGTCGCTTACCCATTTCGTTGGTTCCTAGGCATTATGATTTTAAGCTTTGTTTTGTTTGGCATCTAAAACGCCAAAGATATAAAAAATACGCTTCGGTTTTAATGCTATGAGTCAAAGCGCCCTTTCTCTCAAGGTCTTAGAGGCATACACGAGAGACGTTGGTCGTGGCGTGGCCAGAATCGACTATGATTCTATGGATACGCTAAATGCATCCACAGGCGATGTTATTGAGATCAAGGGTAAGCGAAGAACCGTCGCAAAATGCCTTCCATTATATCCGTCAGACGAGGGCAAGGGCATTATCAGAATTGACGGTCTTGGCAGAAACAATGCAGGAATCGCAATTGGTGATACCATAACTGTAAGAAAAATCAAGGCAGTTGCAGCAGAAAAAGTAGTAGTTGCTCCGCTAGAGGCAATTCCCCCAATAGATGAACGCTACCTTGCAGATGCCTTGGAAAGTGTACCACTGATCAAAGGAGACAACGTGATGGTTCCGTATTTTGGCGGTCGTTTAACATTTCAGGTAATTGGTGTAACCCCAGCAGCTGATGCAGTACTTGTTACACAAAAAACTGTTTTCCATATTGCAGAAAAAGGTGAAACGCTAAGAGGCGTACCTCAAGTAACCTATGAGGATATTGGCGGCCTTACCGATGAAATTAAAAAAGTACGAGAGATGATCGAATTGCCATTAAGACATCCAGAAATTTTTGAAAAGCTCGGAGTTGAGGCACCAAAGGGTGTCCTATTGTATGGTCCTCCAGGTACTGGCAAGACATTGCTTGCAAAGGCAGTAGCAAACGAAAGCAATGCTCATTTCATCAGCATATCGGGACCGGAAATAATGAGCAAGTTTTATGGTGAAAGTGAGGCAAGATTAAGAGAGATTTTCAAAGAGGCAAGAGAAAAGGCGCCGTCAATAATTTTCGTAGATGAAATTGATTCGATTGCTCCAAAAAGAGAAGAGGTCACAGGAGAGGTAGAGCGAAGAGTAGTCTCACAAATGCTTTCACTCATGGATGGTCTTGAGGCAAGGGGCAAGGTAATTGTCATTGCCGCAACAAACAGACCAAACGCAATTGATCCTGCACTAAGAAGGCCAGGGAGATTTGATAGGGAAATCGAGATCAAAGTACCAGACAAGAAGGGAAGAAAAGACATTCTAAATATCCATACAAGAAACATGCCACTAGTCACTGAAGAAAATGATCTAAATTATGTTGACGTGGACAAGATTGCTGCAGTAAGCCACGGCTATGTTGGAGCTGACTTGGAATATTTGTGCAAGGAGGCGGCAATGAAGTGTCTGAGAAGACTACTTCCTGAGCTAAACTTGGAAGATGAAAAAGTTCCGCCAGAGACACTTGACAAGCTAATAGTAAACAATGAGGATTTCCAAAAGGCGCTGATTGAAGTCACGCCATCAGGCATGCGTGAAGTATTCATAGAAAATCCAGATGTCAAGTGGGACGACATTGGAGGGCTAAAGGAGGTAAAGCAGCAGCTCCAAGAGGCGGTAGAGTGGCCAATGAAGTATCCTGGATTATACGAAAGATTAGGTCATAAAATGCCGCGTGGAATTTTGCTACACGGTGTAAGTGGCGTTGGTAAGACGTTACTTGCAAAGGCAGTAGCCACTGAAAGCGAGGCAAACTTTGTTTCTGTGAGAGGTCCCGAATTGTTATCAAAATGGGTTGGAGAGTCAGAGCGAGGAATCAGAGAAATCTTCCGACGAGCAAGACAGGCCTCACCATGTGTAATATTTTTCGACGAGGTTGACTCCATTGCTCCAATCAGGGGTGCAGGTGGAGAAACCGCAGTAACTGAGAGAGTAGTAAGTCAGTTATTGACAGAATTGGATGGAATGGAAAACTTGCACGGGGTAATAGTTTTGGCTGCAACTAACAGAGCAGACATGATCGATCCTGCCTTATTAAGACCAGGAAGGTTTGATAAAATAATTCAGATACCACTCCCAGACAAGGAAAGCAGAAGGCAGATTCTTGAGATCAATTCAAAGGAAATTCCAGCAGTTAGAGACAAAAACGATCTTGACTATGTCAATTTGGACAAGATTGCAGATCTTACCGACGGTATGAGCGGTGCAGATGTTGCAGCAATAGCAAACACAGCTGTGTCCATAGTTATACACGAGTATCTTGACAAACACCCAACCAAGGAAGAACTGGAAAAGAGCGTAAGTACTGCAAGAGTAACCATGAAGCATTTTGAAGAGGCAGTAAAGAAGGTAAGAACACAAAAGGACCTAAAGATAGGCCAAAAGATAGCCGTTCCCTACTACAGATAATCTTAAAACGACAACGAAACTAGTTTCTGTAAATGTCAGACTATAGAGGATATGAGGGGAAATCCCTAGAATTTCTAAAACATAACAAGATCAAGGTAGGTGACACTGTAAAAATCACAACAAATTCCGACAACGTAGCAACGATAATGCCGCGATACGAACACGGTGATGATCAGCACATAGTTGTAAAATTCAAAAGCGGATACAACGTTGGACTTGAAATAAACAATATTAAAAAAATTGAATATATCTCAAGTATTGACACAAATCAAACAAAGGAACCATCCACGGCAAAACCCAAGCCCCAGTTGCCAAAGATTTTACTTCTCTCAACTGGTGGAACAATTGCAAGCAAGATTGACTACAGAACGGGCAGTGTTACCCCTGCACTAAGCGCACATGACCTTTATGCAATAGTTCCTGAGCTGGATGAAATAGCAAATGTTGATGCAGAGGTATTGTTTTCTGAATACTCTGAGAATCTGACTCCTGAACACTGGAAAAAGACTGCAGAAAAACTAGATTCCTATTCTGATTCGGACTACAGGGGAGTAATAGTTGCTCATGGCACAGACACGATGCAGTATACTGCTGCATTTCTGTCATTTGCCTTGGCTGGGTTTCCAATTCCAATAGTTCTGGTTGGATCCCAGCGATCATCAGACAGGCCGTCGTCTGACGCTGCATCAAATTTGATTGCAGCTGCAAAATTTATTGTAAAATCCAACACGGGTGGAGTTTTTATTTCCATGCACAATAGTGAAAGTGATGACGGCATTGCATGCCACTTTGGGACTCGCGTTAGAAAAAATCACACAAGCAAAAGAAATGCGTTTGAAACAATAGGCGCAGTTCCCGCATTCATAGTTAAACAAGACGAAATAATTCAAAATTCCAAAAGCCGATATTTCAAACAAAAGCAATACACGCCGAAGATAAATGTCGATACTCGTGCGGCATTAGTAAAATACTATCCTGGATATGATCCCAAACTAGTGCGTGATTTGATTAGTCATGGATACAAGGCAATAATTTTTGAGGGAACTGGTCTTGGTCACATAGGAAAAAACATGTACGATGTTATCAAAGAGGCAAAAGAGAGTCAGATTTTTCTCGGCATGACATCGCAGTGCCACGACGGCAGGGTCAACATGGCAATATACGAAAGCGGAAGGGACCTTTTGCACCTTGGAATAACTCCCCTATCAGACATGATTTCTGAAACAGCGCTGGTAAAAGCAATGTGGGCACTTGGAAACACCAAGGACGGCAAAATAGATAGATTGATGACAGAAAACATTGCTTCCGAATACACAGAATAAGATTTAAGGTAACTTTGGGAAGAATAAAACGTGTCAGATATTGAAATTGACAAAATTGGATTAAAGGTAGGCTTAGAAATACACCAGCAGCTTGCAACCAACAAAAAACTATTTTGCAGCTGCAGTCCAATGGAATCTGAAGATTATCCAGTCAAGTTTTTTCGGAGGCTTCGACTTGCAAAAAGTGAGCTTGGAAAGTACGATCCTGCGGCAGTCTTCGAGTCCTCAAAATCAAAACTGATATCATACAGCGCAAATCCGCAAAGCAGCTGTCTTGTGGAGTACGATGATGAGCCGCCGCATAGTTTGGATAATGATGCAAAAGCAACCTCTCTAATAATTGCCTCTGCTCTACATTCAGACATTTTTAGCGAGATTCATGTTATGAGAAAAATTGTAATTGATGGCTCCAACACTTCTGGCTTTCAGAGGACAATGCTTGTTGCAAATGGGGGATACATAGAAGTGGAGCAAAAAAAAATCGGCGTCCAGTCAATTTGTCTAGAAGAGGATGCTGCAAAGCTTCTCAAGGACACAGAAAATGTACGAGAGTATTCCTTGGATAGATTGGGAACGCCGCTTGTGGAAATTGCTCTAGACCCAGTCGAAGGCACTCCCTCAGATGTAAAAAAAATAGCACTTACTTTGGGTAGGTTGTTGCGTGTTACGCGTCGAGTTACACGGGGAATAGGCTCAATCAGACAGGATGTTAATGTCTCAGTTAGTGGAGGAGGCATTGTAGAAGTCAAGGGAGTTCAGCAGCTAGACCAGCTCGAAGGTGTTATCATGTATGAGGCAAGGCGGCAACACGGCCTGCAGTTGATAGCAGAAAAACTAAAGAAAATTCAATTTGACGATTTAACAAAGGAAAACACGCTTGATGTCACGTCCTTTTTTGGAAACTCGAAATCCAAAGTAATCCAAAAGTCACTAAAGGACGGAGCCACGATCAAGGCATTAAAAATCAAAAATTTTGATGGAATGTTCGGCTACGAACCATACCAGGGAATAAGACTTGGCAAAGAGCTCGGGCAGCAAGTCAGATTTTTTGGAATAGGAGGAATTTTTCATTCCGATGAGCTGCCAAATTACGGAATTGAAAAAGAGGAAGTAGAGCAGTTAAGAAAAATGTTAAAGACTGAGGAAATTGATGGGTTTTTGATAATTGCTGGTTCTAAAGACAAGATAGAGTTTGCCATTGACGCTGTGATAAACAGAATAAAGGATGCAAAGAACGGAGTTCCTGCTGAGACCCGTGCTGCTACACCTGCAGGCGAGACAGTGTTCCTAAGGCCAAGGCCCGGTGCGTCCAGAATGTATCCAGAAACTGACATACCGCCAATCACGATAAGTAATAGCGAATTAGAGTTTGCAAAAAACAATATTCCAAAGCCTTGGGATTCTGCAATATCAGAAATCCAAACGAAATACAACCTCAATAAACAGCTGTCGGAGCAGCTTTTTGATTCGGATTATTTGGATTTGTTTGAATCCATTTGTACTAACAAGGCAAATAATCCAAATTTTGTAGCATCGATTTTATGCTCAACAATAACAAATCTGGAACGACGAGGCCTTGATGCAACACTGCTAAAACCTGAACATATTGCCAGATCTTTTGAATTACTATCAGAGGGCAAGATCACAAAGGAGTCACTCGAAATGATTTACGAATCCATAATGTCAGTCAAGATAAAATCAGTTGAAGAGTTTATCGAAAAACACTCCAGCTCCATGAGTGAAGATGAATTGGGGCAGTTTCTTGATGATCTGATAAAAAGCAATCTCAGCATAATCAAAAAACAGGGCAATCACTCAAGCAGTGTGCTGATGGGGATGGCAATGAAATCCCTCCGCGGAAAAGTATCCGGCGAAAAAATTAATAAATTATTAGAAATGAAAATTTCAAAAATATTAGAAGAATAGGTAACGCTAGAACTGTTTAGTCTAGTTTTCTTCTTCCTGTTCCTCTTCCCATGGACACATAACGGCCTTTTGTGGATGTTTTTGTTGTTTCAGGGGTATCTTTGAGCTTTCTTTTACCGGTTCCGCGACCAGACGATACATATTCATCTCCTGCCTTTTCCTTCTGTTTCTTTTGATATTCCTTGAATTTTTCTCCAGACCAATTTGCTTCCTCAGAATCAACTTGTCTTTTTGAGGTCCCTCGTCCACCGACTTTGGTAATTTTTCCCATTAGCGAATACTATGAAGCACTATGGTTTAAAGTTGTTCATGAAGGTAATTTCAAAATACGATACAATTGGAATTTGATTATGCAGTACCTCTGATGCAGGATTTACAATGCCAGGTAATATTCTAAAATAGCTTGTCCAAATCATTTGGATAACAATACTGGTTTTGACCGAGTGCGGCTAAATGGCGAATATGAATTACAAATAATATGTAGACGGTCCTTTTTTGAAATTCTTAGAAAGACATTTTCCAGTTTTTCCAAGTTTACGCTTCTTGTTTTCAATTAATTCCAACTTTTGCTTCAAAAGTTGGAATGGTATGTATCCTCGAACAAGAGCCAGTCCAAGTCGGTTTGATTTGGATGGATGAGAAGTTTTTCAAAATAGAAACACTGCTCAAGGTTATCGGTTAGGTTTTCAATTTGTAGACAATCAAGCAGTCAAGACTGTCCAGATCCGAATGTAAAGATAGTAAAAAGGTGCGGGAAGTGGGATTTACCTCAAAATTTACTAGTAAGTCAAACGAATTTTAGAATTACAGGTTATTTTAGGACAGGAAGTATTCTAAATTCCTGAACAGGGTCACCTATTGATCCGATAACATTTCCGGGTCTTACCTTGTAAGTTCCCGGTTTAACTTGTTCCCGAGAGTGATCCTCTTTTTGGTCCCAAACATGAGTCACCTCATCCCCCGGATGAAACTTCCCCATTACTCCAAGGGCTCCAATCCAAGTCTTCATTTGATTATCATGATCATCATACACGGTAAATCCAACCGGCATACTGTTTGTCTCAAGTGAATTTCCTCCAATATTTTTCATCTTTATTAGGACTGGCTCACCAATTTTGTATCCTGACTTGTCCGTTGTGATTAAAATTGAATTGGGAGTTTTCATGACAACTTCGCCGTTTTCGATAGTTGGATAGAGTCCGATTATGGAAGTAATCGCTGCAGAGATGATTGTGACACACATGACGATTACAACAGTGCCTCTTCTTATGGTTCTGACAAATACATCGTGACTTAAAATCTAAAAGAGTCTTGATTGTACTTGATCTAATTGTTTGCGACACATACAGTATTTCCGTATCCGGTTATTCTGTATGCCTCACTCAAGGCAATTTTTCCTTCCCCAGTATAGACATCAATGTGCTGTCCAGTTATCGCCGGACCTACATCAGACGAGGCAAACCCTTGTGTGTTCCATGGCGTTGGAAGGGTAGGAATTGTGACAAGAGTTCCAAATGGGATGATTGCCTGATCAGTTGCAATT
>JACRJT010000040.1 GCA_016215465.1 Nitrososphaerota archaeon | reverse complement strand
TGATTAAAAGATGCCAGCACTACTGCTTCCCAAGAGCTCTCGCACCTTAGTAGCACAGTAGCGACATTGGGTTTGACTTCCAGGTTCGGAAAGAGACTGGGTCGCGCCCCAACGCTGTGGCCGGCTTGAAAACATTTCTTCACTTGATCTGTATTAAGATTACTCTCAAATTTGTAAAAATAGCCTCGATGAGATGCGAACCGCTATCGGAAAACCCAATAGCTCCTCCCTGCTTTAACGACCGAGATTCTGATCTCTACAGGCGTGCATTCCCGCAGTTCCTGCAATAATATGTCTGAACCCAATCCTGTTTCGGCTTTATATGGTAATAGGTAGAGGCTCATATCAATACCAAGACGTTCTTCCACTTTGCCTAGCTCTGACATGCGCACATTATGGATTCGTCAGATTTACGAGGACATCTATTGTGTTATTGCCTGAAAGTTATCCATCGAATAAGCCAGATGGTTTTCTTGTCTTCAAAATTATAAATTGAGCAGACAGGAGATATTTTCGTGACCCACAGAGTAGCGGTACTGGATAAGGAACTGTGCCAGCCAAGAAAATGCGGCCTTGAGTGCATCAAGTACTGCCCAGTGAACAAGTCCGGCGCAGACTGTATCGTGATGAATGAGGAGATAAAAAAAGCGCAAATCGACGAAGATCTCTGCAATGGGTGCGGAATTTGCGTAAAGGTTTGCCCCTTTGAGGCAATTACAATTGTTAATTTAGCGACAGAGCTTGCAACGGAGAAAATTCACCAGTACGGGATGAATTCTTTTAGGCTGTATCGTCTTCCGACCCCGAAAAAAGGTGAAGTCGTCGGCTTGCTTGGAAGAAACGGAATGGGAAAAAGCACGGTGGTGAGCATTTTGTCTGGAAACCTAAAACCAAACCTTGGAAACTACGAGAATCCTCCAGAGTGGGACGAGATTTTGAAATCTTTTGCCGGAACTGAGCTCAAGACACATTTCGAAAAAATAAAGAGCCAAGAAATCAAGGCCGCCATAAAACCGCAGCAGGTATACCATGTTGCAGAGGTATTTGACGGAACCGCCAAGGAACTATTAGACAAATACGACCAGCGAAATGTCACTCAAGATTTAATCAGACAGCTATCACTTGAAAATTCCGTCGAGCATCACGTAAAGGAGCTCAGCGGTGGAGAGCTACAAAGGCTTGCAGTTGCAGTTGCAGCATCAAAAGAAGCTGACTTTTACTTTTTTGACGAGCCGTCATCATACAACGACGTATTTCAGAGAAGGGGAGTGGCAAGAGTGATTCATAGTCTTGCAAACATTGGAAAAAGCGTAATGGTAGTGGAGCACGACTTGACGCTGCTTGACTTTCTCAGTGACTATATCGACGTGCTTTATGGCGAGCCTGCAGCATACGGAATAGTTTCAAACATTTTGTCAACCAAGGTCGGCATCAATGTGTTTTTGGATGGCTACCTGCCAAATGAAAACGTAAGATTCAGGGACAAAAAATTCACCTTTGATGTTTCCACGTCTACGGATGACTTTGAAAAAGGCGAAGTTGTCATCTCTTATCCCGAGCTAAAGCGCCAGTACCCAGCATTTTCTGTCTCAATTGATGCAGGGCAGGTAAGGAGGGGAGAGGTCCTCGGAATAATGGGCGCAAACGCACTTGGTAAGACCACAATGATGAAGATGATTGCAGGAGTAGAAAAGCCAGACGTTGGCGAAATCGATAGAGCAGTAACCATTTCCTACAAGCCGCAGTACCTGACAAACGACATTGATGTTGATGTGATTTCAGTACTTGATGCGGCAAACGGGGGGCCGATTTTTGGAAGCGTAGAAGAAGAACAAATTGTTGATCCGCTAAAAATCAAAAAACTCTACAACAAATCAGTCAAGAATTTGTCAGGTGGAGAGCTTCAAAAGGTAGCAATTGTCACATGTCTCCTGAAAAAAGCAGATGTGTATGCGCTAGACGAGCCGTCCGCATTTTTGGATGTAGAAGACAGAATTGCAGTTGCCAAGTTCATCCAGAGGTTTGTCCGCTCGTATGCCAAATCAGCAATAATAATTGATCACGACATTCAGCTGATGGATTTGATTTCTGACAAGATGGTAATTTTTGAGGGGGTTTCAGGAAAGGCAGGACATGCCACGTCCCCCCTGACTAAGGCAGAGGCAATGAACATGTTTCTCAAGTCACTTGATATCACATTTAGGAGAGATGAGGCAACGCGCAGGCCCCGAGTAAACAAGGCTGAAAGTAGATTGGACAAGCAGCAAAAAGAGACTGGCAACTTTTACTACAAGACTTGACACGAATGCTAAAAAAAGCATTGGAAGGAGTTCTCTCAGAAGAGGAAAGCCTGAAATTGTTTTCTGCCTTTGACCAAATAGGAGAGATAATCATAGTTAGGATTCCTGACTCTTTGCTGTCAAAGAAAAAGATGATTGGAGAGGCCTTGCTTGAAAACGTGCATCCAGCAAAATCAGTGTTCTACCAGGCAACTCCAGTAGAGGGAGACTTTAGGACAAGAAACTTAGAGATACTTGCAGGAGAGGACAATACCGAAACTGAATACAAAGAGTACGGCTGCAGATTCAAGGTGGATGTAGAAAAGGCGTTTTTTTCTCCAAGGCTTTCAACCGAACGAGACAGGATTGCCCAGATGATCCAGGACGGGGAGACGATGATCAACATGTTTGGCGGAGTAGGAATGTTTTCAATAATTGCAGCTAAAAAGAAAAAATGTACAGTATACAACATAGACCTAAACCCGTATGCTGCAAAGCTTTGTGAGGAAAATATCAAGCTAAACAAGTTGGCAGGCAAGGTAATTTCAATTCATGGAGATGCAGCCCAAGTGGTAAAAGAGCAGATCCAGAATATGGGTGACAGAACGCTGATGCTGCTTCCTGAGAGATCAGATGAGTTTTTAGATTCGGCAATAAGCGCAACCAAAAGCGGCGGGATAATCCACTATTATTCACACCAACACGCAGACAAAAGACAAGCCGCAGTTGAGGTATCAAAGCAACATTACCTGCAGGTCACGCCAGTAAAATCAGATGTGCTAGGTGGAAGAATGGTCAGGGCAGTTGGCCCAAGGTACTACCAGACGGTAGTTGACGTCAGGATAACTAAATAATTATTTGTCGTCTGGAAAAATCGAGGACGGGGATGGTTTTGTTGTTGCCATCATATATCCAATCCATGATATGACACCGAGTATTCCGCCTGCAATCATCAGAACAGAAAGCTGCAATACAATTGGACTCCATTCAGAGAGCATTAGCAAATACGCATAGACAAAGAACGCCACAATACACGCGCAAAATATGAAAATTCCAGTAGCCTTTCGCCTTGACATTAGCTAAAACCGCGAGTGGAGTAATTTAACTGAATCAGTTCTGTGCAATCCACGGGATATGACACATGTCATTTCCAGATCTCATTACAAGAACCCTAGTACTCAAACTCGATAGCCATCAAAAAGGCGTCTTCACCATCACGGTAATACGCCTTGAGCCGCTGCTTTATGACAAAGCCCAATTTCTCATAGAGTCTTACGGCGTCAGTATTGCTGCACCTCACCTCAAGGTACAGCTCATCACATCGTTTTTCCTTTATCCCGTTGATTGATTCCTCAATTATTGCAGAGCCCACCCCCTGCTTTCTATGCTCGTCGAGTACAGCAACAGACACCACGTGTCCCTTTTTTACAAATCCTAATTTTTTAAAATTGGAAAACCCATACTCTGTCTTGCACATAATATATCCAACAGGCTTTCCCTTGAGATCTGCAACCAAAAACGCCTCTGGAAGTTCTGCAAGAAGGCTCTCATAGAAATAATCAGAATAATGCTCAGGCAGAGTTTTTAGATTTATTTCCATCACAGGTATGAGATCGCCTGGCTTGCATCGTCGAACAATATAATCTCCGACCTCTCTGTTGATTATCTGCATTGTTATGACTCTCAAGACCAGAATATTTAATGTTAAAGTAGAATACTACACATAGAAATTATTCATTTAAAATCAGAACGTGTGAGCTAGTTTAGAAGCACTATGGTTTTGCTCATCAAGTCTTTGGTTGGAATAACTGTGCTCTCGTTTTTCTCGTTTGTTACTATCAGGTACAGTAACTGAGACGCAGTTACGGTGCCGGTGATTTCTCCGATCCTGACCTTTTGACCGACTTTGAGCAGTGAGCGTTGGTTTGATGCGCCAATTATAGAGGCAGGAATTATGTCCTTTAGCGCAAATCCAAGGCCGACTGCGATTGCCGCGCCTATCGCAATTGCAATGCTCCATGAAAACGCAGATACCAGAATCGGGATTATTGATTCGCCTACGCCAAGCTGTGTAAAGCCTATTGCGAACACCAGGCCGTACAGGACTGCCTTTATTACTGGAGTGATGAATTTCGGACTGCCGACATGGTGATCCAGCAATTGGTGTTCCACCCATCGGGTCACAAAGTTGACAACGATTGAGCCTATTACGATTATTAGAACAAATGCAAGCAGGTTTGGAACCCACAGCCACAGGTTTGTCAGAGCAGTTGTAAGTTGATCAAACTGCATTGCGTTTACTGCCGCAACTATGAAAAATAGGTATACAAACCAGCGTATGGTGGCGGAAATCAGTCGTACAGAGTCGAATTTGTCTGATAATCCTTCAAGTATTTGTGAATCATGAGCTTGCTGGCGAGTTTTCTGCAAGATGTTTTTTGTGACCTTGGTGACAATCCTGCCAACAATCTTTCCAGCTGCAAAACCAATCACAAGTAGAATTGTTGCGGCAATTATCTTCGGTATGCTACCTGCCACGCTTACGGCAAATTCAGTTAGTGCGTCACGTGTAGGACTGTAAATTCCTGCTAGGGGGTCGGATTGCGCAAAAGCTGCTTGACTCGCAAATGTGGTAAGTGAGAACAGAACAGAGAAAAACAGTACTTTTTGTTTTACAGAGCGCATTCTTTAACGCAGACGGCAGAGTTGATTTAAACTCAGCCGCTAAATTTTTCTACACCAGAGTTTTTTATTTATTTGACAAGATCTGTTCTTGACACGCTCCAATCCTAGAAGTTTGGGGATAACAATTAATGCACATGCAGACCATTTAAGATGAATGAGTGAGCCCACGCAGGAAGAGGTAATCAGTACAGTCTCTTCGCTTTTTGACGTTAGAGGAATAGCAGTGACTCTTGAGAAAATGGAGTTTGAAATTTCGGATTTAGACTTTAAACAAAAATTTGTTTTGCTTGCACAAAAGATGGAAAAGATAGGCCTTGTTTGTTTTATCAACAAGTCACAGGGAAGACTGCTAATCCAGGTAAATCGGCTCCCCACGCAGCGACGAGGCTTTAAGCTGATTCCAAAGTCATGGACGCCAAGAATACTTTTTGCAATAGTGGTGTCATTTGTGATGGTTGATGGATACTATAGAACCCTTGGCGTAAACAGCATCATCTTCATAGGAGATCCTCTCGATTTTGCCATCCTGTACACGTTTTCTCTTGTCGGAATTTTGGGGGTGCATGAAGCAGGCCATATCATTGCGGCAAGGATTCACAAACTTCGTACAAGTTGGCCGTATTTCATCCCAGGAATACCTGTCTTTGGAATACCCACGTTTGGTGCGCTCATTCAGTCTCGCAGCCTTACCATCAACAGAGACATTTTGTTTGACGTTGCAGTTGCAGGCCCAATTGCGGGTCTTGTTATTACCATAATAGTGTCATTTTATGGTGCGTACACGTCGCCTGTTCTGGATGAGGCAACCATTGCGGGTTTTTCTGACTTGCATTTGGAAAAGTTAAACGACAACATTCTGATGAAAGTAGCTCTTAGTGCATACGGCAAGAGCGGCCCCAATACAGAGGTGATAATGTCTCCAATTTTGTTTGCAGCGTGGCTTGGATTTTTGATTACGTTTCTAAATTTGCTTCCAGCTTGGCAGCTGGACGGGGGCCACATGGCACGCGCTATCTTTGGCCAAAAGATACACCAGTTTGCAACGTACGGAAGTGTTGGAGTTTTGTTTCTTCTAAACTACCAATTTATGGCAATGTTCATTTTGATTTTCAGCATTAGAAACATGAGCGCAAGGCCGCTTGATGACGTATCGCCGCTTTCAAAAAACAGAAAGTTTCTCTACATCGTAATCATGATAGTAGCAGTATTGTGTGCGCCTCTGCCAGATTCAGTTTGGCCCAAGTAGTATTCGCGACCCGTCTGGAACGATTGAAACTTTTTGTCTTCCACCCTGAACCTTTAACACGTGATCAAGTGTCTCCTTTACGCCGTCAAACGAAAGCACGTTGAGCTTCTTTAGGTAAAACTCAGGCAAAACAGAAACAAGCCCGATTTGGATCTTTTTTTGGACTTCGGTCAGATACAAAAGATCCTCCATCCCATCAACATATTTTGCAGGCTTTTGAAGTCTATCTGTGCTCATTCTTCCCTCAAGGTACTGCCTTATTGCCTCGGAGCCAATTCCCCCCTTGCATTCGCAAAGCAAAATTGCAAGACCGTCGTCACGTATTGCGGAATGACAGTTCCAAATTGAGTTGAGTGATTTTCCAAGGGTGTAGTTGCTAGAATCCTTTCCGGTGCTGATGAGAAGCGTTCGGTGCTTGTCTATTTTTTGCACAAATGTCCCAAGTGTTTTTGACGTCTCAAGTGTTTTTGACGGATGCCCTATGGATACATCGGCAATTCCCTTTGGGCTGGCAACAACTTCGATTGCAGATATCTCAAAAGAGTCTGTAAAGTTTTTTGCAACCTGCATGCTCTCTGTTTCTTGGCCAGAGTTTGGAATATTTCCCCGTCTTTTTTCATATGCCGAAAGCATGGAGTCTTTGCCAAATCGTCTTAGAAGTTTAGTGGAAACGGTGTCAAACCCAAAAAGGCCGTCAAACTCCATCTCCCCGACAAACACAAGATCCGGGTTTGCGCTCTCGATTCCCTCAAAGGCCAAAACCTGGCCGTCTGGCGGAAGCATGGACTTTACCAGGTTCATGATTTGCTTGTCTGCAAAAATCTTGGGCCTTGGAACGGACTTTTGGGCACATTTCTCAAAGATCAGCCCGAGTGTTTTTTTTACCGAATCGGTGTAGTTTAGAATAACAAGGTCAAGTGGCCTTGCGAGATCAAGTGCATCTAGTCTTTCAGATACTGCAGAGTCTTGTAGAAGGAGGCTGTCAAACTCTACTTTTTGCTCCAGATTTTCCACCTTTATATCAAGTACGACATCTGTTGCACCATAGTTTAACCAGATTTCAGGCACAACTATCTTCAGAAAACAAACCAAAATAAATCCAGTATAGTAAATTTTGGTGTGGAATTTGTAAAAGAGTTTGCAACGTTTTTGCACCAAAAAGGCATAATTCGCTTTGGAGACTTTACATTGGCAAGCGGCAAAAAAAGCTCATACTATGTAGATTTGAGAATAGTTCCAAGCTTTCCACACCAATTTAGGCGCATGATAAAGCACCTTCAAAATACCATATCGGAGGAAATCGGCCTTGACAATTTCGATGCAATCGCATCTGTGCCAACAGGCGGACTAGTCATTGCGTCTGCTCTTGCCTTAGAAACGGTAAAGCCACTTGTGTATGTACGAAGCCAGGCGAAAAGCTATGGCACCGGAAAACTAGTCGAGGGAGTGGTTACCGAGGGAATGAAAATACTAGTCGTAGACGATGTTGCGACTACTGGCGGCTCGATCATAAACGGAATTAAAGAACTCAAAAAGGCAGGCGCCATCATATCAGACGCATATGTCATAGTGAACCGCCTTGAAGGAGCACAAGAGTCGTTGGAGCAGGAAAAGGTAAAGATGCACCACATGCTGGATATTCTCAGTATAGCAAAGGTACTAGCAGATGCAAAACTCATCGACAAATCAGTTCTAGACAGGGTCCAAAAGCAGGTATCTGCCTAAAGATTAGCTGTCATAAATCATTAGATTTTTTTCTTCAAGATTATTGTGCAAGTTATGTACAGAGCGGTACACGTCTGCTTCCTTTTTTGCACCCGTACAGACCAGTTTGCCTGATGCAAATAACAGTATCACGGTTTTTGGGTCAAGCATCCTGTGGATCAGCCCTGGGAATTGCTCTGGTTCGTACATGCTTCGCGGTAAGGTTCTTGCGGCCTGTTCTAGGTGAATTTTTCCGCCCAGATTAATTGAGGCCACTATATTTTGCACGGTAACGACTGGCTCGTTTTTTACTTTGACTCCACCCTTTCGTAACTGCTGCACTACTGATTTTACCGCCTTTACTGCCATGTCTTCGGATTTGCCGCCAGTACAAACCATCTTGCCTGATGAGAAGATCAGTGTTGCCGTTTTAGGGTTCTTTATTCTAAATACAAGTCCTGGGAATTGATCAGGGTTCCACTCCGTGTCTGGAAATTTTTTTGTAATCTCATTCAGATCAAGTTTTTGATCCACAGTGGCAGATGCGACCACATTTTCAATACTAACAATTGGTTTTGTCTGTGGCATCTGTGGTTGTTATATATCGCTTTTATATATACTCCAAGGATTGAAACCCGCATTGAAAAAAAGGCAGCTCAGACAAATGCCTTCACATCATTTTTCAGATATAACTCTGATTCTTCATTGCGGCCAATCATTAACTGGCCATTACATCTTAAATTGATTTCATTGGGGATAGGCAGGCGTGATTTGCCAATCTTTTCAAGTCGGACAAACGCGTCTATTTTAGATCACATTCTGCAAAGAAACCAACGGCTGAAAGTCAGATAATATGCACCGGCGTGGATAGTTGCCAGATAGTAAACACATCCCTTATCAAAAACATTCTCGTTCCGTTTGATAATTCAAAGCACTCAATACGGGCGTTTGGACATGCGCTTGATTTGGCAAGAAAATACCATTCCTCAATAATACTGATAACTGTAACAGACGAGGACCAAGCAATGCAGTGGCTCAATGACACACCAAGCCGCCAAAAGGGAATAGACAAAAGCAGAAATTCAGAGTTTAAGAGAGTCTTCAAGGTATTAGAATCACAGGCTGCAAAATTTCAAATTCATTTTGAGGCAATGATTTTAGAATCCAGCACCATTGCAGAATCTATAATTTCCTTTTCCACAAAAAAGAACATCGACTATATCGTAATGGGGACGCATGGGAACGGAATGGTAAAAGAAATGATGCTCGGAAGGGTATCAACAAACATAGCACTAAACGCGCACTGTCCCGTGGTTTTAGTAAAATAATGCGCACCAAATTAAAAAACAGGTAACAACCATCATTTATGTGACAAAATCGCTGGATAAAACACTAGAATCATTTCAGAATGTAGAGGATGCAATAATAGACATTAAGACGCAGAGAAATGTCATGACCGACAATACCATGATTGCAGATTATGACAAGATACCAGTCCAGCTAGAAAAGGCATCAGAAGATTTGATCAATGCGATCGTGATATTTCAGAAACATGAGGGGCCGCTGTAAAAGCCTCGATTGTTCCCAGATAATTGCAATTCTTGCACAAATAAAACACAGTTCCGTTTGAGTGACTCACAAACTTTTGAGGTTCTGCATTTGGGCAGTTTGGTCTTCTCAAATCGTGTCTAGTGTCCATGTTTTCATTATACAAAATTTGTATAAAAAGATGTTAACCAATCTAGTGAAGAAAATTTTATGGGCCCAAAGGGTTTCACTACGCTCAGCTCATCGAAGCCTGGATAATGGCAGAAAGCCATTGTGGGGCTCAGAATACCACTTTCTAATTTTTTTGTCGATAAAATTATGTATTCAGCATTTGGAAAGACGTTTGTATAGATCAAGGCATTCTTTGGTTTTTCTATCTGTTTGCTTCAGTATTTCATCGTGATTTTTGTTTCGTTGAGTTTAGTCTCTTCAAGTTACCTAATCATAACTCTTCATAAAATTTTTCTCTTTTGCCAATCTTGATTATCAACACTTCGTTTGCTGCAAAATTTACACTAAATGCAATCCTGTAATCACCAACACGTTTCCTAAATACTCCAGAAAGCCCAGTAAGTGGCTTTACATCGCCTTCAAAAGGATCATTTGCCATAGATTTGCAAGCATCCAGAATCTTGTTTCTCGTATTAGTCGGCAGCGAATTAAGCTCTTTTAGTGCGCTTTTGTGTATTTTTACTGCCAGCATTAGTTACATCTTCCAGACTCACGAATTCACTCTTTTTTCCTTTGACGTAAGAGGACAGTCTTTTCTCTATTTCTTTAGATTCTTTTTTTGACAGTGCTTCTTTTTCCTCGAAAAGTAGCAGGTGCATAGCCTTAGACAACAGTTCCACTTTTTTTTCCAACTTGTTTAATTCCGTTTGTGCAGCTGTCATTGTTTTATTTGCACCTAACTTTACATTAAAGGTTTCTTTGTTGTAAAGAAAATACAGACAGATTAGTGGATGTGCGTTACCACGTAGAGTTGGGCTAAACAGGAAGAAAGTGATTGGTATGCATACAATACACCAATCACATTTTTTGTCTCAGATTTATCATCAGATTAAAAAGCATGGAATAATCATCAATGACGTGACAAAATCTCTGGACAAAACACTGGAAGCATTTCAGAGTGTGGAAGATGCCATAGTAAACATCAAAACTCAGAGAAACGTCATGACGAACAAGGCCAAAATTGCAGATTATGACAAGATACTGGCCCAGCTAGAGAAGGCATCGGATGATCTGATTGGTGCTATTGCGCTATTTCAGAAACATGAAGGGTCGCTGTAAAAGCATCTATTGTTCCTAGATAGTTGCAGTTCTTGCATTGGTAAAAAATAGTCCCGTTTGAATGACTCACGAACTTTTGAGGCTCTGCTTTTGGGCAGTTTGGTCTTCTCAAGTCGTGTCTTGTTTCCATGCTGTACATATACAGAATTTGTATAAAAATACAACATACGTTCTAATACACATTTTTTAATTGAAACCAAAAATCAGCGAATTTTTGATTGTGTAAGAAAATTTTATGGGCCCAAAGGGTTTCACTATACCCAGCTTATCGAAGCCTACAACGGCAAAAAGCCATTGGTGGGCTTAGAATACACCTACTTTGATTTTTTTAAAAACCACTTTGGGTTATGAATTGTGTATGGCTCTATAGTAGTTCTAGAAACTCTTTCTTTGTAAGGCCACATTCAGCAATAATTTCAAGTAACAGTCCTTTTCCAAGTTCGTTTTTCCTTGGTACTGCAGTCCATAGCCCATGACCATTCTCAACAATTATGTGACTTCCAGTTTGTCTGGTTGGGTAAAATCCTTTTTTCTTTAATGCCTTTAGAACCTCTTTCCATCCAATTACAGGAAGGCTCAAACTGAAACAGTTACTAGTTTGGAGGATTTCTTTTTACTTTCTAAATACGATTTGCAGAGTTTGATGGCTTTTTTTGTGTCTTCAATTGCTTCTGTTTTCGTATTACCTTGGCCCCTAGCTTGTGGGATTTCAATGCATTGCCCAAAGTAGAATTTTCCATCTTTTTTTATCAAAATGTTGTAATCTCTTTTTTCTGACACAATCTAATTTCGTGGATTTACTATATAAAATTAGATTAGAAAAAATCCGTGGGCCCAAAGGTTTCCGCGCATACGTAATCGGTGGGAACCGCACAAAAACGGCAGAAAGCCATCGTGGGGCTGACAATACCACTTCTTTTTTTATTTTTTGTGTATCGATCTGCCATTGGATGGTGGGGTAGTATCAATTTGTTATGAGGCAAGCGAGGTAATCACATATGCAGACAATGATTACGTTGCAGGAGGAAGCAAAGATTTTGCATCGGAGTTTCAATCCTTGTTTTGATGGATTAGTCTTTCAGACTGGTACGCCTACTTTACGAAGCCGAAAGTGGTGTGTTTCAATCCTTGTTTTGATGGATTAGTCTTTCAGACCAAGGAGAGGGATACGACATTAACGTAACAATCTCGTTTCAATCCTTGTTTTGATGGATTAGTCTTTCAGACCTTCCTCAATTTGTGGCAATCTCGTGTATTTTGTAGTTTCAATCCTTGTTTTGATGGATTAGTCTTTCAGACTGTAAGGATTGGTTTGATCAACTATGGATAATGCCACTCGTGAATCTCGTTCAAAGTTTTTTTGTTTTGTTCTTCCTTCTGCAGTATTGACTAGAAAGAATTGACCATCATAATCAATCCAGACCGGGGTTATCTGTGGAGCGCCATCGCTCATTAGTGATGCTATGAATGCAAAATTCTTTCCTTTGAAGAGACTAATTGCCGAATCTGTAAGATCTCTGCTGATTTGCACAAATGGTCTAAGATTCCATAATTCTTAAGTCGTGCTACAGAATGTTACTGAATTTGCTTATGAAATCGGATTAATTCATCCATTGGATGTGTCTAGAAACACGAGCTAAAAGTTTCGGAGTGTGACTTTATCCTAAATTTGATGAATCGTATGTATTTCCTACCTACTTCCGTCAAAACACTGTTCATTTTTCTAATGCTGTTTATTTGTAAACTAGGCTATCTCTTGCCATGATTATTGCCTATTTTTAGGTAAATTCTCTGCTCATCTTTAGAATGACACATCTAAAACTAAAATCTTATGTGTTGATTCAAACAAGCTACTCATTATTACCACGAAAAAAAATTCAAATTAGTTGAAACTAAATTTACAGATTATTCTAGTCGTATCTGCATGCATTATTGTTGCAGTGTCTGTTCTGTCCGTTATAGCCATAAAATTCACTGAGGAATCCGTACTTGCATCAAAAATTGCAGACATGCAAAATTCTGTTAATGGGAAGATCAATGAAATAGATAATCTTCACAACAGAGTTAATTCAGAAATGGTGTTTGCAATGCAAAACCCTCTGTTTGTCAAATATTTTGAATTGTCCGACACGAAGGCAGGAAACGTATACAAAGACAATGTAATGCAATTTACTTCAAAACAAAGAGAAATCAAAACACAGTTAGAAGATTTAATGTACAGTTTTCAAAATCAATTCCAAGTTGAAGAAACATGTATTATTGATAGAACTGGCGAAGAACATGCAAGACTAGTATTATCAGAAACAGCCTCTGATGCTGATTTATCGTCAAGCGAATCTGCTTCTCCATTTTTTGACGCATCATTTAAGATTGATAAAAATAAAACATACATCCAATATCCGTACCTTTCACCAGACACCAACAGGTGGGTCTTTGCTTACACTTCTCCTGTTGTTCTAGGAGATGGAGAAAAACCAGCGTTTTACCACTTTGAAATGCCTATTGAAATATTTCAAAATGTAGTAAAGTCTGATACAACTATTGGCAGGATGTTTGTACTGGATCCATCTGGATTTCTAGTATCTGATACTGGATATGAATATGAAAAATATGGAAGTTCGGAAGATACCTCATCGTATTTCCCATCAAGCAGTATGATATCAAAAAGCGACGACTTTGGCAAAATTACCAAAGACATGATGTCGGGCAAAACAGGTTATGGGACATACCAAGATAATGGCGAAGTGCACTATGTGGTTTACAAACCCCTAGATACGTTTGGCTGGTCTGTCGGATATGACATCCCATATGGTGCAATGTTGACTGGCCAGACAACCATAAACGATTTGAAATCAATCATCATACTCGTATCTGCAATAATAATTGCATCAAGTCTTGGGATTCTGTTCTTCTTTACAAGAAGAATAATGAAACCAATCAACTATTTGGCATTAGCATCAAACGTAATTGAAAAAATCGGTAAAGGCGATTTGACAGTAAAACTGGAACCTGTGAATTCCAAAAACGAGGTTGGAAAATTAATTACCTCGATAAACTATATGATCGACAAACTTTCATCCATTGTAAAAAATGTCCGAGACAATTCTTCCTCTCTTGCTGAAGTATCTCAGAGATCTTCGGCAGCAACAGAAGAACTAACTGCTGGAATAGCCGAAGTTTCAGGAGTCATAGGACAAATAACTACTGGTTCTAAAACCCAGTCCATGAAATTAAATGACTCGAAAAAGTCAATGGACGAAGTATCTGAAGAAATAATTGAACTGGCAAATGATGTTAAAGATTCTGTAGATCTGACTGATAAGGTGAGCAAATTGTCAGAACAGGGTTCAGTATCTGCCCAAGAGGCTGGAAAACGAATGAACAAGATCATCGAAGTGACCAACAGATCTGCCCAAAAAGTTAGAGGATTGGCAGAGGAAACAGAAAAGATCACCGCAGTACTTGATGTGATAAGACAGATAGCAGATCAGACCAATTTGTTGGCATTAAATGCAGCAATAGAGGCAGCTCGTGCAGGGGAGGCAGGTCGTGGGTTTGCAGTTGTGGCAGATGAGGTCAAAAGATTGGCAGAATCGTCCGCAAGTTCTGCCGATAACATTAGCGAAAAACTCAGCCACATTCAGACAGGTGCAAATAACGTAGTTGCAGAAATAGAACAAAGTGAAAAGGAAATAAGTCAAGGCAAACAGGTCATTGATTCAGCACTCGGTGCCTTATCCCAAATAGCAAAAGATGTTGAAGCAGTGTCAATAAAGGTAAAAAGGCTATCAGAAATTACTGAATCTCAAGTGATAAAAATCAAAACTGTTACTGACAACACAACTGATGTCACGTCCATTGCGCAAGACACTGCAAATGGCTCAGAACAAGTTTCAACATCTGTACACCAGCAGGATCTGGCAGCAAATGAAATTGCACAAACAAGTCAAGAAGTGTCAAAAATGGCAGAAGAATTGGCCATGAAGGTGGATTTCTTCAAACTAGATGATGCCAAAGAAAACTCTGATAACGAAAACATCGTTACTCAAGAGATTGTAGTAAAATAGAATAATTGAAAAGACATCTAAACATGTAACGATTGAAAACAAGCAAACTTTCAATTATTCTAGTTTTTGTAAAATTAGTTAAAGTATGTTGAAGAATATTTCTTTTATCTAACCAAGCCATTGGATAGGTCTGGAAAGACGAGCTAAAAGTTTCAGAGTATGACTCTGATGTAGTCATGACCTAGTTTTGACCATCAATGGATCTGACTTGCAAAGTGCATGACTCATGTAACTCTTATTCTGTCAATCTCCATTTGACAAAAGTATCATAATTTAATATCACTAATACGATTTACTCTTAAAGACAATGAGATCTAACAAACCGTTGGAGATCCGAGGAACGAGGGGTGATTTTATCCCATTTTACAAGAGACTAGATCCTAACAGTAAATTGTACAAATCAATTACTGATACTATCGATCTACTCAAGCACGAACCTACCAGAGGGGATCATGTGGAACATGATAAAATTCCAGACTATTACATCCACAAATTCAAGGTCAAGACATTATTTCGAATTGAACTAGTTGATTATTGGCGATTGTTGTATGCCATCCATGCCTTTGATGATATTGGCATCGGAATTCTTGTATTGGAGGCATTAGATCACAAAAAGTACAACAAGAGGTTTGGTTACAAGAACTAGCAAATCTGATAACCAATAGTACAAATATGTTATATACAAGATTGTACTATTGTATGGCATGACTAGCAAGACTGTCTTTGAAAATAAAGGACATGACCCACGCTTGGCAAGTGTCGAAATGGTGGAAGACATTCTAAAAGAACATCACGAGTTTGCGTCAAAAAGTGCCCTGCAAAGAGCTTTGCCAAAAACGATACAAACTCAGACATTTAACAGGATTCTGAACTATCTGGAAAAGTCAAACAAGATCATATTCACTAAGGATCGCGCAGTTGTTTGGATATTTTCAGATGATCCAAAGCTAAGGAAAATATGGAAAGAATCAGTCAAATTGTAATCATTTTTGATTTTTTCATAAACTAATTCCAGTACGGACTTTTTGTTCTTAAGTCGTGCTACAGAATGTTACTGAATTTGCTTATGAAATCGGATTAATTCATCCATTGTTCTAATGTGTGACTGCGCTTCTCTGTAGTTTTTTGTAATCTGCTCAGTGATGACTCGAGTCTTTCTTTTGAAAAACTACGCTCCTCTGATAGATACCGAATTATTTCAGAATAATTCATGTTTCAATCCTTGTTTTGATGGATTAGTCTTTCAGACCTTTAGCTATTCTTGATCAGTTATCAGTTATGAGTTTCAATCCTTGTTTTGATGGATTAGTCTTTCAGACGTACACGAATGTTTTGCGCCGCCGCGCCCGCGTGGTTTCAATCCTTGTTTTGATGGATTAGTCTTTCAGACTTATGAAACTTTTGGAATAGAGCCTAGCCCAGTTTCAATCCTTGTTTTGATGGATTAGTCTTTCAGACAATTATTTCCGCTCCATCTCCGTAGAAGGACCACTGTTTCAATCCTTGTTTTGATGGATTAGTCTTTCAGACCAGGGAGTGGTACAACTTTGAAGATGGCTGTATTACGTTTCAATCCTTGTTTTGATGGATTAGTCTTTCAGACATTTCTGAGAAAACTGGAATCAATTGAGGAAGAGTGTTTCAATCCTTGTTTTGATGGATTAGTCTTTCAGACCATCTTACCTCTCCCCCATGCTCGTTAGACCATGAGGTTTCAATCCTTGTTTTGATGGATTAGTCTTTCAGACACCATCGGGCCCTCGTTTTGCTAATTGATTGGCTTGTTTCAATCCTTGTTTTGATGGATTAGTCTTTCAGACCAGCTAATGGTATTAACGGGCGTTCAGTCGAACCGTGTTTCAATCCTTGTTTTGATGGATTAGTCTTTCAGACATTCATGGAGTAATGAACATGACGGGCATGTTTACTGGTTTCAATCCTTGTTTTGATGGATTAGTCTTTCAGACATATGCCAGTGATAAAACTACTTCCACAGCATAGGTTTCAATCCTTGTTTTGATGGATTAGTCTTTCAGACCTGCAATTTTTTCTTCGTACACGCGGATTTCTTCTTCGTTTCAATCCTTGTTTTGATGGATTAGTCTTTCAGACCGCCAATAATGGATGAAGAATCCATTAAACAGATAGTTTCAATCCTTGTTTTGATGGATTAGTCTTTCAGACACCTCGGATATCTCAAAGGTATTGAAAGGGACCTGTTTCAATCCTTGTTTTGATGGATTAGTCTTTCAGACCGATAGAACTCCAAACGAGATACTATCAGGGAACTGGTTTCAATCCTTGTTTTGATGGATTAGTCTTTCAGACTCAAGCCTCTGATTCCCCTCGCTGAATATGTTGAGTTTCAATCCTTGTTTTGATGGATTAGTCTTTCAGACTGTTTAACTGATGGTCAAAAATGACGACAATCCGTGTTTCAATCCTTGTTTTGATGGATTAGTCTTTCAGACTTCAGAGATAAACCCAAGCGTAAGAGATGACATAGGTTTCAATCCTTGTTTTGATGGATTAGTCTTTCAGACTTTGCCATTTTTGCCTCACAAGCAATCTTGAGACAATGTTTCAATCCTTGTTTTGATGGATTAGTCTTTCAGACAGTAATTCCACCGGAAGATAACAAATTTGCAGCACGTTTCAATCCTTGTTTTGATGGATTAGTCTTTCAGACTTTACACAGTATTTAGAAAAAAATAACAACAGAGGTTTCAATCCTTGTTTTGATGGATTAG
>JACRJT010000006.1 GCA_016215465.1 Nitrososphaerota archaeon | reverse complement strand
AGTAGGATACTCCTTTGGAGTTACTATCGTCATACTCAAAGTGATGGATGCCGTTTGGCCAGGTGGAATAAGAGTTACTCCAAAAGAAGAGGAGATCGGACTCGACCTAGCACAACACGGAGAAAGAGCATACGTAAACGAATAGAAAACCTCAATTCTCTTTTCTTTTTGTTTTTATTATAATCATAATGAATTTACATTTCCTTATTACAATCAAATCATGCTAATCACCACAGCTGATCTTGCAAAAGAGCTTGACAACCCAAATCTTGTATTAATTGATACTAGATCCTACAAGGAATATTCCCACGAGCACATTCCTGGAGCAGTAAACTTGGATCTTTTTGCATTCCACTGGTTTGACACATCAAAGGAAGGTCTGCAGTCATTTAATGAGCAAAGCAAAAAAATTCTCTCATTTGTAGGAATCACAGAGTCAACAAAAGCAGTATTCTATGATGATGTCTCTGGGATGCTCGCGGCACGAGGAGTCTGGCTTTTACTGTACTTTTCACACAGTCAGGCATTCATGCTCGACGGTGGAATAAAAAAATGGAAGGTAGAAAACTATCCGCTTGAAACAAAATCAAATAGTTTTACACCGGCAAAGTTTTCCGGCAAGATAAACCAAGACATCATTACAGGATTTGAATACATCCAAGAAAATTTGGACCGACTCGTAATCCTAGATGCAAGATCAAAGGAGGAATATGATGGAATGGTGATCAGGGCAGCAAGAAGCGGTCACATTCCAAATGCGATTAACATAGACTGGAACCTCAACCTTTCTGATGATGGGACAATCAAAGACAAAGATGCACTCTCTGAATTATACAAGTTTCCAAAGGATGCAGAAATTGTCACCTATTGCCAAGGTGCATACAGAGCAGCAAACTCTTTTTTGGTCCTAAAGAAACTTGGATTCAAAAATGTCAAAGTTTACTTGGGTTCTTGGGGGGAATGGGGAAATAAACCAGAACTGCCAGTTGTCTGATTATTTGCGTTTCCAGACTAGCTGATTGTACAGCATTTCTGGGACAACTTGTCTGAACGGCTGTGCTCCGCCGTCATACCACTTTGTAAAGAATTCGTACAGGTGAAGCCTGAGTGACTGGATGTATACAATTAATCCCTCGATCATCATGATTCCAAGATTTCCGCCGATTATCATTGCCATTGCAGCAGGAGACGAAGCGCCCCCAAGTGATTGGTATGCGTTGTTTACTGTAAGTAATAATGCAGCATGCACCAATAGCATGATGCCGATTCGTGCATAGCTGATTGTGTGTGCAAGGCATTCTACTGTTTTTCCAAGGAATACCTCCATTACTACATTAGCTGCACTTCCGCCGTCTTCGGGGTGATGCTTTGCGTGTAAAATTCCACCAACCATCATTGTTGCCATGGAGCTGATTACTATTATTCCGGCAATTCTTGTGATTATCCAAACTCTAGCCCAGTCTCCCAAGAATATGGTTACCCATGGAACCACCTCATCGTGTGCACGAGAATACATATTCATGACATCATAGCTGGAACCTATTGCGCACATCATTATTACAACAATTCCACCATACAAGGTCAGGTTTGGTATTGCCTCTGTAATCATCATTGTCTTATGTCCTTCTTTGATTAGTCTCTTAATGCGAAGTATGAACGCCCAAACCAAATGAATTACGCCCAAAAATATTGAAACTTTGAGAATTGTAATTACTTGCTCGAAAGTCAACTCACCAACACTGATCACCCCAACTAGCCAAGACACTGGTTTTAGCGGTCCTTCCATGAGTGACTCTATTGGTTTAATGTCTATCAAATGAAATCCAAATGCTTCGCCAGAACCAACACCTGCAACTGCCGCAGATGCACCGGAAATAGCAATTAGCATTCCCCATTTTGAGAGAATGCCCTGTCCTTTTACTTTGAATAACAAGCCAAGACCCATGAGCAAAAGGCCGTGCCCCAAATCTGCAAACATTATTCCGTAGAATATTGGCCACATGAGTGAAATCATCGGGGTTGGATCTGCTTCGCCTCGCTTTGGAATTCCCTGACTTTGCGTAATTACCTCAAAAGTTCTAACCCATCTTTTGTTGTCAAACAGAGTTGGCGCACTTTGAAGCATCTTTGGGTCTGTGATGTCCTCTGTTACTGACATCCATTGCTTTGTGACTTCCTTGAACTTGGATTCCATTCTCTTTGGAATATATCCCTGAATTACTGCAAATCTCTTTGTTCCGCCAGGCTTGCGTAGTGTTTCAAGAACCTCTTTTGCGATAAATGCACTTTCATGGAGTGACAAAATATCGCGACGGATTGATTTTTTAATTTTAGCGATCTCCCCTGAGAGAGACTTCTCTGTCTTTGTCAGCTCTGCAAGCTTTGACTCAATTAACGAGTATGCTTGGCTTGGCGTTTGCGGAAGTCCCTGCGGGATGACAAACGGATTTGCGTTGAATGTGCGTAAAACCTTGAGAACCTTATCGGAATCAGCTGCGTCTGAAATTACCAAGATTGCGACTTTGTCTTTTGATTCCAGTTCATATTTGTAAATTACAATTCCTTCAAGTGTTCTGGAAATCTCGTCATATTCAGTGGAATTTATCACGAAAAGATTTGTGTAAAAATACTTCATCAGGCCAAATCCGCCAAGATCCACGTTTAGCTTTTTTACAATGCCGAGTGTTTCCTTGATTGTAGAATATTCCTCAATGGAATGTTGCGTTGCTGCGTGATCATCAAGTAGTTTTGCGGCGTTTTCTATTATACTTGGACTTTTTCTCTCCAAGTCAGAAACGATCGTCTCAACCTCATCTAACTCATATTGCTTCTTTTTGATCACAGTTCCCTTGAATAGAATTTCTAAAATTCCAACCTGAAGTGGAATTTGCAGGCCCTTTACCACATCATCAACTGACTGGTACATTTTTTGAGCCCTGAGGAGCAAGTCGTCGATTTCTGGCGTTACCAAATCGTTTTCTGTTTCTATTTTATGAAACCACTCAAACTCGGCAAGTCGTGATATTGCCTGAGGAGATTCTGTCCTAGGCAAAATTATACTTCCAAGTTTTAGTTCAGCAACTACCAAGACAATCTATCGTTTTTGAGAGGAGTTTAAAATCTTTCCAAACATTAAAATCTATTAGGATTTGAGCCCAAAATAATGGGTTCTGATTCTGCACTAGAGCAAACTGTAGAAAAAATCATTCATAACACAGAAGAACAGATCCTCTCGAACCTAAAAGATGCCCTCAAGTCATCTCAAGACGCACTGTCAAACTCCCATGTCTCACTTGAGCAAGAATATGACAGAATCATATCTGAAGGCAAAAAGGAGGCAGAAAAACTTGAAAAGCAAATTATCGGCAACGCCGATCTAGATTCTAGAAACAAGCAGCTAGTACTGATCGAAGAATCAATCGAAAAAGTTTTCGATAAGGCAATAAAGAAAATTCAAGACGCAGATCGCAACAGCGATTACTCCAAATTAATCTCATCAATGTTAGAAGAATCAATTCGAACTATAGGAACTCCTGATATTATAATCCAAACAAATTCAAAAGACAAATCAGTCGTCCAATCATTGTTGTCAAAATTTCCAGGCGCTACACTATCAAATGATGTTATAGATTGCCTTGGAGGAATTAAAGTCCAATCAAAAGATGGCACTATGAAATTTGATAATACGATCGATGCGAGACTTGAACGCCTGAAGCCTTTAATAAGGAAAGATATTGCATCAAAATTCGGTAGGTAAGCGGGTATGGCAGCAAAAGGTAAAATTATTTGGGTTAGTGGGCCGGCAGTTAGAGCAGACGGAATGTCTGATGCAAAAATGTACGAGACAGTATCTGTCGGCAACGCAAAACTTATCGGCGAAGTAATTCGTCTCACAGGAGACACTGCATTCATTCAAGTTTACGAATCAACCAGTGGATTAAAACCAGGAGAACCAGTCATAGGAACTGGTAACCCATTAAGTGTATTGCTTGGACCTGGAATCATCGGCCAAATTTATGACGGAATTCAACGACCGCTAAAAGATCTTGCAGCAAAGTCAGGTTCCTTCATCGGAAGAGGAATCACAACAACTCCAGTTGACATGACAAAAAAATACAAGTTCAAGCCTCTTGTCAAAACAGGCGATGAAGTAAAACCAGGAAGCGTTATTGGCTCTGTAAAAGAAACTGATTTAATTGATCACAGCATAATGGTCCCACCGGATCATCCTGGAGGAAAAATAACCAAGATTGTGAGTGAAGGCGACTATGATTTAGAAACAGAACTTGCGACAACAAATGAAAGTAAAATTCCAATCAAAATGTATCACATGTGGCCCGTAAGAAAACCACGACCATACAAGAGCAGATACGACCCAACAGTTCCACTTCTGACAGGACAACGTGTAATTGACACATTTTTTCCAATTGCAAAAGGGGGCACAGGATCAATCCCTGGAGCGTTTGGCACAGGAAAGACAGTCACATTACACCAAATTGCAAAATGGGCTGACTCTCAAGTCGTAGTTTACATTGGATGCGGAGAACGAGGAAACGAAATGACCGAAGTATTGGTAGAATTTCCACACCTCAAGGATCCACGTACTGGAAAACCGCTCATGGACAGAACAGTTCTTGTTGCAAATACAAGCAACATGCCAGTAGCTGCAAGAGAAGCAAGTATCTACACAGGAGTTACAATTGCAGAATATTATAGAGACATGGGAAAAGACGTAGTCCTAGTAGCAGACTCTACAAGCAGATGGGCCGAAGCGCTAAGAGAAATGAGCGGAAGACTAGAAGAAATGCCCGCAGAAGAAGGCTATCCGTCATACCTGGCATCAAGATTAGCAGAATTTTACGAAAGAGCGGGACGAGTTAGAGCACTTGGAAGTCCAGACCGTGATGGCTCTGTAACACTTGTCGGCGCAGTTTCCCCATCAGGCGGAGACTTTACCGAACCAGTTACAACTCACACCATGAGATTCATCAAAACTTTCTGGGCATTAGATGCAAAATTAGCATATTCCAGACACTATCCATCAATTAACTGGATGAACAGTTATTCTGGATATCTAGCAGATATAGGCAAGTGGTGGGGAGACAACGTAAGTAAAGAATGGTTTGAGCTAAGAAGTGAGGCATATGGAATCTTACAAAGAGAAGACACGCTAAAGGAAATTGTCAGACTGCTGGGTCCTGAGGCACTTCCAGATGAGGAAAAGCTGATTTTAGAAGTGGCAAGAATGATCAAAATTGGAATCTTGCAGCAAAATTCTTTTGACGATGTAGACACATACTGCAGCCCACAAAAACAACTTAAATTACTGAAATTACTTGTTGAATTCTACAGACAGGGACAAAAGGCACTAAAGGACGGTGCATCGCTTGCAGACATTAGGGCGATGCCAGTAATTGCAACACTACTAAAAGCAAGAATGGAAATTCCTGATGATCAAATTGCAAAATTAGACCAGATTGAAACAACAATTATCGACGAATTCAAAAGAATTGGAGTCAAAGTTACAAATTGAGCACACAAGGCGGAGTGCAATACAGCAAAATTGCGGAAATCAAAGGCCCACTAGTAGTAGTGGACGGAGTAGACAGTGCTGCATTTGACGAACTAGTTGAAATTCAAACCACCGGCGGAGAAAAAAGATTAGGAAAGGTACTCGAAGTGGGTAACGGCAAAGCAATTGTCCAAGTCTTTGAGGGAACAACAGGTCTCTCAGTCTCTGGCACAAGTGCCAAATTCATGGGAAAAGTAATGGAAATGCCAGTATCAGAAGAAGTTTTGGGAAGAGTATTTGATGGCCTTGGCAGACCAATTGATGGATTACCAGATCCGATTGCCTCTAAATTTCTAGACATAAACGGAGAACCAATGAACCCAGAACAACGAGAATATCCGAGGGACTTCATCCAAACTGGAGTTTCTGTCATCGATGGAATGCTAACACTAGTCAGGGGCCAAAAGCTTCCAATATTTTCAGGCTCTGGCATGTCACACAACATTTTGGCAGCACAAATCGCAAGACAAGCAGCAGTAGTTGGAACAACCGATGAATTTGCAGTCGTGTTTGCAGCGATTGGAGTGCAGTACTCTGAGGCAGAATATTTCAAGCGAAGCCTTGAGGAATCCGGCGCACTAAAGCGTAGTGTATTATTTTTGAATCTAGCAGACGATCCTGCAATCGAAAGAATAATCACGCCACGTGTTGCATTAACCGTAGCAGAATATCTTGCATATGATCTTGGCATGCACGTATTGGTAATTCTTACAGACATGACAAACTATGCAGAGGCATTAAGAGAAATCAGTGCGGCAAGAGAGGAAGTGCCAGGAAGAAAGGGGTACCCTGGATACCTGTACACTGACCTTTCAACAATTTACGAAAGAGCAGGAAGACTGCATGGAAGAAAGGGAAGCGTAACACAAATGCCAATTTTGACAATGCCATCAGATGATATTACTCATCCAATTCCTGATCTTACTGGATACATCACCGAAGGACAAATTGTCCTTGGACGAGATTTATTCAGACAAGGAGTTTATCCGCCAGTCAATATTCTCATGAGCCTTAGTAGAATCATGAAAGACGGTATTGGAGAGGGAAGAACAAGGGCAGATCACCAAGAAGTCTCAAACCAGAACTATGACGCTTATTCAAGATCACAAGAAGTTCGTGCATTGGCGGGAATTGTCGGAAAGGCAGGCCTTACCGGAGTCGACCTGAAGTATCTAGAGGTTGGCGATTCATTTGAAAAAGACTTTCTGACTCAGGCAGTGGATGAAAACAGAACAATTGAAGAAACACTTTCACTGCAATGGAAGGTCGTATCATTATTGCCAAAGAACGAACTAACCAAGATAAAAGACAAGTTTATCGATCAATATTACAAGGAACGATAACTAAATGTCGTTTGGACAAAACGTCGCGGCAACAAAGATTGAGCTGCTAAAATACAAACGTTCAAGCCAAGTTGCCGTAATGGTACAAAAAATTCTTGATGACAAAAGAAAAGTTTTGCTCAAAAACATCGAAGAAATGATCACAGAGGCAAACAAGGCAAGAGGCGGAATCTGGGATCCACTCCAAGATGTCTACAAATCTGTAAACGACGCGTATCTCTCACTTGGAACATCTACCGTTGATTCTGTTGCACAATCCACGCCGGCAGTAATGGAGGTTGACACAAAAATAAAGCGAATTGTTGACGTATCGATTCCAACACTAAACGTTACAGAAAAGGATACAAAATCAATGCCTTATGGCTTTGCCGATACCAACTCCTCAATAGACAGAGCAGCAAAGCAAATCAAGGCTCTGCTCCCCAAAATATGCAAGGCAGCAGAATACGAAAATTCCATTTTTGCTTTAGCAAAGGCACTTGAAAAGACACAGAAACTCCTAAACGCATTAGAAAACGTCATCATCCCACAGTACAGATTACGCATAAAGTTCATCTTATCTACGCTTGAGGAAAGAGAAAGAGAAGAATTCGCAAGATTAAAAAAAGTAAAGGCCGCAATGGAGAAGAGAAAGTAATGGCAAAACAAGACATCAAAAAATTGATCGACGATGCAAGCAGATCACTTGAAGCAGAATATGACAATCAAGTTGTATCAGTAAAAAATGAATTGAAATCATTCAAAAGTAAAACTTTGGAAAAAATTCAAAAAAGTACACCATGATTTAAATAATGGAAATTTTGGAGCGTAATTGAAAATGAAACCTTTCGCATTATTGCTTTTGACAGCATTAGTCTCACTTTCAGCAGCTACGAGTTTTGCATTTGCGGAAGAAGCTGCTACTACATCAAGTGATTCTGGCTCCCTGAAAATATTGGGCGCAGGTCTTGCATTCGGTCTTGCAGCATTTGGTGCTGGAATTGGACTTGGCTACGTGGGTTCTGCAGGTTTAGCTGTAATTAGCGAAAATCCGGCATTACAGTCAAAAGTATTCATCTTCGTAGGTATGGTCGAGTCAATCGCAATCTACGGAATAGTCATGATGTTCATTATACTGGGACAATAAATTCCCAAAAAACTTGTTTTAAATTTTTTAACAGTACTTTAGCTGATTCACATCAAGAATTCTTGTGCAATACTTGCATCGCAAAACAAGGCCTGTCTTATCTATCACATCCATAGTCGACTCTATGTCTTCGTTGCTGTTTGTTATGCAATCGGGATTTGAGCAGCGAAATATCTTTTCAATTTTATTTGGTAAAAAGACGCGCCTTTTTTCTACTAATTTGTAGTCCTTGATAATGTTGATTGTGGCCTTTGGAGATATGACTGCAAGCTTGTTTGTATCAAAGTCTTGCAGGAACTTGTTTTCCACTTTTATGATGTCTTTTTTATTGAATTTTCCGCTTGGAACGTTTAGTGCTATTGTAATTACATTGCCATCCTTTCCGTCTATGCCAAGCGCTTCAAGCACCTTTAGACCTCTTCCGCCCTCAATATGATCAATTACGGTACCGTCCTTTATGCGTCTAACAATCAGGTTTGACTCCTGCATCAGAATACTTTGTATACTAACCAGTATATATCATTGAAAGAAATGAACGAATTTTATCAAAAAGACATCATTTCTGTGAAGGACTTGGAAAAACCACAGTTTGAAAAAATCTTTGCCGCAACAGATAAGATAATCCAAATGGACCCAAACGAAAGAAGAGAACTTGGAAGGGGTAAAACCCTGGGCTATCTGTTCTTTGAACCGAGCACCCGTACAACACTAAGCTTTCAGGCCGCAATGGCGCTAATTGGAGGAATCTCAATTGGAATTTCCGATGTTTCATTATCATCAACAAAAAAGGGGGAAAGCCTTGCAGATACTCTTCGAATGATGTCGATATACTCTGATATTTTGGCACTAAGACACTCCCTTGATGGCTCTAGCAGATTTGCAGCAGAAATTTCCTCAAAACCAGTCATTAATGCAGGTAGTGGAACAGAAGAGCATCCGACTCAGGCAATACAAGATCTTTACACAATTAAAAAAGAAAAAAACAAAATTGACGGCCTTAAAATCGGAATAATTGGAGATCTCAAGTATGGAAGAACCGTCTACTCATTACTGTATGCACTTGCAAACTATGATGTCGATATAAGACTGATATCTCCAGAATCTCTAAAAATCAGATCTGACTCTATCTATGAAATTCAGAAAAAACTCTCACTAAAAGAATCAACCAATCTGGAAGAATACATTGATGAACTTGATGTCATCTATGTTACCCGAATTCAAAAAGAAAGATTTCCTGATGAGGAAGAATACCAAAAGGTAAGGGGAAGCTACAAGATTGGACTAGATGTAATTCACAAAATGAAAGAAAATGCAATCATAATGCATCCCCTGCCAAGAATAGATGAAATTTCTACCGATGTGGACAATACAAAACAGGCAAAATATTTCAAACAAGCAGAATATGGCAAGTTCACACGTGCTGCATTACTTGGACTAATACTAAACGAAAACGGATTCTAATTATTTTTCACAGACAGTCTGTTTGCCTTCATTTGCATTATACAAATCAACTATTGCGTCTACATTGCATTCAGAAATGTACGGGATCGTCATGTCTATTGTAGGTGCCATAAGATCCTCAGTCGCAGTAGAGTGTCCAAGACCTAATGCATGACCAAACTCGTGTCGTACAATTGTGGCAAGCTGCTCGTCTGTCAGATTCGATATGTCATAAATTGTTATGAATGATTTTAAAATCTCATTTTCTTCTGTTATGGATTTTGTATATCCTGTATATCCATCACTATCTTTGATATTAGAAAGTGTTATGATGATATCTCCTTCCCCACCTGATGAATTGATAAAATCAAAATCAATTGGGACCTGATATTTTGTATTCTCATTTGTAGCGCTTTTTAACGCACCAGCCCATCCTTGGTAATAGACAGACGTAGTCCCCCTTGGTCCTTTATGGACTATGGAATCATCAAACTCAATTGTTTTCTCAGAATCTATGGCGTTATGAATTACATCTAACTGATGATCTGTTACTCTTGGGGATTTCAAAATGTTTACGGCAAGTGCTGTACCCGTTAGTCTCCACGATTTCCATGTATCTACCGTATCACCTCTCAAATTTTCTGTAAAATATCTGGTCTTCATTTGTCCAACTGGGTTTTCTGGTGAGGAATCAAATAGATTATCCATAACACCAGACATGAAAATTAACAAAAATAAAGCAGGCAGGACTGAAAGTTCTGCTATTAACAAAGTCCTTGATCTTGATTTCTTGATTTCTTTTTGAATATTGACTATTTCTCTTGTAATATCGTTTTCATGCTGTTTTAGATCATCAATGGATTTTCCATCTACTTTGTCAAGGTTTTCCCACTCTGTGGCATTTTTGTTTTCAAGTTGTTTGATCTGTTTGTTTGTTTTGTTTAGTTCCTGCTTCATCATGTCCAAATGTTCTTTTAGTCTGCTCATCGACTTTCTTGTTGCAGTGCTACTAGTCAAGATCACATCTCCTTGCAAAGAACTTCTAGTATGTCATATGGAGTTATGACATAATCTGCTGTCATGACATATGGATTTTCCATATTCTGCATAATTTTACAAATTTCTGCCAGTGTTAGTTTTTCAGAGATTAGGGTTGGGGTAATTGTTTTGAACGTACTTGCGCTCAGATCTAAAATGTTTTCATTTTGTGTATTGTTTAGATCCTTTATTTTATCAAGTACAATTTTATGACTTACAAATGAGACTCCGTTTTCAAGTAAAATGAGTTTGTTATTGTTTTCCGACAATAATTCAATGACATTTCTGATTTTGTCTTCTTTTTTGAATGTAGGAGTCTTCTTTTTGGGAAACATGGCTACCGTTATGTCTGTTTTACAAAGGGCGCCTATCTCGAGAATTTGTTTTATCGAAAATTGAGAAAAATTCTGCTTGCCATTTTCTATTATGGTGAAAGGATTTTTTGTTTTGTTCATTCGATTCAAAACATCAATGAGGTTAATGTTCCGTGAGTCTATGTAAAAATCCACATTCATGATTCTGGTAACGTTTTCTTGCAAGTAACGCGGTGTGGGGTTTTTCCGTAAACCATGCATTATTTCATATGGACTGATCGTACCTATTGGGAATTCATCCTCAACTACTACCAAATTATCAGTGATATCAGATATTCTTGATAACATCGATGTTGCTATCCAAACGCTATCGTTGGATGTTATTGCTGAGATTGGAACTGACAATAACGAGTAGGGGAGCACTTCCTCAAAAGAACAAACATCTAGTGTTATGTCATCTCCACTTAACAATGAGTGAAACAGCAAATTTTTCTCTTTTTTTTCATTTTTGTTTAGGATCTTATTCCAACTTTTCTTGATTTTATGATTAAAATTTAGATTAGCTAATTTGATCACGACCTCTATACAGTAAGATAAAAATCAGATTTGATAATCAATTCGATGTTCAAATCGAACATACGATTTTTTTGTTTTCACGAATAAGTAAAATTCCAGACGAATTGTGATCTTAAAATTTTATTTTTTTATTTTTAGCTGGCCATTCTTTTTTAGTAAAAAGCCAACTATGCCTATCGCGCTTGGAATTATAATCATGACAGGATCTATCCCATATACTTCAAATGGCTTGTATGATTCGCTTTCTACCACATTCGTAATCACTATGGATTCTAAATTATTCACACTAATTGTTTTTGAAATTGTTGCCGATGAATACCACGATCCGCTTACAGTTGCTGTTATTACAAGTGGGTTTTTCTGTGGTGTAATCATGATTGCTGCCTCTCCGGTGGGACTAGTTGTACTGTCAGAAATTTGTGTATATCCGCCGCTTACTTCCCATTTCACGTTCATTCCTACAAGGGCCTTGGAATTCGCATTTGCGGAAAGTGTCGCAATGAGGGTATCTGTCGCGTTAATGTTTGTTGGACTAGAAATTAGAAGCACGGGCGTAGCACTTGTAACTGATATCTTTTCAGTAGCTAAGGGCATCTCTTTTGCTAATAGTGAAACTTCGGTTTCACCGCTTCCTTTTGGTGCAACATCAAAGAGGCTATAATATTTGCCCTTCTCTATGGTTACTTTAGATGGCATTTCAAACAACGCTTGGTTTTTTACAATAACATTGATTTCTACATCCTCATTTGCAAATGTTGGTTGTCCCGCTGAATTAAGAATCTGAACTGCAAACACGTCGTTTGTTCCAGCAAAAATTGTTTTAGAGTGATCCAAAACTATACTTGCCTGTTCTGACGAAAGATTGTCAATTATGGGACTTGCCTTAAAATCACCAACCTCAAAATTTAGATCAACTATTCCCTTTTTTACTGATTTGGCATCAATCAAAACTAAATTGTCTTTTGACAATATTTTTTTTGGTTGAATCTTAACATAGTCATTGGGAGACATGAAAACATCGTCATCCTCTGAAAAGTTAGTGACTTCATCTCCATCTTTTAAATAGAATACAAGAGGAAAGTTACTTCCAGCCAATACCTCTGATATGAGAGGTTCTACTATCAATTCTAGCGAATTCGTGTCAGGACCGAAGGAGTCCACAGACGTAAATTCACCTTCGTTTACTATGGGTCTCAGCTGTAAATCCGAAGGCACACTGTGACTTATTCTACCATAAACCAAGGCAGCCTGATCTCCACGAGAAATGGTCACATCATTAACTGAAATTGAATCAAGATCAGACGAATCAATTTTTATGGTCAAATCCTTTTTTGCAATAATTGGATTACCGTCTTCATCTTCTAAATGAACAACTCCAATTAGCTCTGACTTGCCAGTTGTCAAAATTGGCACTGTTTCAAATTGAACTAATTTATCATCCATCAGTTCCAAATCCCGTGCTTCAACTTCTTCTGATTCAAAAACAAGTGGATCTTCTGACGAAATTGATACGTCATAGGCATCTTCTATTCCCTGTGGAAGTGAGTACTGTGTAAACCCCCAGTAAGATCCTTTGTTTATCTGAAAATAACCAGATGTTTTTTGTATGTAATTATTACTAATGTTTGTGGACTCTGAATAATCAGAATCAGCAACTTGATAGAAAACAGTAATGTCCTTTTGTGCAATTACTGGCCTTCCACTTGAATCTTGCAATTGTGCAATAATGAATCCCTTAGGTGCATCATGTATGGATAGTGTTTTTGGATAAACGTACGATTTTATGGTCAGATCTTCGTCCTCTTTGACTGTTACTGAGCTACTTTGAGTTTCTATTCCCTGTGCGGTTGCATAAATTACAGATTCTCCTGATTTTTTGGCATGAAATTTACCATGTGTGAAATAATCTCCTTTTTTAATTACCATGTTTGAATTTACCAAATCAACAATTTCTCTGTCTGCAGTACTAAGAGAAATCACCGTATCTTCTTTTGCAATAACAGGAAAACCATCGTCATCTGCAAGCTCAACTGAAATGTATCCTTCATTGATGCCGCTTGTGGTAAATATATCTGGAGTAATTTTTACAAGAAGTTTAGATGCAGTATTTTTGTTGCCGTAGACTGTAATTGGAATTTCTTTTGAAGTAAAATCAGGTGCAGCTAGATAGATGGTAGTGGTTCCTGGCTTACCAGTCTTTACATAAACTTCAGTGATAAAACTAGAATCACTTTCTTTTACCTTTTCTATATGGAGAATTGAAGAATCAAGCGACGTTACCGTTAGATCAGTTATTTTTGTTGGCTCGATGTTAGCTCCATCAGAAATAAAGACCTGCATTATTCCGTCGGAATTTTCAACAATCTTTGAAGGAATTAACCTAATATCAAATTCTTCAGCGTATGATATGCTGATAGTTGCAGAATATGCTATTAATAACACTAGGATTATTCCTACTTTCAAACAATATGTTCTGAACTAAAAAAATCATATAAGACAGTGTTTGAGTTTTTTGAACAAATACTACGATATTAGAAAAAATCTCTAAAACAAAGTAATGTTATGGAGTCTTCATATGACGTTACACAAAATCAACTGCATATCATAAATGGCCTCATCAAACGATTAATTGAAAGTCAAGGTTTAGGGACAGAATTAAACACAAATGAGTCTATCATAGTGTCATCTGAAAGCAAATCAAAAATTGTCAGTATGCTAAAAGTAAGGGAGAAATTACAAGGCCGATTGCCAAAACAACAATCAAAACAAGATAAAAACTTGGAATTATTAATTGGGAATTTTTATTATTGTGATAATCAATATGCAAAGGCAATCAATTCTTATGATAAGTTACTAAAGACGGATCCAAATAATCTAAATTCCCTAATTAACAAGGGAATCGCTACATCAAAGCTTGGCAACCACAAGGGGGCCATTTCTTTATATGATAAGGTACTGGAAATTGATCCAAATTATTTTGATGCCTTACATTGCAAGGGTGACTCACTCACATTACTATCAAAACATGATGAGGCATTATCGTGTTATGATCAAACCTTAGAGATAGATCCAAATTATTTCGATGGCTTGTACAAAAAGGGGCTAGCATTACTAAATCTTCAGCAACACAAAGAAGCAATTTTTCATTTTGATAAGGCGCTCAATATAGAACCAAACCATATTTCGTCGTTAATCAACAAAGGGATTGCTACATCAAAGATTGGCAACCACAAAGAAGCAATCGCTCTGTATGACAAGGTGCTAGAAAATGATTCACATGCCTTTGAGGCTATCTTTAACAAAGGGCTAGCACTAACTGCAATAAAGAAATATGATGATGCGATAACATGTTTTGATAAATCACTGGAAACTGATCCACATCACACTGATGCTCTCTTTAACAAGGGATTTTGTTTAGCAAGTCTTGGTAAACATCAAATCGCAATATCATATTATGATAAATCTCTAGAGTTTAATCCAAGTCACAGTCTTGCTCTGTATAACAAGGGATTTTCGCTTTTAAAATTAGGGAAAAATGCTGAAGCACTTGAATGTTTAGACAAAGTTATTCAGGTTGACTCTGGCTTTGAGGAAGCAATATTGCGCAAGGGGCAAGTGCTGTTATCTTTACGTGATTTTGAGCAAGCAATAGAATACTTTGATAGAATCTTGGAGAAAAATCCTGGCAATCTGATATCATTATACAATAAAGCTGTTTGTCTGTCTAGTCTTGGTATACATGATTTGGCAATCTCATTTTATGATAAAACATTAGAGGTTTTCCCAAATCATTTTGATGCGATATGTAATAAGGGACGAACCTTGTCATTACTTGGACATGACGAAGAAGCACTAGATTGTTTTAACAAGGCATTAAAAATTGATTCTACACATCATGATAGCATACTTAACAAGGCATTTTCTTTATCTAGGCTCAACTCCCACAACGACGCTATCACCTACTTTGACAAGGCCCTGACAATCAACCAAAACCACTTTGACACACTACTTGGAAAGGCAATCTCACTTGCACAGCTCAACTCCCACAACGACGCTATCACCTACTTTGACAAGGCCCTGACAATCAATCCAAACAATGTAGAGGCATTACACCAAAAGGGTCTCCTGTATGCCAAGCTCAACTCCCACAACGACGCTATCACCTACTTTGACAAGGCCCTGACAATCAACCAAAACGATCACCTACTTACCAATAAAGGAAATTCATTATACCAATTAGGTAGGACCGATGAGTCATTAACAGTCTTTGACAAGGCCCTAACAATAAATCCAACCAATGTATCTGCACTCTATAACAAGGGTGTGGCACTGGCATCACTTGGAAAACACGATGAAGCGATAGTTCTTTATGACAAGGCCCTAGCAATCAATCCAAATTACTTCGATGCAATTTATGGCAAAGGAGTAGAATTAGCAACACTTTCTAAACATGTTGAAGCCCTAGCCTACTTTGACAAGGCTCTTTCAATATATCCAGGCAATGTACAAGCAATACTCAATAAAGGAATTTCATTTTATCACATTGGAAATTATGCCGAGTCACAATCAAATTTAGAGCAAGTACTAAAAGAAAACCCGAATCATACTCTTGCATTATATCATAAATCGCTTGTATTATTTGCCCTTCACAAATATGAAGACGCACTTGACTACTGTGATCATGTTCTAGGAATCTATCCGAATCATACTCTTGCATTATATCATAAATCGCTTGTATTATTTGCCCTTCACAAATATGAAGACGCACTTGACTACTGTGACAAGGCATTACAAACTGATTCAAACTATTCTGATGCATTATACCTCAAGGCAAAGACTCTATTTGAGATTGGGCTAACAAATGATGCAATATCATATTTTGACAAAACATTAACAATAAATCCAACCAATGTATCTGCACTCTATAACAAGGGTGTGACACTGGCATCACTTGGAAAACACGATGAAGCGATAGTTCTTTATGACAAGGCTCTAGGAATTAATCCACAATTTACTAATGCTCTTTGTGATAAGGGTATATCATTACAAGCCATAGGGGATTACGATAGATCTCTCATTAGTTATGAGAGTGCCATAAAACTTGATCCGCAGTTTATTGATGCAATATACAACGAAGGATTATTGTTATCATCTGTTGGAAGTTATAGCGATGCGTTAGATTGTTACAATAAGGTTTTAGAAATAGTACCAGATAATTTGGATTCGTTATATCAGAAAGCTAGGACTCTATCTAATCTGTGTAAAACAGATGATGCAATAAGCGTATATGAATTGATATTAGAAAAAGATCCTAATCACTCTAGTTCGCTTTTTGACGAAGGTTTGTTATTAAATAAAATTCTAAAACACAATGATGCACTATTGCGTTTTGATGAACTCCTTCTACTTGACAGTCATAACACAAGTGCACTACTTGAAAAAGGAAAAACTCTTTTTGCACTATCAAAGGAGAGTGACGCCATTATGCTTTTTGATAAAGTACTGTCTATCAACCCAGCACATCCTGATGCTTTCTATCATAAAGGAATCTCATTAATGAAACTAAGCATGCTAGAAAATGCAATCACATGTTTTGACAAGGCAATCAAAATCAATCCCGACTTCTACGACGCATACTACCAAAAAGGCCTTGTCATGTCAATACTTGGCAACCACAACGACGCAATCACATGTTTTGACAAGGCAATCAAAATCAATCCCGACTTCTACGACGCATACTACCAAAAAGGCCTTGTTCTTTGCATATTAAGAAAACATGACGACGCATTACTGAATTTCGACACAATAATCAAAAATGATCAAAATAATCTCAATGCATACTACCAAAAAGGCCTTGTCATGTCAATACTTGGCAACCACAACGACGCAATCACATATTTTGACAAGGCAATCAAAATCAATCCCGACTTCTACGACGCATACTACCAAAAAGGCCTGGACCTATCAATACTTGGCAACCACAACGACGCAATCACATGTTTTGACAAGGCAATCAAAATCAATCCCGACTTCTACGACGCATACTACCAAAAAGGCCTTGCACTCTCTTACAACCAAAAGCATCATGATGCAATCGCTTGCTTTGATGCAGCGCTGGCAGTCAATCCATACGATGCAAGCATATTGTACCAAAAAGGCCTTACACTATACAGCAGCAAACAATATCAGAATGCAGTAATCTGTTTTGATAAAGTAGCACAATACGATGAACTACATTATTTGTCATTTTATCACAAAGCTCAGGCCCTATCAGAAATTGGAGATTACATGACATCTTTGTCTTGCTATGACCACGCACTAGCAATAAATGAAAAACACCTTGATTCATTATTTGGAAAAGCGACATGCTTAGAAAAAATTAAAAGGTTTAATGATGCCGATAAAATATATGATGAAATTCTAGAATCTATTCCTACTTCTTCAGATGCATTGTGTCACAAAGGTCTCTTGTTGACACATCTTAATTGTCACAGCGACGCTATCACCTACTTTGACAAGGTTCTGACAATCAACCAAAACCACTTTGATGCACTACTTGGAAAGGCAATCTCACTTGCACAGCTCAACTCCCACAATGATGCTATCACCTACTTTGACAAGGCCCTGACAATCAATCCAAGCAATGTTAATGCGTTATACTACAAAGGTTACTCTTTGATTTTAATCGATAAACACGATGAAGCGTTGATGATGTTTAACCGGGTCCTCGATATAGAAGAAAATCATCATTTGGCCTTATTTAATAAAGGATTGATCTTTGAAAATACAGAAAGATACGATGAAGCTATTTTGGCTTTTGATCAAATCTTGCAAAAAAATACCGACCACACTGACGCCATATTTCATAAAGGCATGATATTGAATAAGCTGGAAAAATTCACAGCGGCAATCTCATACTTTGATCACGCGCTTGAGTTAGAACCAGATCATACTTTGTCCCTTGTGCATAAGGCCGCATCCCTTGCACATCTGGATATGATAAAAGATGCATTGCTGTATTGCGATAAAGCATTGGTGTTAGAACCTAATAATCTAGATGCGTTATACAACAAAACAATCATTTTACTAAAAATTGGGAAGCATGAGGATGCACTAAAATACGCTCAAAATATCCATTGTATAAATCCACAATATCGTGACACGTTATATTACATGGGACTCTGTCTTGGTAATCTTGGTAATCTTGAAGATGCGAAAAGAGCTTTTGATCATGCATTAAAGATCAATCCTGGTAATGTTGAATGTTTGTTCCAAAGAGGAATGATTCTATATAAGATTGGTAACTACACCGATTCCGTTTCCTGCTATGATGAAATACTGAAAACAAAACCAAATCACATAATGTCGCTATATCATAAGGGAATGTCATTGAAAGCAATGGGTCAGTACGCTGAGTCGCTCTTGTTACATGAGAAAATTTTGGAAATAGAGCAGACAAATAATAATTCGTTACTTGAAAAAGCCCTGATACTCTCAATTCTAGGTCAACATGAAAAATCAATCGAATGTGTTGATCAAATTCTCAAAACTAATTCAAGTAATTTTGCGGCAATTGTAAACAAGGCAAATTCACTTGCAAATATTGGAAAACATTCTGATTCTGTAGAATTACTGAATAAAGCTCTTCAAATTGAACCACATAATATGGGAATTCTGTTCCAAAAAGGACAATCTCTTCAAGTTATGGGAAAACAAAAAGAAGCAATAGTCTGCTTTAACCAAATATTGGCGGTAAACCCAGATAACACACATGCATTATTTAATAAATCAAAGTCGTTGCTTTTACAAGGAAAAATAACTGACGCATTAAAATCTCTCCAAATAGCTACAAACATAGAACCGATCTACAAAGAAATTGCAAAAAAAGACTCTGACTTTGTCAGATTAAGTGCAAATCCTACTTTTAGAATAATAATAAGTTAAAAAAAGTTATTGATTTAAAAAAATTACAACCAAGTTGTTATGTCAACAACTCGATAGATTTTGCTTTCTTCCAGAGGTGCGTACATAAACTGTACATGTTGTTTATCATTTCGGACGAATTTGTGTACATTATGGAATCGTTGTCATCGTTCAAGTCCATTGATTCTTTTATGGACCCTGACATGATTAACTGGCCTCCTTCTTCTACGATCATTCTGCTTTTTGACGGTAGTTTTCCAATTCTTGATTCTGATGCATTTAGTCTATTGACTAATGGCAAGAGGTTCTCAGAATTGGTGTAGGTCAGTACTCTAACATCACCTTTGTTTTGTCTACACATCTTTATTTTTTCTGGGATTGCAGTGTGGTACATTCTCAGTATGTCTTCGACGGTAGTGACAATGTAAATTGTTCTGGTGGACTCTTGAATCAATTTTCCAATTCGTGCATAAATGTTTGCACGGCCTTGAATTATTGAAAAAGATGAGATCTCTGATACTGCTTCCGGTCTAGTAATTTGTTGTAGTTGTTCTACAATATTGCGAGACAGTTTTTGCATAGTAATGATTTCGTCTTCTCTTCTTTGCATGATTATGGTTAGTCCCTCTTTTGGTTCTATTGCCTTACAAATTGTTGGATTTGAAAATGTTGTAGTGATCAAACCCAGATTTCGTAATTTGTTGAGAGAACGGTATGCCTTTCCTCTATCAATATCGAGTTTTGCAGACATGGTGCCTACAGTTACTGAGCCCATTTGTAATAGTCCCAAGTATACCATTGCATCTGTCTTTTCTAATCCAAAATATGACAATGATGTGATCAGTTCTTCCTGAATGCTCATTGCATAACACCACTGCTATCTACAGATTTCGGACTTTGGTTTTTTTCGATATTGTTAATGAAATTAGTTTTTGTGTATTTCATGTAGAATAGAAATTATAATAATGATTTGAGTTGTTGTCTGTTTCATTTAAACAAACATCAATTCTATTTGATTATGACTTTAAATTTTTTTAAATAATAATTTCTAGTATCAAAACATTCAAACGATTCAATGTTTGATCATCCTGATCACACTCTAGGATATACTGTAACATCATCATAGAAATCCAATGAACCTTATTAGAAAAGGACATAGACAATCCCATCGAGGAGTCATAGGCGTAGAGTCTGCCATAGTTATGATTGCATT
>JACRJT010000039.1 GCA_016215465.1 Nitrososphaerota archaeon | reverse complement strand
TTACTGCTATGCCCTTTCCAACATGTCGTTGGGAAATTTCATCAATTTTTAATATTATTTCACTCATTTTTCATCACCAAAAAATTAGAGGTTTAGTTAACCTCCACCGTTTTACCCTTTGGCTTTTGCTCCTTTAGCTTAAAGACCAGCTCCAAAATTCCATTTGTGTATGTGGCCTTTACCGAGTCCTCATCTACCTCGTGCCTTATTGGCGCATTGCCGTGGTACTTTTTCTCGCCATGTTCTGCATCGATATGGACTGTTTTACCCTCAACCACAACATTGATGTCTTTTTTCTCAACACCTGGCATTTCTGCAATCAGTTTTAGGGTTTTTTCCTTTTCGTCAACAATTGCATCAATTAATGGTTCCCTAGATTCTGAGCTTGGGAGTAACCCAGGCTTTACGTTTCCGTATTCTTTTATTACAGGCTTGCCGTCTTGTCCAACGGTCATTGAATAACCGTAATAGAATGGACCAAAAGTCGTGCTGCCTGATTTTTCAGACTCCTCAAAGACATTGTCTAGATCCATAAAGGAGCTGGACATTTTCTTGAAGATTCTGTCAAATTCGTCGTCGAATAACACTGTCATATTCACCTAAGGTATGTAATATACATGACATTATTTAAAGATTATGTAATTTATTAGATAAAATTACATAAGACTAATAAATCTGACACTGGATAAAGTTCTTGTGAGAACGACCATTACTTCCGTGCCAGAAGCAGTAAGGGAGATCATAACTAAGAATCGCTCAATTTACGACTGCATGAAAATGGACGTCATTAACTATACTGCACTTGCAGTAAAAATCCAGCCAGATGTTGAACGCCAGATTGGCAATCCTGTGAACCTCAATACTGTTGTAGTTGCAATAAAACGCTACGCTGATTCATTTTTAGAAAAAGACGATGTCAAGACAGAATCCATACTAAAAAATGCAAGGCTTTCTTTGACTGATGGAATACTGAACATACGATTCTCAGCAAACGAGCTTGGGGCAAACGAAGCAGCATCTCTTATGAACAAGTTTTCAGAGATGAATTCCGATTACGAGTTCTTTAGGCTAGCTGATTCGTTTAGGGTACTAACAGAGGATCTAGTTGATGTCAGAAAACTCTTCGAGTCGATCCCACACGAAAAGGAGCTGTTTAGTACGGGACTTGCAAAAATCAAAATCAGAATATCACAGGAGCAGAACCGCTCAGATGTTGTATCCTATGTTGCAGAACTACTCCACAGCAACGGAATTGAGCTTGAAAACGCATTTTTCTCCCAAGACGATATCGTGTTGGTTCTAAAGGAAGAGGATGCATCAAAGGCATATGAAATTTTGAGAACAGAAATTTCTAGATGAGATTATACACCAGATAATTCCGCTTTAGAGATTTCCAAATAAACCTTGTCGCCAACTGATATGCCAAGATCCTTGTATTCACGCATGTCGACTTTGAGTGATGTAAGGCCGCTTTGTCCCCCAAATGCTCCACCGGATAACATTTTGTTTAGGTTTTTCATCATGTCGTCCATGTTTGTAAATCCCATCACTCCTCCACCAAATGGAGACTGGAGTGGCTGATTGCTTTCCTTGAAATCCTTGGTTAGCGACAACGATAGTATGACATATGGTGCGCCATCTGGTGCTGCATCAATTCTAACTACGACATATTCTTTCTTCATGAGTATGTAATTTCACGTGCAATATTTATGCGCTTCAGCATCCAGATAGCAAAAATTATAGAAAAAGTTGATGAATTTAGTGAATCAACCGTTATATCGATTGATTTGGAAGAATAAAGGTGACAAACAAGCGTATCTTGGTACTGGGCGGAGGATTTGCCGGAATAGACTGCACGAGAGCACTTGAATCCCATTTTAAAAAGGACAAGGAGGCCGAAATTACGCTAGTTTCTGAGGACAATTTTCTGCTTTTTACGCCCATGCTGCCGCAGGTGGCATCGGGAATGATTGAGACCAGACACATTGTAATGCCGACAAGGCAGCTTTGTAAAAAGGCAAGATTCTATGAGGGTAAGGTCAAAAACATAGACCCGTATGGAAAACGAGTCACATTATACGGAACCAATGAAAAAAGGGGAATTTCACTAGACTATGATTATTTGGTAGTGGCACTAGGAAGCCAGACGAATTTCTTTGGGAACAAGAGTGTTGAAATTTATGCATACACCATGAAGACACTCAACGACGCAGTTGTCTTGCGAAACAGGATAATAGACATGCTGGAACAAGCTGAAAACGAAACCAATCCAATTTTGCGACAAAGCTTACTGACATTTGTTATTGTAGGTGGTGGATTTGCGGGAATCGAAACTGCGGGGGAACTACTTGACTTTATGCATGATACAAAGAAACACTATCCACACATTCATGAAAATGAAATAAAGGTGATTATTTTAGAGGCGCTGCCATCCATACTGCCTGGATTTAGCGAAAGACTTGCACAGTTTACAAAGGACAAGATGATTCAGCGCGGAATCGAAATCATGCTAAACACTTTGGTTGTAAATTTTGATGGCTCCGAGGTTATAATAAAAGACGCAGTTGATCCAACCAAAACCCCTGTCAAGGACAAAACGCTGACCTCAATACAAACAAAAACGCTTGTCTGGACTGCAGGTGTCACACCTGTAGACACAATTAAGAATTCTGTGTTCAAGACTGAGAGGGGCAGAATAATTGTTAACGAGTTTTTAGAAACTCTTGATTTTCCGGGAGTATACGTGATTGGTGATTGCAGTCTTGCAATTGATCCTAGTACAAAAAAACCATATCCTCCAACTGCACAAAACGCAGAAGCACAAGGAAAAATCGCAGCACATAATATTTTTGCAGGTATAAATGGTCGACAAAAAAAGAAAATCGAATACCACTCAAAGGGCCAGATGGCAATCATTGGAAAACGAACTGGGATAGCATCCATACTTGGCATGAACATTCATGGGTTTTTGGCCTGGTGGATCTGGAGATCAATATACCTTAATAAAATTCCAAGGGCAGACAAAAGACTAAGGGTTTTGCTTGACTGGACTGCAGACTTGTTTTTTGACAGGGACATCTCGAGATTGAAAATTCTTCGCAAGGAGCCTCCAGTTGACTATCGAGAATTGGACGAAGTTGATGATGTCTGGTAAATTCCAGAATTATATTCTTTAAGGATTTTAATGTCATGGCAATTCTTGTATATTCTGTTGTCCGTTTATTGTAAAAACCAAACAAATTTTCATTTAACTGACAATCTTCTTTATAAGATTAGTGAACGATAATACAATATGTGTATCCTCTTGTCATTGTTTAGCTCATCTCTCAAAAGGAGAACGATTCCGAATTGAACATATATGATACAAAGGTAATACGCTGTACTAAATGTAACAAATGCATTGGAGAAGTAGAATATGATGCAGAAATTGTTTTTCCAAAGTGTGGTAACTGTGCAAACCCGATACCTGACGGTCTTGATAAACTAACATACACCGTAAATAGTTTTAAGAATAAAAAAGAAAATCTGATACTTGCAGAATAACCAAGTACCGAGCAATCTGTTTTTGATAATATCTGGTAAAAATAGGCTTCCCCACCATTCGTCGTAAAAATACAACGCAACTACGTTATCGAACACTATGATTAGTTGGAAATTTCAAAGCATCAACCCATGAAATAATATCTAACTTCATCAAAACGGCGAGTTAGATGATAATTTGATTATTTATACGATCATTGTCTGCGTATCTGTTTTACCATTATCTGTAGAAACTACAATTTTTACATTACCGCCTGAAATTATATTATTTGTTAATTTTATGCAAATTTTACCAAGCTCATCAGTATTTAGTATTTTAGGATCTAAGACTATCTGAAGTAATTCTGTCTATTGTCCACTGACCAAAAGAAATACTTGCACTAGAGCAATCATAAGTGCCTCCAGGTGCTGGAGGAACCTGAAATTCCGCCCAAGATATATCTCCAGATCTTCCTCCTAGATCAAGACCACTTGCTGTTGCTGTAAACTCTAATCTTAAATTAGAATAATTTGTAATGGAGTCAGTTTGTACACCAGTTAGTATTTGTTGTGCTAATGTAAAAGATGACCCAACATCGCTGTGTGTCCAACTAGCTATTTGTGTTCCTCCCTGCATAAGTCTAGTTGTAATAGCTACTGTAATTCCACCAGCTGTATTCTTTCTATAAACATAACTGACTATGTGATTGCTTGATGATTGCGGATCAATTACACTAGACAAACCTGCTGTCCACTGGTCTGTTGTCGGAGAAATAAGATTTAGGTAGCTGATCTTGCATAGTTACTATCACTTCTCACAGATTCATTGATCTCATCATACAGAAATGTGTCATTATCTCCTCCTGATGCATCCTCCCAATTTCCCGGCGAAACATCTGAGTTTGGTCTTGCAAACTGCGTGTTTCCACTGTCACTTCCAGCTTGTGCAAAAGACTGAGTACTGTTGAAGCTAAGTTTTTCAGTAGTTGGTGTCGAAACTCCACCAATATCAGCATCATACGTAACCAGTACTGTGAATTTATCAAAACTCCATAGTTCTTCGGTTCCATTTTCCGCCAAGCTGAAACTAACTAGATTGCTTCCCGATGATGCACTTGGATACTGAATGTTTATGACAGTTTTTGAAATAGAATCTTCAATTTTTGACATTTCTGATCTCGATAGTGCAAAATCATAAATTGAATTATTCACAAAATTGTAATTGAACAGTATTGCAAATATTGCAACTGAGACTATGCCTCCAGCAAGTGCAATGCTTAGGTCCATTTTATTAAAAGAGTTTTAGATACTAATGAATTAACAAGTTAAAAATTATAATCTAACTGTGATTCCAATTTCTATTATCAGAACTCGTATTGACGTGAAAATCGATGAATTACTATGCGTAAAATGAAAGATTCTATTTTACCCATGCTTGGTAAAATTAGACAGTCACTTTGCTGGAAACCAACAAATTCACCATTTTAGACAAACAGGTTCACATCATACTAGAGACTCCTAGCAAGAGATCGTCCCGCTTGCCTGAGCACATATTTAGCTTTTCTGACTAAAAAGGAACACGTAGAACTCCTAACTAAATACATAACTAGTTCAGAGAAAATAAATCATTATTGGATAAATATCATGGAGTAGATCTAATCAAAACAGAAGACGAGACATCCCCGAGAAACATTGAGATAATGAAGATCAATTCGTTAATTTTCATTGCAAACGAACTAGCAGAAGCAAATGATCTAAAACGAAGAGAGCTGGTAAGGGCCAATCAATTATAGTCAAAACCTTTCCATAATAACAAAACTCGCTAGTTTGTAGAAATTACATCAAAATTTACTTTAGATCCTCTTCTCTTATCCCGCTAGTTTCTATTTCAAATCGTAATGGCGCAGGCAGCTCCTGGTATGACTTGTTTACCAAAACCTTGATTTGATCATCTGGAACTTGGACTGACCTAAGCAAGTTCCCGCGTTGGTGCGCAAACGCTCTTTTCCAAAACCCAGCCCCATCAAACGTTCCTATCTTTGGCAGATATTTTCCAGTCTTCAAAGCTTCTCTAACTCTATTTTTGTGCTATAAAAAGACAAAGCCACTAACATCATTCACTAGTTGGATTTTGGACAAAGGTTATTTGTTAGCTGGTAAACATACAGCTATGAAGCTTATATGCCGTGACTATGGTTTTGACTGCGATTTTGTCGCAGAAGGCAAAGAAATTCCAATTGTTCTAGAAGAGTTTGGAAAACATACATTGGATGAGCACGGAATAGAATACAGCAAAGAAGCTTTAATGCAATTTATACTCCGAAAAGGCGGATAATATTAGATAAATCATGAATCATAACGAGATTTGTAATACATTACTCAAAACCGACGAAGCCATACGATTTGTAGGTGTTCTTGGCAGAAACGGCGATCTTGTCGCTGGAGGCCACAATACTGGTGTAGAACAACTGCTTGCTCCTGACGAAGTAAAAATGTCGCTTCACTATGCGGCAAAAAGATGGGAAACTCGTAGAAACATGTCTCATAGGGTTGGCAACGCAAAATATTCCATTACCGAATATGACAAGGTAAAACAAATTAGCATTCCACTAAGCGACACTGAATTGTTGTTGATAAGCACCGACCCAAAAACAGATTTTAAAGAAATTCTTGACTCTGTCAATAAAATACTGGGCAAAAACTATTTTCTTTAAAATTAGCCTGGATAGTCTTAAAAATTAGGCTTCAGGAAAATCCTTGATGAAAGTATACCTAAAGCCAACCTGCATAACGTGTAGGAGAGCCATATCAGAGCTGGAAAGGTTAAAGCTAGACATACAAAAACGGGACATCTTCAAAGACAAGCTATCAGAGTCTGAAATTAAAAAAATTATACAATTAGCAGGAATAACACCACGTGAGCTTGTTAGAAAGAAGGACAAAATGTATAAGGAATTGGATTTAGACAACCTAAAATTCACAGATTCCCAAATAATTAAAATTCTATCAGAATATCCCGGCTTGATAAGACGACCCATCGTTTTTGCAAAAAATAAGGTTCTTATCGGAAAGTTTGATTCCAAAGAACTCAAGCACTAAATGTCCATTCAAAACGATCTACATGCATTATACAGTAATTTTTACCGAATCTGAAATTGGTGTTTCAATCATCAAATCTATTTCATAAATCCGAACATGTTGACACTTAGAAAAGAAAACACGCTTCCAATCTGCTCCAGTATGTTTGCTGGCTTTTCTTCTTCATGTGCCTTGACTACAATCTCTGACTGCTCCTCCGATATCTGAATCACGGAATCGTCCACTGACACCTGTTCTTGATTTTTAGTAAATTGAATAAGCTTTTCACTTGCTTTCTCAAGATTGTCTTGCGCTACAGTATAGGCTGGCTCATTATCCAAGACTAAATTATACAGCGATATTGCCTCTTTGAAATCACCAATTTCCGCTAAGGCGTTTGCCTTGTTGTTTATTGCCGGTAAATAATCCTGCTCAATTTTGAGTGCCAAGTTATAGTAGCTTATTGCCTCATTGTACTGCCCAAGCTTGGCCAAAGCAGATCCCTTGTTGGTAAGAACTTCAATGTTTTCTGGGTTCTCCTCTAGGGATTTGTCAAAAAATGTAATGGCTGAATCATACTTACATAGTCGTATTAGCGCAGGGCCCATTCCGTCATAATATGAGATTGAATCGACGTATTCGCTGTTATCACAGTTCAAAGTCATCTGGTTTAGCATCTTTCCTAGTTCGACGTCCTTCACCGTAAGATTATCCTGCACTTCTGGTTCTTTTTGCTGGATTTTTGCTGGCTCTGATTTGGTTTCAATTGTTTTTGGATTGGTACTTTGGATAGGTGTAGTTTTTGCCTCCATTTCGATTTCCGGTTTTTTCTCAGGAATGCTGTTTATGGGGGAATTTTCTTTGGGCGATTCTGCTATGTCGTTGAATCCAAAACTGATTTCACGTTTTGATTCTTCATAATGGGTCTTGACTGTATACAACCCTTCAGTTTTAAAATTAATTCCACTTTTTGCCAAAAACGAAACTGAAAACTTGAGATCTGGACTGACATCTCCAAAATAAAATCCAGTCGGAGTGCCGAAAGGATCGTATATTCCAACCAAGACCGATGGCTCGCCAACTGCAGAAATAGTTCCAGAAATTGTAATAAAATCATTATCTTGGTACGCAGATTTGTCTGTACCAAGTGTGAGTACCTCCGGAATGATTTTTTCCATATTTACTTCGGGCTGATTTGCTTGACTTTCAGATACCTCAAAAGTTATTTCAGATCTAGTCTTTCCATAATCAAACTTGATTAGATACATTCCAGACTTGTCATAAAATGGTGAATTCAAAGATATCGTTCTTGAAAATGCATTAAACTCATCAATTTTTACACTGTTTGCAGAAATTATCACGCCATCCGGATCATACATTCTGACTGCAATTTCTGGCATCTTTTTTTCTTGGATAAATCCAGATATTGTTAGCACTTCCCCTGTATGGTATTGCCCTTTATCTGTTTGAATTGTCAGGTTTTGACCCTCTGCAAAAACAGGAATAATTACAAAAGCGATCAGAATTGGGAAGAGCAGTAGTTGTCTTGTGCTCAAATCATGTACGCACGCGTGATTTTGTATTTAATAATCTCGTACAAATCATACTCCTAACTTTTAAGCAAATTGCAAGAAAAACAAATCAATCACTTGCAAAGAGATTCAACTAGGGTACATTGTCAATGTTAAAACAAAATAAACGATCAGAAAAAATATTTCAAAAACCGCGTAACTTTCACTTGAACAAGCCTCTTTTGATGGGCGTGATTGCATGTCTTATTTCTATTTCGCTGATGACTTCGGCATATGCAAAGGAGCTCCGTATCAACTTGACTGAATCCCTTGACATGAACAGCAATGACAAAAAACCAAAAGACTTGGCTCAAAAAGCAAAACCTAAAGAAAAAGCAAAATCCGATAAGAAAGAAGTAAAAAAACCAGAAAAATCTAAACCAAAACCAACTGTAAAAGCAAAGCTGACTGATGTAAAGAAAAAACCAACAAATACTGTAAAGAAAAAACCAACTGATGTAAAGACAAAACCATCTGTAAAAACAAAGCCGTCTCCGACAAACAATACAAAAACAAACACGATACCGTAAAGAATTCAATAGGTAACGTCAAATAACAAGAAACATAATTTACCAAACCCTAAATCATAAAGTTGCAAATCCGAAAAGCTACCAAATCCGATAAAAAACCGGTTTTGGATTTTTGCCAAAGCCCATATTCCGGAATTGATTATATTGCAAATGTCTGGGATTTCTGGCTCAAAGATGGAGCATTTCTTGCAATGGAGCATAAAGGCAAACCAATTGGCGTTTGCCATGCATCGTTTTCAAAAAATCAAGTCTGGATTGAGGGATTACGAATCAATCCAGAGTTTCGGCAAAGGGGATACGGAAGCAGTCTTGTTTTAAAGACTGAGCAAATTGCCAAAAGAAAAAACTACAAAATTTCAAGGATGATAATATCAAATGACAACAAAAAATCAATCAAGCTTGCAAAATCACTTGGCTATAAAATTGAGAGCAGGTGGTACTTGTACAATATAAAACCAAAAAGAAAACAATCTCAGATAATTCCAGCTACTAATCCAAAGCAGATTGAAAACCTAATTGATTCTAACACATATTCAAAATCGTGGAAGTGGTTTGCATTTGACAAATCTGCAATATCTGAGCTAATCAAGAAAAGAAAGATACTTGTTTTCATACAAAACAAAAAAACTTTGGCAATCGGCGTCTGGAATGACTCCAAAATAGATGATGATGTGCTACAAATTGGTTACCTGAACGGAACAAAATCTGGAATGAAAAACATCCTGTATCATATGCAAAACAAAGGGTATGAACAAAATTCAAGACGAATCCAGATTTTGGCTCAGCAAAAAATCAAACTAAAAATGAAAGACCTGGACAAAAGAATGCTTTTCTGTCTGATGAAAAAAGACTTGTAATTATTTTGAAAAAGAAATTCCGTCACACGCCTCAATAAACCATTTTGGGAGATCGCTTTTCTGGTGATACACCATCCTTTCTGCCTTTGAATCCAGAACATACGTCATTGCATAATCTTCCACATGCCTGACTGAGCGTCCTGCCATTTGCAATAGTCTGAATGCTGATTTCAAGTAATATCTGCGGTGATCAGGCTCTGAGTTGTAAATTTTCTTCATTCGCATATCATCCATTGTAGGATAGTATGGAGCTTTTACAATAATCTGAAATCTGCTCTCGTCATCAGGCAAATTCACGCCAGACTCCAGTCCCGGTGATATCAAAACGGAGTTCTTTGTGTTTCGGTGAAGCTCTAGTGCCTCCCCTTTGTCTTGGCCTTTGTACAGTGGAAGCAGTCTTGATTTTAGGTGTGGCGCGATATTTTCCAAAATATAGTCCATCTGGGAATAACTCGTAAGCAGAATTACTCCTCGCTGCTCTGCTCTGATCTTCAAAATAGCCTCAATTTGTGATATGATTTTCTGGGGGAGAACTGATTCTGCATCTCCAGATTCCACATATTCGGTTTTGAGAAAAACGATTTTCCTGTTTTCTTTTGGAATGTTAGAATCTTCGTTGATAAAGAAAACCTCATCCTTTTTGAATCCAGTCTCCTTGCAGAATAATTCCAGATTTATTGTAGCAGACATGAACAATGTGATGTCGAAATTCCCTGTCAGCTCGTCCATAAACCAGTGTATGTGCCACGGCTTGATTGTGATTTCATCAAAATTATACGGACGATTTTTCCCTTGATCCTGTGTCTTTGACTGGATATCTGTAATGATGTAGTTTTGATCAGACGATGACAGTCCCTTTTGCAGGATTTTCATTTTTGTGGTATAGTTTTTCAGCTCGTTTAGAACAAAATGATTAATGTACTTATGATCGTTTTCGCAGTCAACATGTTCTTTGCATTTTAGGAATTCTTTTGTCTTGATGTATTCTCGTATCTTTCCGCAAGAAGTGCAGCCATCCTTAATTTTGACACCATGTCTGATACAGGAATGGTGTTTTTTGATGTGATCCTCTGACTGTAGGAACAATGTGTGCTCTGCACAGTTTTTCATGACAGATTCTCTTTTTTGAAACGTATCTGAAAACGAATTTACATAATTTTTGATGCTGTCGATATTGGAATCAACTGAAAATTTGGGCATCTCTATTCCCAGAATCTCGCCATAGAATCCGTTGAGATTAGTTGCAAGCTGATTTGCTAGCTCTTCGTCTAGTTCGTGTGCCTCATCGCACACCAGTAGTTTTCTTTTTGGCATTTCTTCTCCTGATAACAAATGCGAAAGATATGATGCGTACGAATATGCGACAAAGCTTGATTTTTTTCCAATCTCTATTTGGTCATAATACGGACATTTTCTTGGAAGATCGTCACCTGATACTGTTTCAGCCATGGTTCCGCGCTTGAATATCATATACGATTCTGGCTGTGGTCTGTATGCGCAGTCATTGCAGTAACCCTGCGTGCAATCGAAAACTCGGTTTGACTGCTCGCACAAAAACCGTTTTTTCCCCCGTACTGTATTGAAAAAGCCAAACTCGTTTTTGTACTGGTCCTGCAAAAGAACAGTGGAAGTTAGAACAGTAGAAGACTTGAGATATAATGATAATGCAATTGCAATCCAACTTTTCCCAGTCCCAGTCGGGGCGGAAAGAAGAATTTTCTTGTATCCTGATCCCATTGCATACTGAATCTTTTTGACGATGTCTCGCTGTTTTTGGGTAGGTTCTTTTCCTGCATATTTTCCAACCAGATCCAACGCATCCATTAGAGAGAGGGGTTCGCGCATGCCTGCCTTTTTGAAATCCACATCAGAAACGTTTGTTCCAGTCCGTATTCTGTTACCGTAAGAATCAAACTGCATTGATGAAAGCAAAAACCGTTGTTTTATAAATTTGGAGGTAAAAATGTCTCGAATGGTTTCATGTGTGAATTGTAGGTAATAATGCAATAACCATCATCGTAAATCTGATAAATCCATATCATACCAATGTCAGAGCTAGGCAGAGTGGAAGAACGTCATGATATTGATATGAACTTCTACCTGTTATCCTGTAAAGCCGAAACAGGATTGAGTTCAGACAGATTCCCGCAGGAACTGCGAGAATGCACGCCTGTAGAGATCAAAAACTCGGTCGTTGAAGCAGGAAACTGTTATCGGATTTATCCGGCAGTAATTCACAATTGTAGACTGCGTGATTTTTAGCTAACCATTAACCGATACTCAATCAATGATATCGTTGATAAAGAATCTAAACTATATTGGAATCATGAAAGCAAAATTCAAAACCTCTTGCGTTGAATGCGGTGACCAGATCTCACCAGGTAAAGAGATAGCTAAAAATGAATCAGGTACATGGGTTCACAAGCACTGTGCACCAGAAGCACTAGAGTTTGCCTAAATTTTTTCTAAATAGCTAAATCAATTTATTGGATGATACGGTAAGCCATACGGCTTGATTGAGAACGAGAATACTTGGGCAAATGCAGTAAAAAACAACGTAACTGACGAATTTCACAAAAAATTTGATCAGGCATTGGACTTATTCCAAAAAGAGACAGGAAAAATCTACCCGATGATAATTGGGGGAAAAGAAGTGTTTTCAGATGATCTTTTTGAGGTAAAATCGCCTTCTGATACAAAAATTATTCTAGGTAAATTTCCGCTTGCAACAAAGGAGCAAACACAAAAGGCAATAGAGTCTGCACATGATGCATTTCCCAAATGGAGCCAGACCCCATACCAAGAGCGCGTCTCTGTATTTCGGGATATAGCAAGCCAATTTTCAGCGCAAAAATTCACGCTGGCTGCCATAGTTAGCATGGAAAATGGCAAAAACAGAATCGAGGCAATGGGAGAAATTGATGAAACAATAGACTTTCTCAGATTTTACGCAGAACAGCTAGAGGCAAATTATGGATTTGTAAAACCAACAAAAAGTGCAAATCCAAAAGAAAGGACACAAAGCGTCTTAAAACCATACGGAGTTTGGGGAATAATTTCTCCGTTTAATTTTCCATCAGCAATTGCAATTGGGATGAGCAGTGGCGCATTAATCACAGGAAATACTGTTGTACTAAAACCGGCAAGCGATACGCCAATTTCCGCATTCCAGTTTGTCAACGCAATTTACAAAAAAATTCCATCGGCTGCAATAAGCTTGGTCACAGGTAAAGGTGGAATAGTGGGACAAGCAATTGTTGAAAGTCACCTGGTCAGTGGGATTGCATTTACAGGATCAAAGGAGGTAGGCATTTCAGGATTTAGGACATTTACCCGCGAATCCCCAAGGCCGTTCATATCAGAAATGGGAGGAAAGAACCCAGTCATAGTAACAGAGTCAGCTGATCTAGAAAGGGCAACAGACGGTGTATTGCGAGCTGCATTTGGTTATGGCGGACAAAAATGCAGTGCATGTTCCAGAGTTTACGTGCAAAAAAATGTTGCATCCCAGTTTACAGAAAAACTAGTCAACAAAGTAAAAGAACTCAAAATTGGTAAGCCGTGGGAAAAGGACACCTATCTTGGACCAATCATAAATGATGCTGCGCAAAAAAAATTCGAAAAAGCAGTAGAGATTGCAAAAAAGGACGGAAAAATAGCATATGGCGGTTCAGTCCTAAAAGATGGAATATACCAGAACGGTTACTATGTCCAGCCAACAATTGTAACAAACTTGCCGCTGAATCACCAGTTGGTAAAAGAAGAATTGTTTTTGCCATTTTTGTGCGTTGAAGAGTTTGAAAACTTTGATGATGCGATAAAGCAGGCAAACGAATCAGAATACGGCCTTACCGCAGGTATATTCAGCCAAGACACAAAGCAAATTGATGAATTTTTCTCAAAGATAGAGGCAGGAGTAACATATGCAAACAGAGCTCAAAGTGCAACCACTGGTGCAATGGTACAAGCTCAGCCCTTTGTCGGATGGAAAAACTCTGGCATCTCAGGCAAGGGAGCCGGTGGATCATATTATCTGACACAGTTTCTCAGAGAACAAACGCAAACAATTTGCAATGAATAATAAAACCAATTTTCGAAAAATAAGGCTTGGTATTTTTATAGTAAATAAAATAAAAGATTTCTGTGGATAATATTTCGCAGATGGACTTTGAAATTTCAAAAAAGCAACAAGACTTTCTAAACAAAGTAGACAAGGTTTGCAGAACAATTCGAGACAGTGAAGAAAAATCATACATTCAAGAAAAGTTAAACGACAGAGTAATTCCAGAATTTGGCAAAATAGGAATGCTTGGATGCCCCATATCTACAAAATATGGTGGTTTGGGATTTGACATTCTAACATATGCTTTAGCTCTAGAACGAATAGGTGAGGAAGGAAACTCACTACGAACATTCTTTTCTGCACATATCTCAATTGGCCAGATGGTTCTGCAGTCTTGGGCAAACGATGAACAGAAAAAGGAATATCTGCCCAAAACAACTTGTGGAAAATCCATAATGGGTTTTGCACTCACAGAACCAGCAGCAGGAAGCGATCCTGCATCTATGCAAACAAAATTTGAGGAAGAGGGAGGAAATTTCATCCTAAAAGGAAAAAAACACTGGGTTGGAAACGGAACATTTGCAAAACTAATCACTACGTTTGCAAAGGACTCTGAAGGAAAAATTTCTGCATTTTTGGTTGATACGGATTCAAAAGGATTCAAAGCAAAAGAAATGAAAAACAAAATGGGACTGCTAACAGTAAAAAATGCAGAAATTACTCTTGATGACTGTGTTGTTCCAAAAAAGAACTTACTTGGACCAAGAGGACAGGGACTGAGCATAGCATTTAGTACATTAATTGATGGAAGACTAAGCGTAGCTGCTGGTGCAGTTGGAGTAATGAAAGACTGTCTTGCAGAATCGATCTCATATTCAAAATCAAGAAAGCAACACGGATCTGATCTTGCAAAAAAACAGCTAATCCAAGAGCACATTGCAAAAATTGCAATAAATACTGAAAGCTCAAAATGGCTTATGTATCGTGCAGCATACGCAAGACAAAAAATGCACAATTTTGTTGAAAAATTCAAAGAAAAAACAAATCAGTGGCAATCAAAACTAGATCGAAATAACAAACAATATTCGGCACTGCGAGCAGAGGCAGACAATTTTACTTCCATTGCCAAGTTTCATGCAAGTAATTCTGCATTTGATTCGGCAAACAGAGCCGTCCAAATATTTGGATCAGAAGGATACAAAAAAACAACTAGAGTGGCAAAGCATTTTCTTGACTCACGCGCCATCATAATATACGAAGGAGCAAACGAGGTTCTTGAGCTAAAAATAGCAACGCACCTACTTGGCGACAAATATCGCGCTTACTGAGTTATACAAGCCTGATGCAATATCGAAATTCCTTCATTGATCTGTTCTTCGTTAATTATCAACGGAGGAATGATTCTGATTGACTTTTGACCTGCACCAAGCATCAATAATCCATTGTTGAATAAATTGTTCAAAACAGTATCTCGTTTTTCTTTTGTTTCACATTCTATTCCTATCATTAAACCAATCCCTCTAACGTCAGTTATACCATTTTTCCCAACAATCTCAATTATTCCATTTTTTAGAATTTGACCCATCTTGGCAGCATTTTCCAAAAGCCTTTCTTGTTTTATTACGTCAATTGTCTTTGCACCTATTGCCATATCGATTCTAGCTCCCCCGCCCCACGTACTTGATATGACTCCTTTTTCAATTGGCTCTAATTTTTTATCAAATGCGGTTGTGCCAACCTGTAGTGCCTTTGCCGCACTCATTATGTCTGGTTTTACATCATAATGTTCAAAAGCCCACCACTTTCCAGTGTGTCCCAAACCCGACTGTACTTCGTCTAAGATTAACGGTACACCATATTTATCAGCAAACTTTCTTAGATTTTTGATAAATTGTTTACTTGCAACAGAGTATCCTCCCTCTCCCTGAATAACTTCACTTAGAATAAAGGCGGCCTTGTTTTCCTTTAGCAGTTTTTCGGCAGATTCAATTTCTGGATCGTTGTCTGCAGTACAAAATTTTATTCTTAATGCAGGAAGCTCTGGGAAATTAAATTTTTGAACTGGCTTGCTTGAGGTAAATGTAAGGGCGCCAAGGGTTCTTCCATGAAATGCGTTTTTACATGAAATTCCAGGAAGGGGGCCCATTTTTCTGTAGGCGATTTTTATTGCATTTTCAACTGCTTCTGCGCCACTGTTTATGAAAAAAGTCTTAAAATTCTCAGGAAGTATAGTTGAAATTTTTTGGGCAAGAAGAGCATGTTCCTCAGAATAAAAGTCCTGACCTGCAATTTTGTGTATACCGCAATTAGAATATTGCTTTAAGATCTGCAAAATATCAGGATGAGAATATCCCAAAGGGCAAGATCCAACATTGGACGTAAAATCCAGAAATTTGTTTCCATCTACATCTTCTATGGTGCACCCATATCCATCTTTTACGACAAGAGGATACACAAATGTGGAATCGTACGTATGATCTTTCATAGTTTTAATGATTTTTGAAGCATTGGGACCAGGAAGTGGAGTTTTGATACTATGACTCATGCATTATCTAGATCTGTAACAAAATAAAAATAAGCTTATTTGAGTCTAAACCCTGTTTTCAATTTGTTTTCTGATAAATTTTGAAATTTCGACCTTTTTCTTTCTTCCAGAACTAATCACTTTACCAGATCTGTCTACTATTAGAACTTCGTTGTACTGAGGATCTTTTTGGTATTTGTAGCCGATGTCGTTTGCAATTATCATATCTGCGTTTGACTCGCGAAGCTTTTTCCTTGCAGACTCGATGAGTGATTTTTTGGAAATGTCAGTTTCTGCCTTGAACCCAACCAGAAAAACATCAGGCTGAATTTTCTTGATGTGATCTATGATTTTTGGTGCCCTGTGCAATTTTATGACTAGTTCTTTCTTCGTGCTTTTTATTTTGGATTTTGCTTTCTGTGTGGTGTAATCGGATGCAGCTGCTAATAAAACCACAATATCAAATTTCTTTTTCATTTCCTTTTTTACTGCATCAAACATCTCATTTACCGTTTTGACTGGTATGATTTTGGCCCCTTTTGGAGGCGAAGAGCTTCCAGGACCATACACCAATGTGACCTTTGCCCCTGCAGAAACAAGTTGGGATGCAAGCAATACACCTGTTTTTCCAGTGCTTTGGTTTGTAATCACACGAATAGGATCAATGTATTCTATTGTTGGACCTGCAGTTATCAGAATTTTTTTGCCGTCTAGTATGGGGGAATGGCCAAATTTTTTCAAAACATATTCCAAGACAACTTCAGGTTCGGCAGCCTTTGCTTTTCCCTCAATCATTTGCGGCGAAATAAACTCAATTTTGTCTTTGAGAAACTCGATATTTCGCAATACTGCGGAATTTTCATACATTGCCTCGTGCATTGCTAGTGCCATCAAAATTGGGATCTTTGCGCCAAACCCGACAGTTAGAACAGTCGATACTGGAGTGTCATCAATTCCGTTTGCAAGCTTGCCAAGCGTGTTTGCAGTAGCTGGATACACCACAATGATATCTGACTGCTTGTAGTCTGCTAGTTTAATGTGCTCCAGATTTCCAGTAAGCTTTGTAATTACCTCGTTTCCAGTTGCCCACTTGAAATAATCCGGCTGGATCAGCTTGGTCGCTGCGTCGCTTGCAACGCATGTGATATTTGCTCCGTGTCTCATCAAAAGTCTTGCAAGCTCAAGTGCCTTGTACGCTGCAACGCTTCCCGCTATACACAGAACAATTTTTTTCCCTGATAGCTCAGTTCCGTATGACTCTACTATGTCTAAAGATGGATGCTTATTTGCCAATTTCCTTTCTTAGTTTTTCAAGCTCGGACTTGTCCATTGAAAACCAGTTTTCCTTTGCAGGAAATTTTCCAGATTCAACATCTATTCTATAGTTTGATACTGCCTTTGTTATCTGATCTGATAATGACAAGTATTGCTTTACAAATTTTGGCTTGAGCTTGTCATACATGCCCAAAATATCGTGAACTACAAGCACCTGACCGTCGCAATATTTCCCAGATCCAATTCCAATTGTCGGAACGGAAACGGTTTCTGAAATTATCTTTGATACCTCGTCTGTCACCATTTCAAGAGCTATGCTGAATACTCCTGCCTCCTCCAGCGCCTTTGCATCCTCGATTAGTCTTACTGCAGCGTCCTTTGTTCTTCCCTGAACTTTGTAGCCTTGTGCAAGCGTAGTGGTCTGGGGCTGAAACCCAATGTGCCCCATTACGGGAATGCCTGTTTCTACTATTGCTCGGATTGTCCCTGATACCACTTTTCCGCCTTCAAGCTTTACTGCATCTGCTCCTGCCTTTATCAGTCTGCCCGAGTTTGCAATTGCATCACCAATGCTTGCCTGGTACGACATGAATGGAAGATCAGAGATTATGAGTGCATTTTGGCGCGCCCTGCTTACTGCCTCTGTAAACAAAACCATTTGGTCCATGGTAACTGGAATGGTGTTCTCATATCCAAGCATCACCATTCCTGCACTATCACCAACAAGCAAAATGTCAATTCCTGCCTTGTCGCATAATAATGCCATGGTATAGTCATATGCCGTGATTACAGAAATTTTCGTTCTAGATTGCCTTTTTTCTAAAATGTCTCTTACTGATTTATGCAAGCTTTGCCCTCCTTGACAGGTAATTTCTTATTTCAGAAATGGATCTTGCAAGATTTTTTTTGTTATCAAATGGCATATTGCGCAAATTTTTCTTTTGCATTTTTACACAGGTGTCAATCAATTCCCTTATTCCTCGAACAACATTATCCACAATGGTAATGTCTGATGTTTGCGCGGTTCTGGATAGGGGGTTTAGGTCAAATGTAATGACTTTTTTTCCTGCCTTTTTGAGAGCTATTGTTCTGTCGCCATCTTCCAGTGGAACCAATACTACATCTGCAACGTAAATTCCGTTTTTGTCTACGATTCTTCTTGCACTGTCTAGGCCGGAAATTCTAATGAAATTTTTTCTATCCACACCAAGGATTTCTTTTGCGCCGTTTTTGCGCAATACCTTCAAAATGTTTTGCTTTCTTTTCTCGCTGGAATAAAACAGATTTATCTCAATTTTTGCATTTACCGCTTTTGACAATTCTACTATTTCCCTTGGGCACAGTCCTGCAATGTTACCGTTTACCGAAATTACAGGATGTTTTGCAGAAACAAGCGCAAATGCGGCAGCCTTTATTGCGTTTTTTGCAGATTTTGATGTTTTTTCGCCTATCAAATAATCAAATGCCTCTCCACGGCCATGTGCCATGAGACCTTCTTTTGCAACCAGTCCGTCATCAAAAGCATGGACAAGTCGTTCTCTGACATACAGCGACTGGGCCCTTGGATGACTCTTTGGAATTAGATTTGTCATTTAGCTAACTAGTCTTGCTCCAAGATCGTCGATTTTTGACTTGATAATAATTCCGTCACTATATTTTCTCAATATGTTCAAAACTTTATCTTCCAAATCTTGCGGAACAAGTGTGAAAATCGTTTCACCAAAAAGTGCAACACCGCATTTTATTCCATTATTTTGCAGATCATCTATTACTACTTTCATTTTTGGGGTTATGATGTTTACATAGTTTGCAAATTCTATGGATGAATCATGGAACTCGGTGATGTCTTCAGACTGTACTAATCTGTTTACCATTTTTCCGCCAAGACCGTTTATCGACGACATTCTTTCCTTCATGAACTGTTTTGTCGAAATTGGAGCAAAGCAAATCATAATTGCAGAATATGATTTCGTTGATATTTTTTTAATGGAACCAATTCCAGGTGCGCCGCCTTTAACTCTAATTTCAAATCCGCCATGATATGACGCCAAGACATCGCCAAGACCTGTCTGGCAACACACTTCGGCAACATGAGCAATTCTTCCAAGCTTTTCATTTGAAAATCCAGTTCCAAATGCTTGGTTTAACGCAAAGGCAAGTGACAGTGCAACTGCGGCAGAGCAACCAAATCCATACCCGACTGGAACTTTGATGTCATGGTGTATATTGAGAAAATAGTTTCCTTTGATGTTTTTTAAAAATTCTCTTATCACAAATTCAGAGACCTGTGTGTTGTCTGATTGGTATCCTGTAACTTTGATCTTAAAATCAGTATAATCTGATTCCTCGATTTCTACTGTGCTGGTGACACCTGACTGAATTGAAAATCCAGCCCCCAAGGACCCTTGAAATTCGGGCCTTCGTTTTTCATCTAGCTCTGCCTTGAAAAATCCAGTGATATGTGCAGGACTGAATGCCATTCCCTTCATGATCTGAGTTTAAATTTTACTAAAAATATAAGAATATGGCTTAAATTAATTATATTAGTATAAATTGACTAAATTCATCCGACGCCTGCAAAAAATAGGAAGTAGCATTCTGGTATCACTCCCAAAAGAATGGATTGATGCAAACAAGCTTGAGAAAAGCAATGAGATAGAGATTGAAACAAACGAAAACACCATCTCAATTACAGTAAACAAAACAGAAAGGCCCTCAAAGGAGGTAGTGATTTCATATCCGCTTCCTCAAGACGAAAACATTGTTGCAGATATCACGGGTGCATATCTTCTTGGGTACGACATAATCAGAATAAAGGGAAAGACTAGCATCCCCGTTGAGGATAGGGAAAAAATTCGCAACTCCATGAGAAGACTAGTCGGAATGGAAATTGTAGAAGAAGATTCTTCTAACATAAATGTCCAGTTTCTCCTGGATGCAACCACGCTAAATCCAGATAAAATTCTAAAACGAATAAGCTCAATTGCACTAGGCATGTTCAATGACATTTCACTGGCGCTGATCTCAGACGACAAGTCAAATCTTCAAACCCTTCCAAATAGAGACGACGAGGTAGACAGACAGTATTTCTTACTTGTCCGATTAATCCGAAGCACTATGGTTGACAAAAGGCTTGCAACCACATTTCATCTTGAAAATATTGATGTCTTAGATTATAGAATAGCTGCAAACATTTTGGAAACAGCTTGCGATACTTTGGTAGAGATAGCAAATACCATATCAAACACACATCTATCCAAAAACGACCTTCGCAAAATTTATGATCTCACAAAGGACATTGAAAGCATACATCAAAAATCAATCGACGCATTCATTGAGCATAATCGAAGATTGGCAATAGATGCTATATCAAACCACAGAAAGTTTCAGAGAAAAATATCGGACATTCGCTCCTCAATTGAGGAAAAAAACCAGCTTCCAATTGATTTGGTGGATCTCATCTACATGTTTGAAAAAGTTTCAAGATCTTGGGCAGACATTGCAGATCTGGTAAAGCCAATCTACAACTAGTATAGTTTGTTTTTTAGTGCATAGGTCAAAACTGCACATATGGTTTTAGAGTCAATGATCTTGCCGTTCTTTATCATGCCGAGCAGCTTTTTCATATCCATTTTTACTACCGACATGATTTCATCCTCATCTAGCATCTGGCCACTGATTTTCTGTAACCCTTTCGCCACAAAACAGTGTATTGCCTCCTTGTTGTAGCCAACAGACGGATAATACGTGATAAGGCGGGTCAGTTTCTTTGCCTTGTAGCCAGTTTCTTCCTGAATTTCGCGAAATGCACATTTCTCTGGCTTTTCGCCCTTTTCAAGCGTGCCTGCAGGAATTTCCAATATGTAGCCGTGGGGGAATCGATGCTGCTTTACCAAAATCACCCTGCCCTTTTCATCAAAGCCAAGTATTGCTGCAGCCACGCGGTGCTCAATCATCTCACGCCTTACCTTTTTGCCGTTTATGGTTAAATCGTATATGTTCAGACCTAGAATCTTGCCCTCATAGATTGTCTTTTTCTTCAACTAGCAATTTTTTAGTTGAATGCTATTTTAATTTGTCTGGTACATAAGGTGTAGCTTTCCAGAAGATTTTGAGCTCTTGACGGTATCCTTAATCCATTGTTGTGGAAGTTCTATCTTTTTTGGGATAAACAAATCCGCAATAGACACTCCTTTTACCATTCTTACCTGTTGTGTTATGTTGTCAAGCTCAAATATGTTATTGCTGTACAAGAACAAAACAATTTGATTTTTTGCAATGAACGGCTTTTGCAAAAAATAGCCTGAAAATTCCTTTTTCAATCTGTTTAGAGTTTCATTTAGGTTTCCGTCAATCCAAACCAGTACAGCAAACGGTATGTATTGGTCAAATTTTGCAGGATTAAAAATCAGAGTAAACTGAATTGCCTCGTCATTTTGTAATTTCTTTAATGATCTTGCAACCGTTTTTGTGGACAGCTTGACAGCCTTTGCAAGATCCTCAATTTTCATTCTCGGGTTTTTCATGAGCTGGTTTATTATCTCAAGATCCGTTTTTATCAAATCTGATCTCACACCGGGATTGACAGCTTCAAAAATACTGAGAACTCTTACATCTTTCATGAGATTTTTCATGATCTCTATTTTTTGCTGCACGTCTTCTTTTACCACGATGCCGCAAACTGTAATTCCCCCAACACAGGGAACCATGAAAAATGGCTCACCGATCAGTTTTACCTGTTTTAGAATTTCATCGGTGTCTTGACCTGTTGTTACAATATAGATGAGGTTGTAGCCTAACACCGGAGGCTCTATCTTTAATGTAAAATTTTCAATCGTTTTATTTTGAATCATCTTTTCAATTCTGGACTTTACTGCAGCACCAGAAATTCCAATTTTGTTGCCTATTTGTCTGTCTGATTCCCTGCAGTTATCAAGCAATGAGCCTAGGATTTTTAGGTCTAATTTGTCCAATTTGCTATTTTTAGGCATTGATTTCTTATTAAAGGATACTATTCTTATGTAAAAATGTCTATTATATTCAAAATATATGGATAATATATTAAATATCGGACTAATTCTGTATTATCATTGGATTATAGGATTCAGCTAGCAACTAGAATGCTTGCAAACAAGAAAGGCAGCTTGCTTGGTGCAATCATGGCAGTATCTATTGGAATTTTAGTAATTCATGTTAATTTTGTAATATTTCAGGGATTGTACGACGCAATAATTCGTGACCTGTCAGGATATAGATTTGGAGACGTACTTGTGACAGACAAAGAAGACGTAATATCAGAAAAATCCGATGTTTTTTTGGTAAAATGGTTTGAAAGGATACCGTATGTGGAAGCTGCCGCCCCTAGGCTGTCCTCGTCAGCTTCGATCAATGTGACCAAATCTGGAAAAATAATTCAAGATTTTCAGGTTCCAGTTGTTGGCGTTGACCCATTTCAGGATATCAAAGTGTCGACCGTCCATGAAACTGTAAGCGAAGGGCAGTATGTGTTTTCAAGAAATTCAATTGTTGTTGGCTCAATCGTCGCCCGTGATCTTGGAGGTGTAACCGTTGGGGATAATCTGCAACTAAAAATAGTAAACAGACGTGGTGAGGACACAATAAAGCGCTTCATTGTGACTGGCATAGCAAGATCACCTGGAGGGCAAGGGTTTGACTCTGATGTCGTCGTACATATTGATACGCTACGAGACATGCTGGATCGTAACAAAGAAACCGGTCAGATTCTTGTTAAACTAAACGATCCAACAAAAGCTGATGACGTAAAAAGTCTCTTTCTACGTTCTTTTCCAAATGATGACTTTAAAGCAGAAACAATAGAAGAATCTGCCGAGCAAACTCTGAGCGGATTCAGATCAGGAATTGCAATGATCAACATGATTGGTTATTTTGGAATGATGTCATCTGCTTTTGCAGTAGTAACAATTCAGATAATGCTAGTATCCAGCAAGACTCGTGAAGTGGGAATAATGAGGGCAATTGGAGCAAAAAGAAAGGACATCCTCATTATTTTCCTGTTCCAGGGCATGATTATAGGCGTAGTAGGCGCAGGAGTGGGAACCGCCTTTGGTCTAAGCTACACGTTTTATGCAAAGGAAACCAAAATGTCATTTCAAGGAAGCCTTCCGCTTCAGGTAAGCTACGACTGGTCCAAGATAACACAGACCGCAATCATGGCGTTTGGACTTGCAGTTATTGCTTCGATTTACCCTGCATTCAAGGCTACAAAACTTCAGCCAGTGGAGGCGATGCGCTCTGTCTAGTGTTCTGGAAGTAAAAAACCTGAACAAAACTTATGGTGAAGGAGATACCAAGGTTCGTGCACTAGATGACGTGTCGTTTTCCATAAAGAAAGGAGAATTTGTATTAATTGTTGGCAGCTCAGGCTCTGGGAAATCCACACTACTGAACATGATTGGATTACTTGATCATCCCACAAGCGGGCAGGTATTAATCGATGGTACAAACACAACAACTCTTGGCGACAACCAAGTGTCATCATTTAGGAATTCAAAGCTTGGATTCATATTCCAATTTTCTAATCTTCTAACGGATCTTACAGTTTTAGAAAATGTCTTGTTGCCACGAAATATCCAACACTCAAACCAAAATGCAATGACTGAAGCCAAAAACTTGCTAAAGGCAGTAGGCCTTGAAAGTCAAATGAATAAACGCGCAAACAAAATTTCCGGAGGACAAGCTCAAAGAGCAGCGATAGCAAGGGGTCTGATAAATAACCCGGCCATAGTTTTAGCTGATGAGCCAACGGGAAATTTAGATTCGATTACTGCAGAAACCATTGTACAACTAATGAGGTCAATGGCAAAAAAACTCAATCAAACTTTCATTATTGTTACACATGACAGACAACAGTTTGGCGAGGTGGATAGGGTTATTACAATTAGAGACGGCCGTGCATTTGAAGGCGAAGACTTGCCTCATGAGATGGAGATCAAGGTATGAATTATTCTAAATTGCTTGTTTTGTTTTCAGTACTTGTACTAGGCCAGTTTGTAGGACTGGGCGCGTTTGGTCAAGTCAGCTCAAACGAGTCTCCGTTCAAGCGGGAATTTGGATCTGTGAAAATTCTTGATGCCTATTTTGGAACACTAGAGCAAAAAATTGAGGTAGCTCCAGGCGACAAAAACGTCCCATTTACCGTAGTGTTTGCTAATGTGGGAACCCAGGACATCACTGGAATAAAGGGCCAATTGCAGCTTCCTCAAGGTTTTAGCTCTGCAGACGGGAAGGGTGCCCTCATCGTGGCAGATAGTGATAGTGAATCAGAGGCAGGGGATAGTTTCTCTCTGACGTTTTTTGTTAATCTTGATTCGCATATCCCAATCCAACAATATCCAGGAACAGTAAAGGTTGATTATTCAAGACTTCGTGAATCAGGTCAAAGAAACGAGTTTTTTGAATTCAATTTCAAAGTAACTGGAGACAGCACTTTAAACCTAAAGGCAATTGATCCGTTTCTAACTTCTATCAAAAACAACAAAGTGACCATAGAAATATCAAATTCTGGAACAGCTCCAATATCTAACGTAAAAATTATTTTGGAGAATACACAAACTACCATATCTTCAACCCAGGTATCGCTCACCAATGTTGAAAATGTAGTTTTTGATCAAAATAGCTGGGATGTTGGAACAATTGAGCCAAAATCATCAAAATATATTTCATTTCAGGTATACATTCCAGGAAACATACACACTGAAACATTGCACACCCCGATGGAAATAACTTACTTTAATGCCCATGGAGATAAGGTTGAAACAACACAAAATGTAGATTTTTACATTAATGGATTAATTGATCTAAGGATTTACGATGTAAATGTGATTGATCTCTCAGGAAAACAAACCGTAATAGGCGAAATCATCAACGAAGGAAACACAAACGCCTTGTTTGGATTTGTAACACTAGAACCATTGGGTGATTCCAACATCAAAAAAACAACACAATTCATAGATGAAGTCGAAACTGATTCACCAGTACCGTTTAACATTCCAATAGAGTTTAACGGAGATCCAAAGTTTGGCGAGCACGAAATTAAAATCACACTAAGATACAAGGATGACTCACGAAATGAGCATCTGTTTGATTATGACACCACAATATTTCTAAAAGATACAACAATAATCCCTGCACCTACAATATCTGATTACATCCCAAGTATAGTTGGCTTGACAATTGCAGTAAGTATAGGCACAATAATCTTCAAAAAAATCAGAAAAAAGAAAGAACCAGTTACAAGCTAAAACCCACTAGAATTATAAGCAATTAACAGCATTGCGGATCATGACTTGGGATGAAATCGAAGTCCCCAAAGAACTAAGGCCGTTTATGCTTGAGAAAGCAGAAGAAACTCTACTTGGCCACAAAAATGGTGCAATCAAGCAGTATCGTTATGGGAATTTACACATAAGGGAATATGATGACAAATATTTGGTCCATATGGACAAGGTAGACCCAAGAAAAAACCCGCTTGGACACTTGGTACTTGATGCACCCGAAGTACTAGTCGGGCTTGCAAGCGGAGCACTAGGTGGAGCAAAGGTGGCGTCATACATATACAAAAACAGCAAGAAAACAAAAAAAGACAGACAAGTTTCCGTAGCTGCAGGAGTGATATCCTCTTTGGCAATAGGCTATGTTGGGTACAAGATTGCCAAAAAAATCAAAAACGAGTGAGGTAACAAATCATAACTACTTTTAGAACAATCAAGGTACTCGGTAAATTAATTCCAATAATCATTTCACTACGAAAGGACAGAAGGGAGTGGGTTCGCCGAGAGGGAAAAAACATTAACAATGAAAAATTCCAGAAAAACGCAAGAAAGGTTCTTGATACCTTTGTGTCGCTTGGACCAGTTTACATAAAACTCGGCCAGTGGCTGTCGTCTAGGGCTGACATTTTGCCGCAGCCATACATGGAGGAGCTTGCCAAACTACAAGATGATGTTCCTGCATCCTCATTTGAGCAGGTAAGGCCAATTATTGAAAATGATCTAGGCCCACTAGACAAAATATACTCCTCGATTGACAAGACGGCAATTTCTGGCGCATCCCTTGGGCAGGTATATCTTGCAAAAATCGAACAAAAAAATGTCATAGTAAAGGTCAAGCGACCAGGAATTGAAAAAATAATTGAACAAGACATCAAAGTTCTAAAAAAAGTACTGCCGCTTGCAATGAAATTCGTAGATCCAAATCTTCGATTTTCTGCACAATCAATGCTAAAGCAATTCATAGAGACAATACATGAGGAGCTTGACTATACCATAGAATCAAAAAACCTTAAGACCATCAAAAAAAATCTTACCCGACACGATAATGTAGTGATACCTGAGGTTTACGATGACTATTCCTCAAAAAACGTCCTCACGATGGAATACATTCCTGGAATTAAAATCACAAACATTGAGGATCTTGACAAAAAGGGAATTGACAGACAAAAAATTGTAATTGATGTACACAAAGTGTTTTTTACGATGCTTTTACGCGATTCTATATTTCACGCAGACCCACACCCTGGAAACATTTCGATTGCAGACGACGGCTCACTCATTTTGTATGATTTTGGAATGGTTGGAAGAATAGACAATGAAACACGGATGAGATTGATTCGGTTATATCTTGCCCTGGTGGAAAAAGATCCCGCAAGAACAGTAAACGCAATGAATGATCTTGGAATGCTGACTCCTGACTTTAACCGCTCAGTGATAGAGCAAGGAATAGACATGTCAATTCGCACAATGCACGGAAAAAAACCGGACGAAATGGAGGTAAGGGCACTCATGGAGCTTGCAAACAAAACAATGAGCCGATTTCCATTCATGCTCCCAAAAAATCTTGCACTCTACCTTAGGATGAGCTCAATCATTGAGGGAATTTACAAGACACACAAGATAGATTTCAAGTTTGTAAAGGTACTGAAAAATATCCTAGAAGAAGAACAGCTAATCAAGGATGCCTATATCGAGGAACTGAAATATTCATTTGTCCGTTTTGTAAAATCAATTGATGCAACAATTTCAATTGCACCTGAGCTAAAGAAATTCCTAGAGGAAAACAGATCATTCCAGCTAAATGCAAAGCCAAAAAACAATATTTTGCTTTCAGGCAGCATTCTTGCATCGTCGATGTTCATTGGATCTGCACTTGTCTATTCCTCAAACCAAACATATGGGTTGTTTGGAATGGTTGGCGCGTTGATTGTCATGGGCGTATTTGCTGTTTTTAGAAAGCGATAATTATTCTATTGAAATTTGTTTTCCCTTTTGAGAAATTGGAATTCTAATTGTCAGTATACCTTGGACAAGTTTTGCAGAACTAATTGTATCTTCTTCTTTTATGTGTACAGGAAGTAGAATTTTTTTATCGACCGTATTTGGTCGCTGCTTGCAAACCACGTTCTCTTTTGGGGACTCGTGTTTTTCTGCCCTAATTGACAGTATGTTTCTGTGTAAGGTAAGCTTGATGTCTTTTTTGTCAAATCCCGGTAAATCAATTACCGCGACAAGATGACTGTCCTCAAGATACATGTCTATTGGAGGAAGCACGAATTCGTAAAATTCGCATGATTTGTTGTCTATTTCCTTCATCATTTCTTTTGCCATGTATCGTACTATGCCCATTGTGCTTAATTTGCATTTTTCAGTTATAAGTTTTAGTGGCTTTTACCAAATTGTTTCCTAATCGGATAATATACCCAGATTTAATATATTGAAATGGTTTTGCAAAAATTAAATCATTATGAAAATAGTTTACGCATTTATTGCACTGTCGATTATTTTTTCAAGTTTTGAAATTCTTGCCTTTGGACAGAGTATGACCGAGGTTGACAACGACAAATATATTTTTAGAATTTTTGTTGATCAAAAATATTATGATTCAGAAAAAGGATTCTATACCAAAGTATCAGTTCAACCAAGAACAGATTACACTAATTTGTATGACTTATTAAAAAACGAAGAAAATACAGTGGTAATTTATCCTATTTTTACCCAGACTGCATATTCTGAAAATGGATTTTATTATTATCACAAATCATGTGATGAAAAATGCCTTGAAGTACAGATCCGACAAATAGGGGATGGTAATTACAATTCGTCTGATATTTCATATCAAATTTTAAAGATTCTTGGGTATCCAATAATAACAGATGTGGATGTGGACAGGGATCCAACAATACTTGATTCGTACGACAAGGTAATAGTCCTGCACAACGAGTATGTCACAAAGAAAGAATTTGATGCAATAACTAGTCATCCCAATGTCATCTACTTGTATCCCAATGCACTTTATGCAGAAGTACAATATGACAAAGATTCGAACAAGATCAAGCTAATCAGGGGACACAACTATCCCGAACAGAGTATAACAAACGGTTTTGAATGGGAATTTGATAATTCCGCACATGAATATGATACAGAGTGTTTCAATTGGCAAATGACAGAAATAAAAAACGGCTGATACTTAATTGCTATCCAGAGCAAATAATTTTCAAAGACGCGTTTATCTTGATGGCGATAAAGCATTCTGATGATCCATTCTGGTGGAACGTTTCTCAAAAATACGGCAAAATGATTCCAAGCGATGAATACCAAAAACTCAAGCCAGTTTTGGACAGTCTGAGCGCTAATACCCAAAACACAGAAAATCAGAATACCCAAAACACAGAAAGCCAAAATATTCCAAAAAAGGTAAATGATGGCGGTTGCCTGATTGCAACCGCTACGTATGGCTCAGAACTAGCTCCCCAAATACAACAGCTCAGAGAATTAAGAGACGGAAAACTACTACGAACCGAGTCTGGTTCTAGTTTCATGCATGGATTCAACCAATTCTATTATTCATTTTCACCAACAATTGCCGATTGGGAAAGAGAGAGCCCCGTCTTCAAAGAATCTGTAAGGATTGCCATAACTCCGATGATTTCTTCTTTTTCAATTCTAAACTATGTAGACATGGATTCAGAGGCTGAAGTATTAGGATATGGAATCTCTTTGATTTTATTGAATGTAGGAATGTACTTTGTAGCTCCAATTGTTGTAATTTACAAAGTTAGGAGGTTTGTTTAGATCAAAAAACTCATCTTGCCTTGGAGTCTTAAAAAATACGGCAATTTTCTAAAAATTATGCCTGTGTATGTATGACTGATTTAGCTAAACCTTGATAGATTTTTAATTACTGGGATTTCATCCCATTACAATTGATTATCGTAATTGAAGGAAGTGATCAGGCAGGAAAAAAAACCCAGTCTGAGCTCTTGGCACAGGCACTAAAAGCAAGAAAGCTAAAGACAAAAATCTTCAGCTTTCCTGACTACACTACCCCACTTGGAAAAGAAATTGACAATTTCCTGCATGGAAAAAGAAAGTTTCCCCCGCAAGTAATTCACTGTCTTTTGGCTGCAAACAGGTGGGAAAAACTCCAAGAAATCAAAAAGGCACACTATGAAAACTCGGTTCTAATCATGAACCGATATTATCAATCTAATCTTGTTTATGGCATTGTGAATCATCTTAATTTGAAATGGCTTCAAAACTTGGACGAAGGCCTTCCAAAGGCAGACTTGGTTATCGTTCTTGACGTTTCCCAAAAAGAATCCTTTAGTCGCAAAAAATCAAAACGAGACAAGTTCGAAAAGGACAGAAAATTCCTAGAACAAATATCAAAAACCTACAGAAAGCTTGCAAAGAAGCTAGGCTGGAAACTAATTGATGCTTCACGTCCAAAAGAAGAGGTCCATCAATCCATAATGGAAATACTTGCAAAAAAAATTGTAAAACTATGAAGCCGTTTCTTGATATCGTAGATCCAATTCACAATTTTATTCGAGTCTATGAAACAGAACTAAAGATAATAGATTCGCCAATCTTTCAGCGGCTGCGAAGAATACGGCAGCTCTCAGGGGCACACCTTACCTATCCTAGCGCACAGCATTCTAGATTTGAACACTCACTTGGAGTGATGCATATTGCAGGTCAAGCAGCAAATGCGCTAAAAGAAAAAGGACTGCTAAATCCAGATCAAATACAAAACATCCGGCTTGCAGCATTACTCCATGATGTAGGGCACGGGCCATTTTCGCATCTATTTGAAGAAGTGCTACAGGAAAAAAGAAAAATCTCGCATGAAGAAATGGGAAAAGAAATCATTCTAAAATCTGAAATTGGAGATACCCTCTCAAAATCAGGATTTGATAAAAAATTCATAACAAAACTTGCCTTTGGCGATGCCAAATACAGATTCGTCAACGAAATTGTCTCAGGCTCACTTAGCGCAGATATGATGGATTACCTGCAACGGGACGGCTATTTTACAGGAGCAGAGCACGCAAAAATAGATCACCAAAGAATCATCCAATCCCTAGACGTATACAAAAGCAGGCTCGCACTTGACAGATCAGCACTGTATTCGTTTGAATCCATGGTTCTATCAAGATACCAAATGTTCAAGGCAGTCTACTTTCACAAAACTGTAAGGTCAGCAGAAGTAATGATGCTAGAATCAATTAGACTTGCAGACAACCAGCTGAACTTTACCTCGCTAAATCTAGACGAATACGTCAAACTGACAGACGAGTTTGTCGTAGCACAAATTCTTTCCCTACCAACACATACAGACGATCTAAGACGGGCAAAACAATTTGCAGAGGACTACCAAAACCGCAGACTACTAAAGTGCATCTACGAGCAGTTAACAAACAAAAAATTCACCAAACCCCAGGAAAACAAGATAAAACAAGATATTGCAAAAAGATCCAAAGTTAGCATAAACGAAATATTTGTGGACACCACAACCACTTCATCTCTACCACTTACCCCATCTAAAGAAAAATCAAAGTCGATCATGCTTGTCACCGACGGCTCGACAAAATCAATTAAGGAAATCCCGTTTTCAAAAATACCCATGGTTTCATCAATAGCGGGATCCATGAACATTATACGAATTTACACTCCTGCACGGTATAGAAAAAAAGTTGAAATTGCAGCAAAATCGATTCTTGGTGATTAGATGGCAAAAAGAAGAATTGTAATCAAGCTTTCTGGGCGAATCTTTGGAATAGAAAACAACGAAAAATTACTCAAGGATTATGCGACATTTCTTGTAAAAATTAGCAAAATCTGTCAGCCAATCATAATAGCGGGCGGGGGCAAAATCGCACGACACTACATCTCACATGCCCGCTCTTCTGGCGCAGATGAATCAACCCTTGATGAACTAGGAATTGAGGTCTCCAGGCTTAATGCAAAGCTCCTAATCTATGCCCTGAAGGACAAGGCCTATCCGCACCCGCCAACCACACTCACAGAGACAAGACACGCAGTAGACAGCGGACTGATTGTTGTGGCAGGAGGATTGCATCCGGGACAAAGCACAAACGGAACGGCTGCTCTGATTGCCGAAAAGGTGCAGGCATCAGAATTTCTAAACGCAACAGATGTTGATGGAATTTATGATTCGGACCCGAACAAAAACCCAAAGGCAAAAAAGTTCAAGAGAATCGAACTAAGGAATCTGCGCAATATTTTGGTGCATGAGGATTCCCATGCAGGCGGTTATGACCTAATGGATATAGTGGCACTCAAAGTAATTGAGCGCTCTAAAATTAAGACACGTGTACTAAAAGCAGACATTTCTATTCTGGAAAAGGCAATCAAGGGTTCACCAGTCGGAACCGAAATTATACTCTAAAAATCACTTTAGCTCGTTTTGTACGGTTGGATATTGCTCTGTCCAAATTTCCACTTTTTCACCAGCATATTCTTCTATTCCAGATTCTTTTGCTTTCTTGAAAATTTCCATTGCGGCATCTTTTTCAAGCGCCTTTGACTGCGCCTTTGTGTATCCTTCCGCATCAACCAGTATGGTGACGTATCCATCAGCAGTATGAATCACCGCAACAAGATTTTCTTCTCCGATCGGAAGAAACTGCCCGTCCTTCTTTTTTGTAGTTAGTGTCAGCATTGCAAATCCGCCAAGCTTGAAGAGAAGCATTTGCGATTTACTTGATCGTTCCTTCCCAATTCTTACTGCCTGAAAATACTGCATCAATGTTTACAAAAAAATTATTCCTATAAGCATTTCATCTTAACATTTAGATAGACAAAAACAGCAAAAATTATCGTTGAACTCTAGACTTATTCTTGCAATAGTTGGAGCAGTAATAGCAGGAATAATAGGACTTATTGCATTTTCAGGCTCACAGTTTATCAACGACATATCAAAAGATGGCTTGGGCAATCTATCGCCTACCCCAATTCAAGTAATTCCTCTTCAAATTGAGCTTGCAAATTTGTCTGTGGTAGAGGTCACCGACGAACAAGCAACCATACAAATTGATTTTAGAGTCACCGATCTTAATTACAAGTCTATCATTTTGCAGCTAATCAAGTACGAACTATATGAAAACGGGGTAAGGATAACAACGGAGGAAATCGGGCAAAGACCAGAGGGAATGGTTGACGTGTCAAATTACTTTACCATCCTGAGCAACAGCCCGCAAATAATAGGCGAGAAAATCACAATAAAAAACACCGGTAATACACCAGAGTTTTGGTCCGCACTAACAAACAATACTGCAAAATGGACAGTAAAAGGAGAGGCCTACTATAATTTGAGTTCAATGACAAGCGGCCACGAAAACATCACTCCGTTCGAGTTCACAAGATAACGATCGTTCGGTGTAAACAGACATAGATTTAGTATGTTTTTTGGGCCGAAAATAACAGAATGTTACTCAGTTCGTACTCTGTAAATAACCTGATTCATGCAGCAGAATCCCTCTTGGAAATAACTAGAACCCTCAACGTTGAGGTTATCAGCCTTCAAAGGCTAAAAGACGAAGTAACACAACAGCAAGAAGAAGCGCACAAACAAGGGCAGCTGGTCAAAAAAATGACAAACTACCTAAGTACTGAGCTTGGCAGACTGGAGCTAGAAACTGACAAAATAGACAGCCCCTCATTTTCTATAAACAATGACTTGGAAAAATTTTCAGCAACAGAAACAAAATTACGAGTCCTAAGGGGCAGACTGAGCGAATTTGTCGACGAAGAAGATACTGAGAATCTCAAGAAAGCGGACTCGACCATTTCAAATGATCTAAAGGGCTTTGAATCATTCTTGCTTGATCTGACCAGTCTGCTAAACCAAAGAATACCCAATCTTGAAAAAGTAATAGACAGACTGAGGGGGGAAAGCAGAGAGGCCCAACAACAAAAGGTTTTGCTAAAGGAAATGGTTGATCTATTCAACATGGAAATGGATGAGCTTGATTCCACCTTCACTGAGTTAAAATCCAAGCTTACTGTATCATAGAATTATAAAATTATGATAATTTGTCTGTATGACAAAAATTTTAGAGAAGTTATATATGATTCGGGATACGAATGCAAGCAAATGGCAGAAGCAGCATTAGCAGCATATGGCTCAGCAATTGGCGTTGGCATTGCCTTTGCAGTAGTATTATTTGCATTACGTGGCAAGGGTCATCCAGAATCAGCCGAATAAATCAAAAGATCAAAAGATCTTTCATTCTTTTTACTTGTCTTTCTTAACTCCGAGTAGTTCTGAAATTGAGAACTGTTTTCCCTCGTGTTTCTTTATGAAACAGTGCTCGTAATACTGACAGGCAGAACACTCTGTAGATGGCTCTAAAATTGGAGTCTTTTTGTCGCCTATCAGGTTGCTAAAAACTCGCACTCTGCGTATTACCTCTTCGAACATTTTTTTCTCCCTGATTAGTGCAAACGATGACTCTTTTCCGTCATCTGTAATGTAGATTATGACTCCCTCAGTTTTGTTAAAAATCCACAGACACGCGTTTAGATGCAAAACGTCGCTTGCAAATGGAATTTCAGGGGAAGCAGGAACCGTCTTGAAGATAATCACAACATCATCTACTATCATGTCTGGCTGACCCTTGAGGCTTATCTCGTCAATGGAAAACTGGCCTACTTTGGAACCATAAGGCAATTTTCTAATTAATCCGCCAAACAGATTTCCAAAAGTCTTGTTTTCTTGCTCTTCTCTGTCAAATCTGTCAAAATAGGATCTTCGCATGCAGCGTACCACCTCGTGCAGAAAAATTGTCTTGCTGTCATTTGGATCTGTTGCTTGTAGTTCTACCTCCTTTGTAATGGCATCTATTGCAGTGGTGATTGTCTTTCTGTAGTCTCTATCACCCATCATGGGAATTTGTCTCCCATGTCTAGCTCAGAATCTCCGTCAACCTCTTTGAAATCCTATCAGAAAAGGCAAGTGTCACAAAATGAATTCCAAACCCAACTACTGCCCCAATCACAAGATTTGCCGTCGTAAAGTAAATTCCTAAAAATATTCCAAGTGGCGGAATTGTAAGAATTAATGCAAGAAAGGTGCTAACCCAAACTGTATTGACCAATGCCTCTGTTGTAATGTCTTGCTTTTTCCTGTGAATCTTGATCATTGTTGAACGTACGGCGGTTTTACTATATATAATTACACGCGGACTATTCTTCTGATTCTATTATCAGCCTTGACATTGTCGTTTGCGGAGAAATTTTCTGTTCGACGGCAAACGCAATTGCTGCAATATTTCTTACCTCATATGCAGTTAGCTTTGTTATTCCAACAATTGTTGAGAAGCTAAACATCTTAGAAAACGATCTATTTACTGCCTTGTAGATTGCCATCTCAAATGCGTGTTCAAATTCAGAGATTGCCTCGATTTCGTTTTCTGTTTGTGGTACCAGTTCTCGGTATCGCGTGGTTGCAAGCTCATCAAATATGCTTTTTACAGAATCAGCAGACATCATCTTGCCAAGGAGATCTTTTGGTATGCTTGGTGTATGTGTAACAATGAGATTCTTTATCTGCTCTTCATCAAGCCCCCAGAACTTTCCTCTTATGATACTAAGTATGTTGTAAAAATCAATATCCATTCCTGCAAGTCGCATCAAGTCTCTGTCGCGAGAGTTTCTGATTGCTCTACCAAGTTGCTGATACAAAATTTTGTCCAAGAACACATCAAAAACTTGGATGTTCTTTTTGTCATTGTACATGGTTACTGCCTTTGCTACTTCATCTCCAAATTCTATTCCACCAAGACTTGCTACTGCCTCTTCGAGATCCTTTGCAACTAGGGCCTTTAGGATGACGTCTCGTTGGTTTATCAGTTCTTCCGCATGCAAATTCAGGTTAGGTTCTATTTCCTCTTGGGACTTGCCAAGGGCCTTTCCCTTTAGGATTATCTTCAAGTTTGATATTACAAATTTCAAATAGTATGCGTCCAAAACATCAGATTGGCCAGCAGACTTTGCAATGGAGTAATGAATGTCCGCAAGTTCGCTTCTTAGGGCAGACTCTATTTTTCCTGCAGTAAACGGCTTTTGAAGCTTTGACACTGCGTCAACATATTTCGTGTTCTTTATTCTTGTTAGGAGTTCCTCCAAGTCACGCGATTCTGCCAAGGTTTGCAGTTCCGTCTTGGTTAGGAGTCTTCCTCTTTGGCTAAACGACTTTACCGAAGAAAAAACCTTTTGCGAACCCATAATTTTGCCGAGTTTGACTAGCGGATTTTAATGTTTGGGGAAGATTTGCAAAATTAGTTGCCGCTTTTTAGAAAATTCAGAGTTTTCTCCTTTTCTGTTTTTCCCATGTTAACAAAACTCTCAAGGAATTCCTTTTGAATTCGGATTATTTCGTCTGATTCCTCTATGAACCTAGATTGGCTCAGGGGTAACGGATTATCCAGTCTGCCCTCACAATACGCCCTGACATAACCCTTGAACAGCGAATAGGTAAACCGCGGAACAAATTTTAGCAAAGTCTCAATTTCCTCTTGAAAATCTTTGTCAATGTTTTTACTTTCTTTAAAAAATTTCTCCAAAATTTTCTCCCTGCCGATAATTTCATCAAGCGCAAGCGAAACCAGGAGGCCTTTTTCAGTAAGCTGGTAGTATGGAATTCCTTTTTCTTGTAATGCCTTTGGTCCTCGTTTGAGTGGTAGCCTTCCTGCCTCAACTGCAATTCCCATTGGAATTAGTATTTCGTCAAGATCGCGAAATATTCCAGAGTAAATGTTCTTCCAGATGGTCCCGTTTTCCTGTGCAATTTTTTGTGCAATTGCAGTTCTAGTCATTTGTGAAGGATTGGTCTGTGTTGCCAAATTCACAATTATTGCCCGTTGCCTTTGTGCCTCTCCTGTCAGCTCTTCCTGTTTTGTCTTAAATGTCTCAAAAATTGCGAGCCTTGGCGCATCTTTCAGGACTGCTTCCCCCACATTGTGTGACATAATTTCATAATTCTATGTTATTATCCCAAAAACTCAATATTTAACAATTTACGTTTTTTGTGCTTGAAACTTCTCTATGCTTATATAATTTTCAACTTTCAAAGCTGCAATGAAGACAAGGAATCACAAGTATGCTCTATTACTTGTGGTAGCAGTTGCCGCAACATCTGCAGGCGCACTGTCTCAGGCCTTTGCCCAACAAGTGGGCGATGGAATGGACGGTTACGTCAAAGGAACTAGTGGAATTTACACTGGAAATGCTGCCGAATGTTGGTATGACAATGGAGAAGGAGGCATGTTGCCATGCGCAATTGATAACGGTGATACCGCTTGGGTATTGACAGCAACATCATTGGTGCTCTTTATGACACCTGGTGTGGCTTTCTTCTATGGTGGTTTAGCACGATCAAAGAACATGGTCAACGTCCTTGGAATGACTCTAATCGTAATGGGTCTTATCTCAGTACAATGGGTACTTTGGGGCTATTCACTCGCCTTTGGTCCAAACAGCTCTGATGCAAACAAGTACATGGGTGCATTAGATTACGTAGGACTGAACAAGGTATCTCACTATGCACCGCTTGGTGCACTAGGCGCATGTACCGACCAGGCCTATTACAGTACGAGATCTCCGTATGTTATATCTCCAGAGACCATATGCAGCACATCATGGCCAGGAACAATCCCACACATGCTATTCTCGATGTTCCAAATGACATTCGCAATTATCACACCAGCTCTAATCATTGGTGGAATAATTGACCGAATGAAGTTCAGCGCGTTTGTAGTCTTTATTCTCTTATGGGCAACCTTCGTTTATGACCCAATAGCACATTGGGTTTGGGGCGGAGGGTTCATCGGAGGCGGGTCAATAGACCTCAATAAAGATCTAGCACCGTCGTTTGCACTTGACTTTGCAGGAGGTACTGTCGTACACATCACTTCCGGATTCTCGGCTCTAGCAGGAGCACTGATCCTAGGAAGAAGACTTGGATATGGCAAGGTTCCAATGGAACCGCACAACATTCCAATGGTCGTACTTGGTACGAGTATGCTTTGGTTTGGTTGGTTTGGATTCAACGCGGGAAGCGAGTTGGCTGCAGACGGAGTTGCTGTCAGCGCTTGGACTGTGACAAACACAGCTACAGGCATGGCCGTATTAACCTGGATGTTAATGGCATGGGCTCACACTGGCAAACCAAGCATTGTTGGCGCCGCCTCAGGAGCTGTAGCTGGTCTAGTAGCTATTACACCAGCCTCAGGTTTTGTAGGACCAATGGCAGCAATAATAATTGGAATTGCAGCAGGAACGGTCTGTTATGGTTGTGTTGCATTCAAGAACTCACGCAAGTGGGATGACGCACTCGATGTATGGGGAGTACACGGAATGGGCGGCTTCACAGGCGCAGTCTTGACTGGGACACTGGCTAGTCCGCACATCTGGGATACCGGTGTTGGTATCGGTGCATGGACTGGAACACCAGAAGGCTATGAGCAACAAGCTATGAACATCATCGGAGCTTTGATGTCAGTAGGATACTCCTTTGGAGTTACTATCGTCATACTCAAAGTGATGGATGCCGTTTGGCCAGGTGGAATAAGAGTTACTCCAAAAGAAGAGGAGATCGGACTCGACCTAGCACAACACGGAGAAAGAGCATACGTAAACGA
>JACRJT010000038.1 GCA_016215465.1 Nitrososphaerota archaeon | reverse complement strand
TGCATGTCCTCGAAGCTGGACATGTCTGCAGGAATTCCGTACATGTGCGGAATTATTGCAATTTGGCTTTTCTCAATTTTTTTTAGATCAGCAATTGGCGAACCCTCGGCAACGTCGACTATAGATTCAAAACCTCCAACCATGTTAACTGCATGCCTAAGCGCAGAACAGACATATCCTGGAAAAGACACCTTCCTGTTTTCTGCTCCTAACGCCCACAAAGCTAGGAATAGTGCAGCGGTACCACTGCTTAGGGCAACTGCGTGTCCACTTGGTAATCCTACAAACCTGCAAAACTCATTTTCAAATGCTTCGACTTCAGGCCCTTGAGACAGCTGCCCTGATCTAAGAACTCTAAGTGCGGCCGATTCTTCTTCCACTCCAATCGTAGATTTGTTATGAGGAATCATTTTTTTTTAATTAGTTTGGAATAATACCCAGCTTTGACTTTCATGGGATTGCCGATAATTAATGAGTATGGTGGTATGTCAACTCCATCGACGATAGTGCCTGCCGCAACAACTGAGTGATGTCCTATGCAAGCTCCGCCCTTAATTACAGAATGTGATCCAATAAACACGTTATTTTCTATAACTATGTCTCTTCTTTCAGTTTTTTGCAATATGCCTATGCATTTTTTATGAGAATCAGCGCAGTTAATTGAAACAAAGGATGCGATATCACAGTTGTCACCAATGACAACTTTTGCATCGTTTGCATTAATTTCGGACATGCCACCTATGTAGACATTTTTTCCTATTTCCGGCTCGCCAACAATCCAAACTAGTGGATGATGCGGGTTTTTCTTAAATGTGGTTAACTTTGAAAACAGCTCGCCGAACTCTTCATCATTCATGATTTAAAATCCCCAAATTTGATAAGCTCGCCTTTCTTTATTTTTCTTACAGATTTTAGGTCGTAAATCTGCTCTATTATACTTGGGGGTAAGCCGCTACCTGGCCTTCTTAGGCCTAGATTGTTCTTGTTGAATTTTTCACCCTCCCCGATGTCTTGCACCGCAACTATGCTCCTACGTGCAATATTTCTCATCTCGATTTCCTTATCTGATGGTTTAACTAATGAAGATCCTAGCATCAAAAAAGAATTTTTTATCGCAGAAACCCATTCTTTCAAGCCAGTTGGATCTTCAGAAAACCAATGATCAGGACCGGGCATGTCGTGATCTAGCGTAAAGTGTTTTTCAAAGACTACTGCACCTAATGCAACCGCAAGCGAGGAAGCCAAGGCACCCTGCGTGTGATCAGAGTATCCTAACGGTATGTTAGGAAACGCCTTCTCCAGCGTCTTCAGTTTCAATAAATTAACGTCCTCCGGAGGAGTGGGATACTGCGAAGTGGTAAGAAGCAGAATGGTTGGATACCCATCTAACGCCCCGACTGTATTTAGCGATTGATATATCTCGTCTTGATCAGCCATTCCACAAGAAAGTAGCAACGGCAACCCAGTCGATGTATAATCCTTGATCAAAGGTAGATTGGTAAAGTCGTCTGAGCCTACCTTAATCGCAGTAATTCCCAGCTCTAATAATAAATCTAAATCGCTTCTGTTTTGCGGCGTTGACAAAAATAGGATCTTTTCGTCATCACATTTCTTTTTTATCCTTATCCAGTCCTCCTTAGACATCTCACACCGTTTAAACATCTCCAACATGGATTCAGTGATCTCCTTTCCCTGCGACTTGTATGTGTACGTTTGATTTGGGTCTGACACTATCTCCTCTGCCCTGAACGTTTGAAATTTTACTGCGTCTACGCCTGCTGCCTTGGCAACATTAATCATTTTTAACGCGTTTTTGACATCGCCGTTATGATTTATGCCGACTTCAGATATGATAAAGGGTGGCTGGCCCTTTGCTATGACATGGTTGTTTAATCTGATTTGCGGCATTAGTCTTCTCTCCTTGCCAATCCCATTTGAAATATTTTACTTGTAACTCGTCTAGCTCCATTACCGTCCACGAGGCGAAGACATTTTCTAGACATACTCTGTATTGTTTTGATGTCTATTCCTTTTATTGCATGCGCATAATCTTCCGGTTTCAAAAATTCCGCCTGCCCAAGATTGATTACGCATCCTATTTTTGCAACTTCTTCTGTTAATTGGCGTTGGTTTTCCGATAAAATTGAAACAATTGTCGGCAAGCCCATGCAGCATCTTTCCCATGTCATACTTCCACCTCCACCTATCGATAAATCGGCATTGGTCATGATCTCCGCCATATTGCTTATTTGATAATGAAATGATGTGTAAGGAACACTGGAGCATAAACGCTTAATTGAATTTTTATTTGGATTAGAATTTCCAACCACTACGTCAGTTTTATACTGTGAATCAAGAAGCTTCAATGCGCGTACGGCCTTGGCAGTTTCGTTTGTGGGATCACTGCCCCCAAACGAAACTAGGATGCGTTTTAACCTGTTTTTTCTTTTCAATTTTTTTCTGGCAATTGTAAACTCTGAACGCAAAAGCGCATATCGTGGCCCTGCCATTTGTATGCAGTTTTTTGGTACCAGTCCCTTGTATCGATTTGCCGTATTTTCATAAAAATTCTGATCTATTAGCATATCACAATCATGTCTTCTGTTTGCTAAATCGTCGATAACAATTATTTTTTCTACATCACTACGAATCTTGCTTTCCCATCTATGATCAATGCCATAATGATCCACAAGCAGCCAGTTCTTGGCGCCTTTGTGAGATTCAATAACTTTTCTACACTGGCTTACATCGTTTTCAATACGCTTTCTTAGTATGCTTGGCTGTAGTTTTAGCCCTTCTATGTGGATGTAGCCTCGTATATGGCATGCCTTGTAGCCCTGATTCTCGATAAGGTCAGACAAGTTGCCCGGTATCTGATTTGAAACAAAAAAGATTTCATTAAATCTTTTTTTCAGATTTTCTGCAAGAACAAGACAGCGCATTACGTGACCGGTTCCTATTTTTGTACCAGCGTCGGCGCGTATGAACAGATTTTTATCTAGTTTGGTCATTACTGCATCTGTTTATCGCATGATAAAAAAAGATGTTGTAGCTGGATTAGGTGAAATCGGCAAGCCGATCTTTCAGCTTGTATCAAAAGCAGCTCCTACCGTTGGATATGATCTCGATGAAAAACTGATTGACAAAAAACTAGTTGCAAAATATGAGAAACTGGAGACAAGATTCTTACACGTGTGCATACCGTTTACAAAACACTTTATTCAAAACATAACCTCGTTATACAAAAAGTTCAAACCAGAATCAATAGTTATCCATAGTACTATTAGTCCCAACACCACAAAACAACTGCAAGAAAAGCTGCCGATCCCAGTTATCTACAGCGCAACAAGGGGAGTTCACAAAAGAATGCTGTATGATCTAAAGCGTTATACAAAATTTTTTGCAGTTGAACCAAGTGCACCAAATGCGCAGTGGGCAGCATCAACTTACTCCAAAGTAATGAAAAAATGCGGCGTAAAAACAAAGAGAATGTCCAACCCAATCACACTTGAGCTGGCCAAAATTATCTGTGATACGTCGTACTATGGCTGGCTGATAAATTACGCACAACTAAGTAACATGATTGCATTGAAACACAAAGTTGACTATGACGAGATGTGGTCATTTACAGACGAGATTCACAAGTTTTTGGGAAACAGGCCTAAAATGTTTGCAGGCTTCATTGGTGGGCACTGTGTTTTACCAAATCTAAATTTGATTAATGATGAAACACTAAATCTGATAAAAGAAATCAACGACGATTATGCCAAGGTGCTTAAAAGGCGCAAAAAATCGCGTAACTGATTTTGGCTGATAATCAGATTAAACAATATTAGTAGGTGACAACAACATATCGTATGTTAAAGGAAGAATTTGAAAATAATTTGGACTTGATTAAATCCGGACAAAATTTTCTTGGCATACTAAATGATATTAAAAGAAGACCTGAAGATGCGGCAAGAGAGCTTGGCGTACCGATAAACGAAATCAACGCAATAATTAGCGGAAAAAAAGCAATCTCTTCCGAACTGGTCGGCAAGGCAGTAAAAGTCTGGCCAGTCAACCAAAGGGACTTTTACATAATTCACGACGACTGCCCGCTTGGAGTAAAAATAATGACCTCAGAGGATTCCAAGAAAAGCAGCAGAATTATGGAGCGAGCAGGAAAGCCATACTACGAGTACCGAGATACTGCAATGAGTTCTGTTGCCCCATTTAGGCCTGAATGGATAATGGAGTTGTGTTATGCTGATGACAACGATCCATCCAACCCTCTGGCACAATGGAACAATGGCCACTTTATGCACCAATTTACATACTTTATTGGTGAGGTGAACTTTTACTATCGAACACCAAGCGGAGAGAAAAAAGTGGCAATAATGAATACTGGAGACTCCATGTACATCACACCGTTTGTGGCTCACACGTTTACGACACGCAGTGAGGCAAAACAAAATGGCCTGATCTTGGCATTGACATATGGAAGCAAGCTGACTGGCGACATACAGCAAGAACTGTCTGCACTGTCCACAGATCTTGGGGCTGAATTTGCGCTGGATTTTTCCTCAAGACAAAAAGCAATCTCATCACTTCTTAGATATCACGTGGAGGCTGCCAATCTCTCGCTGGAGGAGCTTTCAAGGCGCACCGGTATACAAAAAGCAGATTTGGATGAATTTGAAAAAGGCGCAAAGACTCCTACAAACATGGAAATTGAAAAGATTGCCCACGCCTTGAACGTAAATATCCGAGACCTACTGCCAAGCGACAAAATCGAGGATAAGGTAATTGTAAAGCATAACTCAGAAGGCAGAAAATGGGCTTACCCAGAATCTACAAAGGCATATCAGTTTGTAGAGTTGGCGTCAACTACCGCGCTTCCATACTCAAAGGCCTTTGAGGTATACGTACAAAACGCAAATAGTCCTGACCTTGACCTGAGGGCAGGCCTGCACCAATATCTGTACAATGTGGGAGAAACGGGCGTCACAATAAGTTGGGAGATCGAAGGAAAAACGCATCATCAAATGATAAACCCTGGGGATTCTGCATACGTAAAGCCATTTGTAAGGCATAACTTTAGAGGCCAAGGAAAGCTGTTGATACTGAGAATCGGTGGCAAGATTGCAGGTGATTCGCAGCACGAGCTGTCGTTTGTGGGCAAAGAGAATGCAAAGAGGGCTATTGCAGAAACAATGCAATGGTTTGACCCTCAAAGCAAAAGCTAGAAAACATCTTGACTTTGTATTTGTAAAATGAGCAAGAAAAATGTAGTAATAATAATGATTGATGGGGGTAGGCTAGATAGGGCGATCAGTTCCCCAATATTTGGTAATCTCAAAAACCAGTCTGTTTTTTTCTCCCAGTCGGTAACATATGGGCCGCATACAATTGCCGCAATGCACGCTGTTTTTAGCGGCTCTTACGGGACAAGAACTGGAACAAACAGCTACTGGTCCACATTCAAGTTCAAAAAAGACAAATTCAAAACATTAACAGAGTATCTTAAAGATCATAATTACTATACTCACGCAGATGTTATCAACGAGTTGGTTGTCCCAAAACAAGGATTTGACAACTACGTGGTACACGATGAGTCAAAAGACGATCTTACTGCACGCCACAAGGAGCTGCTCCGTGACGCAAAATCAAAATCTGATGGTGGGCAAAACTTCTTCTTGTATTTGCACTATAGCAACATTCACACTGGGATCATGAACCAAGTCTTAAAGGTATATGATAATTTCAGCAAAGAATTTTTTGACAACAAGTCTGAAAATGAAAAAAGATACGATGTCTTATTTCATGCAGCAGAAACTTACTTTGAACAAATATTTGAAGAAATCAAAAAATTACGCCTTGACAAAAGCTCCGTGATCCTGGTGATGTCTGATCATGGTATCAGCGTTGGGGAAAAGTTTGGCGAAAGAGCATATGGTGCATTTTGTTACGACTATACGTTGAGAACATTTACTTATTTTGTGGCAGAAGACTTTGCCCCAAAAGAAATCACTCAACAGATACGTACGATAGATTTTATGCCTACGATTTTAGATTATCTTGAAATTCCGCTTGACTCAAGATATGAAAAGCTAGACGGCGTATCTCTTTTACCACTAATCCGGGGAGAGCAAATGCAAGAAAACACTGCATACTCTGAGACTGGAAATCCATTGAGTAGCAAAGAGCCTCCGCGAGAACCAAACACAAAATCCATCCGCAACTCCAAGTGGAAGCTAATTTACAACCAGCACAATGAAACAAAGGAGCTGTATGACTTGGAGCATGATCCAAAAGAGGAGAGAAACCTCTATGGCGCTGGCTTGGAAATAGAAAAGATTTTGTGGACTGAATTACAAAGAATTCAGAGCTCTTGACTGTTTATGGAAATAGTTTATGCGCTCTCTGTAAATCCTGTAGCGTATCTATTTCACACCACTTGCCAGATACGATTATTGGAGATATTATGATCTTTGAGTCAATTAATTCTTGGATCATATCTGTAAGATATGCTTTCTCAAGCGAGGGCGCATTATGAAACATACCTGTATGTGACTTTTCTAATTCTTCAAATTTTTTTACAAAAATTTCTGATCCTCTTGGAGACATTTTCATGATGCCTAGAAACTCTCCAACTGTATTTTCAGGTTCAGTAGATATGTTTTTTTTAATTTCAATGACATTTTGGTTCGTATCTAAAACAACATTTTCGGCCTCGGAAAGCGGATGATCTGTCCTACCAATATACGACTTTTTCCATTCCAAATCAATGGCAATTCCAATATCGTCTTTTGATTCTATTATCTTTGATAAAACCGCATCATCAAAAACTATATCAGAATAAACAATCATCACATCACCGGTAATGTGCTTTCTGGCCTCCATCAGGCTGCCTAAAATATCATGTCTTTGATAGTTAACGTCTTCTACATAGGTAAATCCATCTACTGTGAATTTTTCCTTGTTGGGACCTGTAATAATGATAATTTGATCAACGTTGTATTTTTTATAAACTGCAGACTGGCGTTCCATTATGGTTTTGTCATTTACCTTGATGAGGTACTTGGGCAGATGCTTTGTCTCTTCGCTTATTCTTCTGCCAGAACCGGCCGCAATCACTATTACCTTCATTTTTGACTATTGATCTTGTTCATTAGCCTAGTTTTAATCAATGGGGGTTCAACGTCGATTCTTTTACTGACGTATTTACTTTTTTCAATTTGGACCAAAACAAGTATGGGTCCTGAAACATTCTTAATTTTATTCAAAGTTGATTCAAGCTTTACCTTAGAGCCAGCCCTGAAGACCTTGTAGCCTGCCGCCTTCGCAAGAGAGTCTATTCTGACACGGGTTGAATTTGTAGGCTGTCCACCAGTTGATTCATGGATTCCATTGTCAAAAACAACATGAATCAAGTTTTTTGGTTGCAGCGATCCAATCGTAACTAATGAACCCAAATTCATCAAGATGTTGCCATCCCCATCAAAAACACACACTCGTCTTTGTGGATTCTTCAAGGCAATACCAAGTCCTATTGATGACGCCAGTCCCATAGAGCCTATCATGTAAAAATTCAGGGGCCTATCGTACGCCTCATACAGGTCTCTACTCATGTAACCATTTGCAGATACCGCAACGTCATCTTTTAATGTCTTGGCGACTATCTCTACTGCCTCTCGTCTAATCAAGAAAGTCTCTCCTGATGATCAATGCGCAAAATTGTCCTTTTCTAATTTTTTTCATGGCCCAGTCGCATTCCTTTTTCCAGCTAGCATCACTGAGTATTTTAGATTCAATCCCCAAAGACTTGATTATCTCCGGCTGAATCTTTCCAATTTTGGTATGCTCTGGGGCATCATTTTTCAGGTAGCCACGCCACCCTATCAAAAACAGCAATGGAATCTCATAAAGCTCAACTAGCGACGTGATTGTACTAAGGGAGTTTGCAAATCCCGCATTCTGCATAAACACAAGAGAGGGGCTTTTGGACAAGGACATTCCAGTAGCAATACCTATTGCCTCCTCCTCCCTAGTAGCGATTAGTACTACTTTCTTCTTGAGTCCCTGATCTACAAAGTGTTTTAGCGTAGAGTCTGGCACACCAACAAAATTCTCAATCCCGCTCTCTGACAAGTAATTGAAGATCTTTCTTTGTATGTCTTCTTTCAATTGATATAGCCCATCTTCTTCAAATTGTGCTCAATCATTTCTTCCTGTTTTTTAAGTTCATACATTTTCTGTAAATGAAAAATATCTTCCATGGAAGATATTTCCTCTTTTATCTCACTGAGACTTTCTGAATTTGATATTTGTTCTAATACCCGATTCATGGCAGCATGAGCAGCACGTAATGTTTGATTAGCATAAATTATTATTTTTATTTTGTGCGATTTTAACTCATTTAGTTTGATGGTTGGATAAGATGTGGGTACTATTACTAGCGGCAATTTACCTCCCCATGTATCTGCAAATTCGAAAACCTCATCAGGATTATTTTTTTTTGAATGTATTAAAATTGCATCAGCGCCTGCCTTTTCATAAGCTCTTGCCCTTTGAATCGCCTCATTCATGCCAAAACCTGCAATTAGTGCTTCGGTTCTAGCTATTATCATAAAATCTGAATTCCTTCTTGCGTCTTTTGCTGCAATTATTTTGGCAACAAATTCTTTTTCTGAGAGTAACTCCTGCTTTCCGTCTTCAAGTAAGCTATTCTGTTTTGGAAATATTTTATCCTCAATACTTATCGCTGCAACGCCTGCATTTTCGTATTTTTTTACCATGTGGCTTACGTTAGTGGGTCCCCCAAAACCTGTATCGCAATCTGCAATGACTGGAATATTGCATGCGTCAACCATGCTTGTTGTCACATGAAGAAATTCTGTCATTGTCATTATGCTTGCGTCTGGTAAGGCATGCGTGGCAGATATCGCAAAACTTCCAGCCCATACTGCATCAAATCCATGCATCTCAACTAACTTTGCTGACATGGCATCAAAAGCGCCTCCTACTCTAACTACTGATTTAGATTCTAATTTCTGCCGTAGGATTTCAATACTTGACATAAAACATTGTTATTGCATCAGGTTTTATTATTAAGGTATGCAAAATATTTACGGAATAAATCAAACATGTTCACAATAAAGCAACCTTCCACAATAATCTTCGGCAAATATTCTGCCCGTGATTACAAGCTACCTAAGGATTCCTTGGTAATCACATCAAAGGGAGCAAAATCAAGGGGTTGGATAGATTATACAAATTTGAGTAATGCTTACATTTTCGATAACGTTGAACCAAATCCTTCCATTGAGGCTGTCGAAAAAATTATTGACGACTTTGGATTACAAAGTTTTTCGCATGTAATTGGAATTGGCGGCGGAAGTTCATTAGATGTTGCGAAATTTGTTGCATTTAAGTTAAGAAAACGGAAAATTATGATCCCAACAACGTTTGGAAGCGGAAGCGAAGTTACGCGAATATCAGTTTTAAAAGTTAACGGCAAAAAACAAAGTTTTCACGATGACGGAATCTTGGCTGACATTGCGATAGTGGATTCTTTTTTTATAGAAGACTCATCAGACGAAGTGATCAAAAATTCCACAATTGATGCTTGCGCTCAAAGTACGGAGGGATATGATAGTAAATCTGGTAACATATTCACGAAATTTTTATGCAAAAAGGCATTTGATCTATTGGAAGATGGCATACTAAATAACAAAAAAGAAAACATAGTCTTGGGTTCTTTGTATGCAGGTTTAGGATTTGGTAACTGCTCAACCACGTTGGGTCATGCACTATCATACGTTTATTCAAATGAAGGATATTCTCATGGGCATGCACTAGCTTTTACAACTCTGGCAGCACATAACTTCAATCAGTCTATTTTCTATGATCGATTTTTGAACATCGTTAAAAAATTAAACTTTACAAAAATAAGTCTAAAACAGAATCTTGACGATGCAGCAGAACTGATACTGACCGATCGAAAACATTTGGATAACAATCCCAAACGTGTCACAAAAGATGAAATTGTATCCTTGCTAAGCAAGGTTAACTCCCTGACAATCTAAGACATGTTGGTTTTTAGGCAATTCAAAAATTCTAAAATATTGCACATTAAACAAATTTATTAATTAAAGAAATTAATTGTCTTACATGACTTCGTGTGATACTGCAAAAGTTACTCGTGAAGAGCATAACAAGACAAGCATGATTGAAAACCATCTATGGGAAATCGCAAAAATAATGGAGCCAAATTCCTACATTGATCCAAATAAAATCCAAAAAATCAAAGAATATGTATTTTCAATATTCCAAAATAAAAATTAAGAAATGAAATTAGGATTTAGCACAAATGCCTTTGTTAAAAAAACTCTGACTGAGGCTATACAAACAATCCACAAATTTAGATTTGAAGGAATCGAAATTGTGACTGATTCACCTCATGCATTTCTTCCATTAAACAAATTAAAAATTCAAACAATAAAGAAAAATCTTAGAAATAGTGATCTCAAAGTCTCAAACATAAATGCAAATACTGCTATTGGCTGGTACAAAAACGGACAAATCAAAGACCAATTTGAGCCCTCATTATCTAATTTAGAAAAAAAATTACGTCAATGGAGAACGAGTTATTCCAAACGAGCAATCGATTTTGCATATGATCTAGATGCACCAAGTATCTGTGTTACATCCGGTACAAAAAATTTAACAAACGACACAGAATTGTTCCAAAACTCTTTGGAAGAAATCAGCCAATACGCGGAGAAGAAAAATATTCGCATAGCAATAGAGTACGAGCCAGGATTATTGATTGGAACTGCAAACGACGTTTTTAGTATAATGAAAAACTACAAAAACGTAGGACTTAATCTAGATACTTGCCATGCGGCAGTCTTGAACGAAGATATGCCAAAAATCATTAATAAGTTCGGTAAAAAAATCTTTCACACTCATATCAGTGACTGCAAAAATAATATTCATTTTCACCTAATTCCAGGTCTGGGAGAAATCAACTTTGAGGAAGTACTTGACTCGCTTAAAAAAATAAACTATGACGGATTTCTTACTGCAGAATTATACACCTACTCTGAAGAGCCTGAAAGAGCGGCAAAAGACACGTTCATTTACCTTTCAAATCTGATTAACTAAAAGATGAATTACATCGACCCTCACATCCACATGTATTCTAGGGTCACAGATGACTATGAAAAAATGGCACTTGCAGGAATTAGAACTGTCATAGAGCCGTCATTTTGGCTTGGACAGCAACGTACTTCATCAAAGACACTGATCGATTACTGGGAACATATTATTTCATTTGAACATAAAAGAGCATCCGAGTTTGGCATCAGTCATTTTTGCACAATTTCCGTCAATCCAAAAGAGGCAAACAATGTCAGTCTTGCCGAAGACTCACTGAAAGAAATTAAAAATTATCTTAGTCGAGATACCGTAGTTGGAATCGGAGAAATCGGCTTTGATGATATTACAAAACAGGAAGAAAAAGTTTTCACAGAACAACTCTTGCTTGCTGAAGAACTAGGCATTCCTGTGATTATTCATACTCCACATATCAACAAGTTAGAGGGTACGAAAAAAACGCTGGATCTAATCAAAAAACATCAAATAACAGAAAAACGTGTAATCGTTGATCATAACACAGAAGAAACAATCGAGCTAGTTTTGGCAACAGAAGTAATGGCTGGACTTTCTGTTTATCCTCACACAAAACTTACCCCAATAAGGGCTGCCAACATACTAAAAAAATATGGAACAGACAAAATACTCATCAACAGCTCCGCAGACTGGGGAATATCGGATCCACTGAGCGTTCCAAAAACTGCCATACAGATGGAAAAAGATGGCTTTAGCAAAACCGACATAGAAAAGGTACTATACAAAAATCCCCTTGATTTTTTCAAACAGTCAAAAAACTTCAAAATAAATGCGTGATTATTTGAAGCTGGCATTTAGCACAAACGCATTTAGAAAATATTCAATTGAGCAAAGTATAGACATGATAGCAAAAGCAGGATATGATGCAATCGAGCTAATGTGTGATTCACCTCATGCTTTTCCACCGATCTCGACAAAACAATTAACCTCAATTCAAAACTCTCTTGAAAAAAACAAGATTGGCATATCCAACCTAAATGGCTTTATGATGTGCGAAATAGAGGACTTTCATCACCCTTCATGGATTGAAAGTGATCCTCTGAGACGACAGAAAAGAATCAATCACACGATAAACTGCATCGAGCTTGCCAAAAAGCTAGGCGCAAAGACAGTCTCAACCGAGCCTGGAGGTCCACTTGAACACATGACTACAGAAAAAGGACTTGAAATCTTCAAAGAAGGATTAGAGCAAGTAATTCCAATAGCGGAAAAAAATCAAATCAATCTGCTAGTTGAACCAGAACCAAATCTCTTAATTGAAAATTCAGAACAATTCCTAAAATTCATTTCAAATTTTAATACGAAATATCTCGGGCTAAATTTTGATGTGGGACATTTTTTTTGTGTAAACGAGGATCCTGCAATTCTTATCAAATCACTAAAGGATTACATTTCACATGTGCATCTAGAAGATATTGCCAGCAATAGGGTTCATCAACATCTGATTCCTGGTAAAGGCGCCATAAACTTTGTAGAGATTTTCAAAGCTCTTGACTCAATAAACTATAACGGCTTTGTGACAGTTGAGTTGTATCCTTATGAAAACGATCCTGAACAAGCTGCAAGATCTGCCATAGAGTATTTGAGAAATATGATATGTTAAAGGTATATTTGCAGCTCTTAAGAATACCTGGAGTCTTTACTGCAGTATCTAATGTTCTGATGGGGTTCATGTTATCCCAAACACCTATTCACAGTCAAATTTTGCTAATTCCACTTCTGATTTCTTCCGGACTGCTTTATTTCTCAGGAATGATTCTCAATGATTACTTTGATTACGGTGTTGATAAAACACAAAGACCAACAAGGCCGTTGCCCTCAGGAAAAATATCAAGGCAATCTGCTTTAATTTTAGGAATAATTTTTCTGTCTTGCGCAAATTTAGCGGCGCTCTTTGTTGGCATTCAAACAATTCTTCTTACTATGATAATTAGCAGTTTGATATTGCTTTACAACATAAAAATAAAGAGCATTACATCAATTGGCGTACTGGTTCTGTGCCTCATCAGAGTCCTTAATGTTTACTTGGGATTTACGGTGATTGGATTTACCTTAAATTTTGCACTCATTCCAATCCCATTGGCGTTTTTGGTTGCTTCCATAGGCATTCTAAGCAGAGTGGAAACAAAATCCGCATCATCAAAAACCGTAATTCTAAACTTGATCATGATTGTACTCTCAGTGACATCACTGCTAACAATTCTGTCGCAGAATGACAAATATTACTATCTGATATTCTTGTCAATGTTTATTGGATTGATCACATATTCGTCGGTTAAATTCGGTCAAAAAAATAGCATTTCAATTCAAAATAAAATCACTTATCATCTGCTCTCAATTATTCTCCTTGATGCTACACTTGTGGCCGCATTCTCCGACATGTTGTATGCAACAATAATTGCATCTCTTTTTGTGCCTGCATATCTGCTAGCAAAAAAAATCTACCTCACATAATGAGTTAACAATTTATCTTTCAAATCGCTGACGGTTATTGTCATGAAAAAAAAACTTATCGTACTTGATGTTGTCTGCCTAACAAAATCCATCCTAAAAACTTCCAAACTTCCAAACATCTCAAAAATCCTTGATTCTGCACCTTTTTTTCCAATGAACGCCGTCTTTCCTGCAGTCACATGCAGCGTTCAGGCTACAATTACTTCTGGGTTTCCTCCCTCAGAGCATGGAATAATTGCAAACGGCCTTTATGATAGACAAACCTACCAGACGTCATTTTGGGAACAATATGCCTCACTTGTTCAGAGGCCTCGTATCTGGGATATCATAAAACAAAGCAACCCTGATCTAAAGGTGGCCGTTTTATTTTGGCAAAACTCGCTTTACATAAATGCAGATACTGTGATCACGCCAAAACCGATCCACCTTGACAATCAAATGATAATGTGGTGCTACTCAAAACCTGTTGGATTTTATGAAGAGATTGTAAAGAAACAAGGAGAGTTTGATTTAAAGTCATACTGGGGACCATTTGCTTCCATCAAATCAAGTGAGTGGATTGTAGGTGCAGCAAGTTACACCATTGAAAGCCAAAGGCCAGACCTTCTCTTCGTTTACTTGCCTCATCTTGATTACACGGCGCAAAAAAACGGACCAGAAAGTGAGGAGTTTAAGGCAAGTCTTCTTGAACTAGACAAAGTAGTGGGATCTCTGCTCTCATTTCTTGAAGAAAATAACCTATTCAAAGAATATGAAATTGCAATACTGTCTGAATATGGGTTTAATTCCGTCACCAGCTCCGTATCTCCAAATCTCATCCTGCGTGAAAACGGATTGCTCTCAGTTAGAAAAATCAAAGAAAAAGAATACCTTGACTATGAGCACTGCAAGGCTTTTGCGATGGTAGACCACCAAGTGTCTCATCTTTTTGTTAAACCAGGATATGAAGATGCAGTCAAGACCGTATTAAAAAATCACCAAGGCGTTGCAGAAATCTTGGACAGAAATTTGCAAGAAAGCCTCAAAATAAATCACCCACGAAGTGGCGATCTTGTTGTATGCTCGCAAGGTAATTCGTGGTTTAACTATCACTGGTGGAATGAGGAAAAATATGCACCTGATTTTACCTTCAATGTAGACATACACAGAAAGCCCGGATACGACCCGTTAGAGTTATTCATGGATTATCAAACAAAAACCATATCTCACAATACAAAACTTGTAAAAGGCTCGCACGGGGCTCTACAAGAGAATAGTGACTCTCTTCCTGCATTTGCAACATCGATTAAACTGTCTTCCCAAAATGCAGTTGATGCAACCCAAATAGCGCCGACCATTCTAAAGTTTTTCAGAATTGATCATAACCTGCCCTCAAAGGCACTTTTTTAATATTGATTGTAATTCAGTCTGCGTTAACTATGACAACCTTGATGGAATCTCTTCTTTGCTTTGCAACATCAAGTGCCTTTTCACATTCATCAAGAGAAAATCTGTGAGTGATGATCTGAGAAACATCAATTTTTTTTGATTTTATCAAATCAAATGCGTGTTGTACATCGTTGTTGGATGCCGCATAACTGGTAAATATGGAAATCTCCTTACCATACACGACACTGAGATCAATGTCCACGACGTCTGATTTTTCTGGCTCTCCCATTATGAGAATGCTGCCTCCCTTCCTTACAATTCTAATAGCATCCTTTATCGCTGACATGTCTGGAGCTGCAACTATTGCCAAGTCCACACCAACTCCGTCTGTTTCTGAAAATATGCTACCTGCATAATCGTCACTTGTGTTAAAACCAAGTCCAATTCCTCGCTGTCTGCAAAAACCAAGTCGAAATTCATTCATGTCTATGCAAAAGATCTTTTCTGCGCCAAAAATTCTTCCTAAAAATGCATGGAAGATCCCGATGGTGCCTAACCCAAAAATGGCAACCGACGTAACATCTTTTGGAGCCTTTTTCCACGCTCTAACGCAGCATGCAAACGGTTCTATGAGCGAAGCATTTTCAAAACTCATCGAATCCGGAATCTTGAACAAGCAGCCTTGCACAACATTCCATTTTGGAAGCAAAAACATCTCAGATAACCCGTTTGGATAAAGCGAATCAGTAAATCTCTCGCACATTGTCTCATTGCCGTTTTTACAAAGATAACAGTCATTACAAGATGTATGGTGATGTACAAAAACCCTATCCCCAACTTGAAAATCTTTAACTCCGAATCCTACTTTGACTACCTTTCCAGAAATCTCATGACCGATCTTAATTGATGGCTTGCAAGAACTGCCAAAGATGTTTGTAATGTCTGAACCGCAAATGCCACACGCTCCCAACTGTATCAAAACATCGCCATCCCTGCAGACAGGAATGGGAACCTCGCTTAGCGATACGATGGAAGGATCAGTTATCTGTGCAGACTTCATTCATGGTTGGTCTTAGTTTGTTTATTATAAAACTGATGGATTCTGTCTCATCGACTAATTCCTGACATTCTAATCTATGTGAAATCTGATTTATTTTAAATAGGGAATGTATAGACTGCAGTTGATTGGAAGACAAAACACTCTCATTGCTAAGAACAGTTGAATGGAAAGATAACTCTGTAGTGATGATCGATCAAACCAAATTACCAACTGAGCTTACCTATGTCAAATATACTGATTACAAAGATGTAGCTAACGCAATTAGAAATCTTGTTGTTCGCGGAGCCCCCGCAATAGGCGTTTCTGGAGCATTTGGATTGGCTCTGGCTACATTGCAAAGCAATGCCTCGACCAAGGAACAATTGATTTCTGATCTGGAATCAGCTAAGAAAATCTTGTTTGAAACAAGACCTACCGCAGTAAATCTAGCTTGGGGACTTGAACGAATTATGACTGTTGCAAAAAAAGGAAACACAGTATCTGAGATTAAAGAATCAATCATTCAAACTGCAAAGCAGATGGCAGAAGACGACATTGCAATAAACATGACCATGGGAAAGCACGGCTCAGAGCTATTCCAAAATAATGATACCATAATGACACACTGCAACGCAGGCTCCTTGGCTACTGTGGCGTATGGAACTGCACTAGGAGTAATCAGAGCAACAAAAGACAGCGGAAAAAACATCAAGGTGATAGCGACAGAAACAAGACCCGTCCAACAAGGCTCAAGACTAACCGCATTTGAGCTGCACCACGACGGAATAGATGTCAGTCTAATTCCAGACACAGCAGTCGGTTATACAATGGCAAACAGATTAGTAAACAAGGTTGTAGTTGGTGCAGATAGAGTTCTGCGAACAGGTCATGTCTATAACAAAATTGGCACATATCAGGTCGCACTCATGGCAAAACAACATGGAATTCCATTCTATGTCGCAGCGCCGCTTTCAACATTTGACATGAAAAGCAATCCAGAGGACGTCATAATAGAACAGAGAAAGGGAACTGAAGTTACACAAATTGGAGACAAAAAGACCGCACCTGATGGAATCAAGGTGATAAACCCTGCATTTGACATGACGCCGCCCGAATTGATTTCGGGTATAATTACCGAGGCAGGCGTGGCAAAGCCGCCATTTGAGGAATCAATAAAAAAATTATTTGAAGCTAAGAAATAGAACGTTTTTATTTATTTTTCATAGCCTAATCAAAATATGGTTGTTACAGTTGACCAAATCAGAACTTCTCTTAACCAATGCATGGATCCCGAAGTTCCGCTGTCTATAGTGGAAATGGGCCTAGTTTATGGAATTGACATTTCAGAGTCCAATGATGTTAACATAAGAATGACAATGACTACCCAAGGCTGTCCGCTTCATCAAACAATAGTTCAAGATGTTGCAAGATACGTCAAAAAGGTTCCAGGCGTAAACAACGTCAAAGTAGACATCGTCTGGGATCCCCCATGGACGATGGACAAAATGTCAGAAGCAGCAAAGGCAAAACTAAAGAGCTTTTCAAAAAGTGGTGCTCCTGCCCCAATCGATTATGAAACTGCACTCCCACAAGGTATTGGATCACTAATGCAACAAGAGGATGGCTCAATGGTATTGGTAAATGAACACAGTCAAGGATTCATGGTAAATCAGGCAATTATTGACTTTTGGAAGTCATGCAACGGAAAGAGAAAGATAACTGAGCTCGTTGACGTCTTTGCACAAACAACCGGTCTTCAGCGCTCTCAAATAGAAAAAGAAGTCATTCAGCTAATTAGCCAGTTGCGTGATGGTGGACTGATAATCATTCCAGCTCCGGACTCACCAAACGTAGAATTCAGAAAATAAAGTCAGTCTGTTTGTTTAGCGCAAACAACAATGTAAAATTATTGACATCAATTAAGAAGCATGGAACATCAGCACAAATGGTCGTATAGCAAGAACTACAAAGAATGTCATATCTGCTCTGAAATACAGTTCTCAAAATAACTAGATTTCATTTATTTCTGATATTGTCGCATGCACCGAATCCATCTTGACTACAGCTCGTTTTTCGCCAAACCCTAGTGCCACGTACCAATCCCCAGAATCGCTATCGTATTTTGTCTCTAGTATCTTTATCTTGTCTTGCGTAATACCTTCATATTTTTTTAAAATTCCAGAAACTGCCAAGGCTGTTGCCTGTTTTTCTATCTCTAGTCGTCTTTTCATTAACCCTATTCCGGGGCTCATGTGAATTGGTTGTCCTGATGTTCTAATATAGTTTAGTTCTTTGAGTAAATTCTCTAAAACCTAAAACAACACTGATATTATTAATAAAAATCCTAAACAAACAGGATGTATCTAAAGCAGCGAATAATTAATTCATCTCTTCCAAACCCGCAAACATTAACGATCATGGTGTCATTACTTGCGACACTCGGCGTTCTCCTGGAGCTTTTGGGAGGAGTTTGGGACGCATCGTCTCACGCAATACGTGCACCTGAACAGTTCTGGTCTATCCAGCATGTTGCCGTATATTTTGGCGTAAGTACGGTTGCAGCCTCTTCAATTCTTGGGTTTTTAATGTTACATAAAAAAATCATAACTGGAAAAACAAAAACTGCAATCAAGATAATCATTCTAGGTTCCATACTGCAAATTACTGCAGGGTATGGAGATTCGATATCTCATGATCTGTTTGGAATAGACGGTCTTATTTCGTGGTCACATCAACCGCTCGAACTAGGACTGGTATTGAGTTCCATTGGGGGATATCTTCTACTGAGTCACAGAAAAGACAATTTTTTTAAAAAACTTATACCAGTTTCAATTATTGCAGTACTTGCATCTTCATGCTGGCTTGCCTTCAGTCTATCCCTGCTTGTGTCTGCCGTTCCAGTATGCACGCTTGTCTATGAAATATTTTCCTCTGGCTGCGCAGTACTGTAATTTCTTAGCCTCTTGTACATGCTGAACAATATCAACATGATTCCTACTGCCAATATGATCGCCGGAATTCTAATGGCTGCAACACCTGTATTGCCAAATTCGACCTGAAGATTTGTTGACTTTTCTGAAATATTTGTAATTTTTATTGTGTATTTTCCACCAGATTGAAAATTAAAGTAATTGACAGACATTTTCGTCTGTATTTTTTTATCTGAAATTACATTTCCTATACCGTCTTCAATCTGGACAAAAATTGTTTGCTCATCAAAATCAGGAATTGTTATCTTGTAATATCCAATCCCACTGTATGACAAATCCAGATTCACATTGGCAGTTTCCTCGCTTTCAATTGTGGCAGATGAAATGACTTTCTGATTGCTGTCAAATATGATAACAATTGCAACAATCCCGATTGCTGCCAATACCAAACCGATTCTAAGTGATGAGATTTTCACGTCTTGTCTTTGCACAATCAATATTTAAGATAAAAGAGGGCTCGGAGGGCTTCGATCCCTCGACCTGGCGGTCCGAAGCCGCCCGCACTGTCCAGACTGTGCTACGAGTCCAAAGGGGTAAGACTTTAACGGGGCTAAATATCTGTCTAGATATTTGAAGGTCTCAAAAAAAG
>JACRJT010000003.1 GCA_016215465.1 Nitrososphaerota archaeon | reverse complement strand
CTTTAACGATAATTCCGATCGACAAAACAATCGAAGGTTTGGCGGAGGATACAGAGGAGGTGGCGGTGGCGGCAGACGTTTTAACAACGATAGACAATTTGACGACACTCCAAAACCAGTAGAAACTGGTAAAGAATACGATGTATCCATTACCGAAACCAGCAGACAGGGCGACGGAATAGCAAAGGTAGACGGATTCGTCATATTTGTGAAAGGGGGACAACCTGGTCAAGATGCAAAAATCAAGATCACACAAGTTGGCAGACGTTTCGCAATTGCAGAAATGGTATAAACATAAAAACTAAATCATTAAGATTTTTCTTTTTTTTCTTTTTCTTATTCAGATTTTGAAGCGACGTGGATTTTGCCGTATAAGATTAAGTACCGCAGAGTCACAGTAATTTCATGTGCGAGGCACTAGATGAAATTCACGCAATGCAGTTTGCCACAGTAATAGCAAAGATGCGAAAACAGGCAAAGCCACTTGAGATAACAGTATGAATTTTCAAATTTTCCTCAAATGCAGTTATTTGTTTAAAAAAACTGTCACAAGATCAATAAAATTTTAAGCTAACCTTAATATGGTAATGTACCGTACCATACGGTAACATGAAGGCAAGAATGACATACATCCCAGTTGAAATTGCAGACCACTTTGAAGACTTCATCATAACAAGAGACGAGCAGATTCTCGATGCAGTAAAGGCCCGCACGCGTGATTTCAGTACGCTTTCACTTCTGAAGCTTTTGTATCAGCTAAGATGCAACCCAATGACATTTTCTAATCTTTACACAAATTCAAAAATTCGTATGAAACGATCATTTTTGAACTATCTCCATCTTTGTGTAGAGTATAATTTTGTAAGTAAAGAGATTGTCGGCCCAAATGTAGTATATTCTCTTACAGACAGGGGCAGAAGGATGCTTGATCTCTTTATGCAAAAAAGTAATTAGACAGAGGAAAACCGGAAAGTCATAATGCGGCAAAATGTCTCAGAGGATCACGTACTTGAGATAAAAAAAATCAATTACAAAAGCCCAATAATTTTTGCAGGATTTGTTGGCCCAGGCCTAGCAGGACCACTCTCTGTTGGATACATGATTGAGAAATTAAAGATGCAAGAAGTTGGATACTTGCGTTCAAGGTTTCTTCCACCATCAACAGTGTTTATTCAAGGAAGGCTCAGGCACCCATTTCGGTTTTACTCTAACAAAAAGGGGACAATTTGTGCAATAATTTGCGAGGTTCCACTCAGAATGGAAGGGCTCTACAATATTGCATCCACCATCCTAGACTGGGCCCAAAGTAAGGGAACAAAAGAAGTTGTAATCCTAGACGGAGTTGCAAGTGATGAGCACGATGAGAAGATTTTTTGTGCAGCCGAGGAAGACCTGTGCAGAATAATGTCAGAAAAGGGAATAAGTATGATCTCACAAGGGTTTATCACAGGAATTCCAGGAAGCATTCTAAATGAATGTATAATGCGAAAAATTCGTGCAATAACGCTTCTTGTGAAAGCAAGCCACATTAGTCCAGATCCACTTGCAGCGGCCACGCTCATTGATGCAGTAAACAAAGTCTACGGCACCGGAATCGATGTGTCTGATTTGAGAAGTGAAAAGGAAAAGATCGGACTGGAATTCAAGGAGCTCTCAGAAAAATACAAAGAACACAGACAAGCAGATTCTGGAATGTACATGTGACAAAGTACTTTTATTCATATTGAGGATGCAAAATAACATGGGCCTCACATACAAGGATGCAGGAGTCGACGTACAAAAGATAAAGAAAAGCCAACTATCAATTGGCAGAATAATCGCATCGACACACAAGGCGCAAAAAGTCAAGTCTGGTTTTGGCCACTATGCCGGGCTAGTTGAGATTCATGGGGGAAAGCTTTTGGCAACACATACGGATGGTGTTGGCACCAAGGTTCTAATTGCAAATTTGCTAAAAAAATACGATACCATCGGAATAGATTGCGTTGCGATGAACGTTAATGACATAATCTGTATTGGTGCAAAGCCAATTTCGTTTGTCGATTATATTGCAGCAAATCAAAACAACGAGTCCATTTTTATTGAAATTGCAAGGGGTCTGGCAACGGGTGCAAAAAAGGCAGACGTGCCAATAGTAGGCGGAGAAACTGCAATAATGCCAGACTTGTTTTTAGAAAAGAAATTTGCATTTGATCTTGCAGGAATGGTAGCAGGGCTTGTTGAGAAAAACAAGACTATACTTGGAAGCAAGATAACAAATGGTGATAAGATAATTGGAATTCAGAGCACCGGCATACATTCCAACGGATATTCACTAGCAAGAAAGGCCCTACTCAAAAAATATTCTATAAAAGATACAGTAAAGGGACTAGGCAAAATTGGTGATGCACTCTTAACCCCAACTGAAATTTACGTAAGACCAGTTCTCGAAATCATTTCAAAGTGCCAAGTTCACGGACTTGCAAACATAACAGGCGGAGCATTTACCAAATTACTCAGACTAAAGACGACAGGATTTTGGCTGGATTCCATGCCTGAGCCCCCAAAGATAATGCAGCTAATTGAGAACACGGGGATAAGACAAGACGAAATGTACAAGACTTTCAACATGGGAGTCGGATTTTGTGTCATTGTGCCAAAAAAATATTCAGAGCAAGTAATTACTATTTGTAAAAAACACAGGCTCAAAAGCCAAGAGATCGGCACCATCACAAACAAAAAAGGTGTCTTTGTGAACTCGAAAAAACTTGCATAATTAGACTAAATTTTCATGATTTTTAATCAATAATTCCTTATATTACTGAGACAGAGTCCATATGATTCGTTATGGAAGATCATTTCATTCAAGTAGTTATCGGTGTTTGCGTATTATTATTTGCCGCAAAGCTGATGGCAGAATTATTTGTAAGACTTAAGCTTCCAATTGTTTTAGGCGAGCTTATAGCTGGGATGATTGTAGGCCCATTTGCATTTGGCTCACTTTTCACAATAAGTGGAGAGACGATACTGCAACTAAGTGGAGAAATAAAGATTCTAGGCGAGATAGGAGCCATTGTGATTTTGTTCATGGCAGGGCTGGAAATGACCCCACGCGAGTTCCTCAGGGGCGGCAAGGCATCATTTACGGTAGGCACCCTAGGAGTCATCATACCATTTTTCGTAGGATTTTTCGTGTTTCAGTTATTTGGATTTCATGCGTATCAGGCAATGCTTGTGGCCACGGCATTAACAGCTACCAGTATTGCGATTTCCGTTCAAGTGCTAAGTGAATTTGGTAAACTAAAAAGCGCAGAGGCGAGGTTGATAATCGGAGCTGCAGTAGTAGACGACATTTTAGCAATTGCGGTTCTATCAATAGTAACATCAATTGGGGGCGGAACAGACACTGTTGACGTAGCTGAAATTTCATTTACTATTTTGAAGGTGTTAGGATTCTTTGCGGCAATGGCAATTGTTGCCATTTTTGTTGTTCCAAAAATTGCCTCTTCTGGCATGTGGAGGGCAGGAGGAAGTGTAGAAGGAGTGGTAACTGCAGTGTTTTTTGGCGCGGCAGGATTGGCAGCGACAATCGGCCTATCTCCAATACTAGGGTCATTTGTTGTCGGAATGGCGCTTGCATCATCAAAGGTCTTTGAGAGAGTGGAGCATTACATTAGTAAATTAGGCCTGATCTTTGCGCCTTTGTTTTTTGCAATAATAGGTGCACAGGTAGACTTTAGAGGACTAAGCCCAGAAATACTAATTCTTGCTGCAATAATAATAACAGTTGCAATTACTACAAAATTGGTAGGGTGCGGATTGCCCGCATTGATATTTCTCAAAAACAGGCAGCAGGCAAGACGAGTTGGAATTGGTATGATATCAAGGGGAGAAGTAGGCCTCATAGTTGCAGGAGTCGGACTCACCAGCGGTGTTCTGACTTCAGATGTATACTCTACAATCATAATAATGGTAGCAGTCACCACGCTGATAACTCCGATTTGGTTAAAATTAGAATACAGAAAAGAACTTGACACCAAGAAAGTCTAATTTTTAGAAGCGGATTTAAAAAATATTAAAATTAGACTAAAAAATTCGAGCAATAATGGTAGCTGGCAAAGATTTCGTAGACATGTGTGCAATTTGCAAGCAAGGCGTTTCAAGAGAAGATATGGATTATCAAAAGGGTAAGGTCTTTCACGCCCAATGCTTTAATGAACATGGAAATACAATCCTGACGAGTGACCCAGAACTTGCGCATCTTAGCGCAAGAACAAGGATCGAACTTGTACAGCTGAAGAATCTCAAGATGAGGGCGGATCTTGAAGAACCACAACCAGGCACTGCAAAATCAAAGCCTGCGAAAAGAAAAGGGCAGGCCTCAGAGAAAAAAGGCAAGCCAAAAAAGAAGCCGGCAAAGAAAAAGGCAAAAAAGTCAAAGCCAAAAAAGGTAAAGAAGGTCAAATCAAAGAAACACAAGACTCCAAAAAGACGTTAGTATTCTGTTTAACAAATTTAAGGCCATAAGAATATCAAAAATTATTGCAACAAAGTATAGTGTTTTCCAAGGCGTGCTCTGAAATTTCGCAAAACCTGCTTTTGATAAATTCACCTAACAAGAATGAGGTAAAATTGCAAATCAAGAAAATATGCACGAAATACTCACTTGAGCGCATTCCAAGAAATCATGAGATTTTGGCAACTGTATCCGGGAGCGATTATACCAAACTATCAAGAGTGTTATTGAAAAAACCAGTCAAGACAGCGTCAGGCGTTGCAGTAATTGCACTAATGCCAAAGCCGTACGCATGCCCGCACGGAAGATGTACGTATTGTCCTGGAGGAATAGAATCCAACTCGCCAAACAGTTATACCGGTAATGAGCCTTCAACGATTAACGCGATTGAGAATCAATACGATCCAAAAAAACAGATCATATCCAAAATTGAAAAACTGATTGCATATGGGCATGATCCGACAAAGATGGAGCTTGTCATAGTTGGCGGCACGTTTCTTTTCATGCCAAAAGATTACCAACGAAATTTCATAAAATCATGTTATGATGCGCTAAATGGATTTGACTCACATGATCTTGAGCAAGCAAAGACAAACAACGAAAACACTGAGATAAGAAGCGTTGGATTTACAATCGAGACAAAACCAGACTATTGCAAAAAAGAACACATAGACATGATGTTAGAGTACGGAGCAACCAGAATAGAGATTGGTGTTCAGAGTCTTCAAGAACAGGTATACAAGATAGTAAACAGAGGGCACACATATGCAGATGTCGTAGAGTCATTTCAGATGTCAAAAGATGCAGGATACAAACTGGTTGCACATATGATGCCAGGCCTTCCTACCATGAGCCCAGAGGGAGACATTGCGGATTTTAGAAAACTCTTCGAAGACGAAGATCTAAGGCCAGATATGCTAAAGATCTATCCATCGCTTGTACTTCAGAAAACCCCATTGTACAAAGAATACCTTGAGGGAAGATATACACCATACTCTGATGATGACATGATCAGAGTTTTGACTGAAGTCAAAAGAAACATCCCAAGATGGGTTAGAATAATGAGGGTTCAAAGGGAGATATCACCTGGAGAAATAATTGCAGGCCCAAAATCAGGCAATTTCAGACAAATAGTTCATGAGAATCTAAAAAAACAAAACCTTTCTTGCAAATGTATTCGATGCAGAGAGGTCGGACTCCGAGACAATCACGATTCAAGTAAGATTTCATTATGCAGGGAAAACTATGCCTCGTCTGGTGGAAGCGAGGTTTTCTTGTCATATGACGACTCGGATGATAAAATTTATGGATTTTTGAGGTTAAGAAAACCAAGTGAGAAATCACACAGAAAAGAGGTGACAGACAAAACGTGCATTGTTCGCGAGCTTCACATATATGGAAAATCATTAAAGATTGGCGAACGCGAAGAAGGCGAAATCCAGCATTCGGGTTTTGGTAAAAAACTGATGAGTGAGGCAGAAAGAATATCAGAAGACGAATTTGATGCAAAAAAACTTTTGGTAATCAGCGCAGTCGGCACAAGGGAGTACTACAGAAAACTAGGCTATTCGATGGATGGTCCATATATGGCAAAATCATTAGTGTGATAGAATGTCAGAAGACGACCAGAAAATTATTGGCAGAGGCACTTGGATTGACAAGCTTGCCCACGAGATGATAGAACGGGAGCAGCATCTTGGACGAAATACCAGTCTGTTGAGAGTTGAAAGCGGCCTTGGTGCATCAGGGATTCCGCACATTGGCAGTCTGGGGGACGCAGTGCGGGCATATGGAGTAAAGCTTGCACTTGAAAACTTTGGATACAAGTCAGAACTTGTTGCTTATTCAGACGATTTAGACGGATTAAGAAAAATACCAGAAGGGTTACCAGACTGGCTTGGCGAACACATTGCAAAACCCGTTTCACTGATTCCAGATCCGTTTGGATGTCATGACTCATACGGCATGCACATGAGCAGCCTTTTGCTTGACGGATTAGACAATCTTGGAATAAAATATGATTTTAGACGTGCGCGAGATACTTACAAAAACGGATTGCTCAAGAACCAAATCCACACAATTCTGACAAACAGTGAAAAGATCGGAACCAAAATTGCAGAGCTTGTTGGCCAAGAAAAATACCAAAAATATCTGCCATACTATCCAGTCTGTGCAAACTGCAACAGACTGTACACTGCCGAATCCTACGAATACATCCCAGATGAGATGAAGATAAAATACAGATGCCATGAGGCGGAAATTGGCTCTAAAATACTCAAAGGATGCGGTCATGAGGGAGAGGCAGACATCACAAAGGACTTGGGAAAACTTGCATGGAAGGTGGAATTTGCTGCAAGATGGCATGCATTTGACATTAGATTTGAGGCATATGGAAAAGACATCATGGATTCAGTTAGAGTAAACGATTGGATATCAGACGAAATACTGAATCACCCGCACCCGCACCATGTAAAATACGAGATGTTTTTGGACAAGGGCGGGAAAAAAATTTCAAAGTCACTTGGAAATGTAGTGACTTCTCAAAAATGGCTAAAATATGGAACTCCAAAATCAATGCTTCTTTTGCTATACAAGAGAATCACAGGCGCAAGAGAGCTTGGGTTTGAGGACATTCCAACTTTGATGGACGAATACAATGAAATCGAGGATGTGTATTTTGGAAAAATCAAGCTTGACAACGAGGCAAAGACTGCAAGAACAAAAGGATTGTACGAGTATACAAACTTGCTAAACATCCCAAAAACACCATCGATTCACGTAAACTATAGACTGCTAATTGAGCTTGGGCGCATATTCAAAGAGGACAGAGTGAACAGAATCACGAAAAAACTCATTGATTACGGCGTCATTAAAAACCCAGACCCATATGTAGACCAGATAATACAACTTGCTGGAAACTATGCTGATGACTTTGAAGAACAAGAATTTACACAAATTCAGATAAATGATGCAACAAAAAATGCATTGAGGCAACTTGTGGACATTCTTGTGGCAGAAAAGGATCCCGAAGATCTACAAAACGTAATTTACAACATTGCCAAAGAGAACAATGTTCTACCAAAGGACTTTTTCATGATATTATACCAGATAATTCTTGGAGCAAGCCGCGGACCAAAAATAGGGCCATTCATAGTAGACATTGGCAGAAACAAAGTGGCGCAAACAATAGGAAAACACATCTAAAATGGCACACGCCGAACATAACAAACCAAAAAAGAGCGGGGCGTTTTTCCTCATCATTTTGGGTGCAGTTCTTTTCATAGTTTCCCCAACATGGTTTGCAGACAGACCAGAAATTGGTTTTTCCATGATAGCCCTAGGTTTTGTGATTGGCGGATTAGGATTTTACCTCCGATTCATACGAAAGTGAATAGAAATATTCATCTCCACATCTAAGATAGAGTGATTATACATGGGACTTTTCAGACGTGCAAAAAAAGAAGAAATAGAATCAGCCGCAGAAATAATTGAGACACCGACAGAGCAAATACGCATAAAGAGTCCTGAAGAAATTCAAAAAGAACAGATAACAAATGAAATCGAATACCTTGAGGCAGAAATAAAGTCAAAGAAAAACTATCTTGATTCAATTTCACAAAAACTTGTTACAGTAAAAGAAGAGTACGATCAGACAATTAGCTCGCTAATGTCCTCAAAAAAAGAAGTGAATGAGAGAAGATCAGAGTTTGAGGCTGCCAGAGTTCAGCACGAGCAGATTTTACAAAAGATCAATTCCTCAAAATCCGAACTAGAATCAATCAAAAAAGAGCATGATGAAAAAAAGGCAATTCTTGACGAACTGAAAAAAGCAAAGACTGACTTGGATGCAGCCCGTGCAGAATATGTCAAATACAAGACAGAGTCGGAGGAATTGAGACTTCAAAATAAAATAATTCAGAAATCACATGAGGAAAGCAAGAAGGATTATGATAACATAAGCCAAGAATTGATCAAGGCAAATTCTGAGATGGAATCGGCAAGAAGGGAAATTTCAGACATAAGAAAAGAACATGAGTCAAAGAAAAAAGAAATTGAATTTGCAAAAAAAGAACTCAAATTCATCGAAAGTCAAATGGTGAATGTTGGAGACAGGACCGCGCCAAAGAACATTGTTGCAGCCGCAAGCTCTGTTGTGTCATCGCTTAATGCCAAAATTCTGACAACACAAAAGGAGCTAGAAGTACTCAAGGTCGCATTACAAAGAGAACGCGCAGAACATCAAGAAACAAAAAAAGCTCTTGCGGCGTCAGAATCACAAAAAGAAAAAAGTAATGAGTAGACTACTGTAGTTTTTTGATAATTTCTTTTTTGATAAACAAAAATTCCTCATTTGACAAGACGCCTTTTTCCTTTAAAGATGCAAGATTAGTTAGCTGATCAACGATGTTTCCATTTTCTTGGGTATTATCAATATGTGTTATCGGCTGTGCAACTTTTTGTTCGTTTGATTTTGTTTCAATTATTTGAGAATGGAATTGGGGGGTATCTCCTACTTCTTCTAAGAATACATTAGTTGCACATCCAATAATTTGCATGTGCTGGATTAGTTCCTCTCCTGCAAATTCAATCAATAAGCCTTTTGCAGATCGGTAGCCGCACGTATCACAGACCACTACAAACATGCCGGACGCAAGATTTGGAACATCACCGGCGCTTGTCTTTCTGACATATTCAGCATATCTTGTCTTGCCACATTGATGGTTATCTGTTGACATGTGGTCTTCGCAGAATTTGAAGCCACAATATTGGCATTTTGAGGGGGATCTCAGAAGATCGCCGCAGAACAAACATGAATTGGCTTTGGTCTTTGTTGATAGGCTCAATTTCAGCATGACTAGCCGACAATTATTAAAAAGGAGTAGCTCATTTTCTGCGAAATTTGCGTAACTTTGAACGATTTTGAAGCGAAAGGTGTTTTTATTCTGCAAATAAAATAACTTGCTGTATTGAGTCTTGTTTTCACCAAATTGTTTTTTCCCATTCTAATTGGGTCGCACGTATCGTGTATCAATAACTACATCGCCCATGAAAAGACAATTTCGGTTAAAGAGATCCCAAGAGAGGCATGTCATCGATAAAATCGGTTGCCAAATTCCTTGTTTTTGTAATAGTGGGGATTGTAACCATAGTTGTTGGATCATTTATGCTTCGAGGAATAATGCACCTATGGGACAGACAGAAAAAATCAGATGAGGATAAAAAGCCTTAATGTCATAAAATGAGATATCACAAATATTATTTCTCGAGTGTAATTCCAAATTGAAATTAGATTCTAGATATTCCACAAGGCGTGTTACCTAATTTTGTACGAACGATCATTGTATTTTTTGGAACCATTTCATTTGGAGATGCCAAATACATCTTTTCATCTACCACAATAAGCAAATACTTGAATCTACAGGAAAGCATTTTTTCTTTGTTTGTCAAAAGGGATTTTGCCAATACAAAGTTTGTATTAAATTGTGTAAGCGGTTGTTGTTTACTATTCCATATTGGATACGGATACTCAAACGGAAGATAGTTTTTTACCTGAATCAGAGATGGTTTGTATGCAAATATCATTCCAAGTACAATGCAGAAAATTCCTGTAAATAGACCATAAAGTTGTAGGAACTCCCGTGCAGTTTCTATGTTATGAATTTTTTCTGATATTGATCCCCAGAAAAAATTCATACGACTTAGGTTTTCTGTTCCTGAGACATTATCTGTCACAAGTGTTGTAGATAGTATTGAAAAACAACCAAGGAGTACACAGAGAGTCGCTGCGAATCCAAACTTGTTTATTGTGAAAATCAGATAAACAGAAAATATTGTAATGATCATAATTGCCAAGTATTTTATTATAGAGGAATGCGAAGTATTTGCAAAATATCCAAGCAAAAAAATGGTAAGCAGGATAACTAGGCTAGTATTAATTCGCTGTTTTTGTAGATAATCTTGCTTTATGGAATCTAATTACAATCAAAAATAATAAGACTTGTTAGACATAAATTAAACAATTGTTAATTATTAGGCACAATTTCTAAATTAATTTACCAAAAATCAGTCACTAAACATACTAATATGAATATAAATTTGGCCGTGCAGAAGCCATGATTTTTAAAAAATTGTAGATCACAATTCACGTCAGATCTTTTTGTTAGGATCCCAGTACCCCCATGAACCCACCTCTATGCATGAGAATGACTATACTATGGATAATCAAGTGTGGTATATTATATAGCCAAATTTGAATTAAAATAAAAAAGAACGAGTTTTTACTCGTTTACGTATGCTCTTTCTCCGTGTTGTGCTAGGTCGAGTCCGATCTCCTCTTCTTTTGGAGTAACTCTTATTCCACCTGGCCAAACGGCATCCATCACTTTGAGTATGACGATAGTAACTCCAAAGGAGTATCCTACT
>JACRJT010000004.1 GCA_016215465.1 Nitrososphaerota archaeon | reverse complement strand
TGCCCAAGATGCAAAACATTGGATTGGTGCTAAGAAATAGTCGTGGCAACTTGGTGTTCTACAAGATAAACAACAAGAGCGTAATTTTTGACGAGATGAAAAGGATATTTTTGAAATTCGAGATGTTAGACGAGGTGATCAGCAAGGGCCTGTCAAAGGAGAACGTCAAGTATGCGCTAATCTACGGATCGTTTGCAAAGGGAGTCGAATCAGCAACAAGTGACATTGACCTGTTGGTTATAGGTGACGTGGATGAGGATTCTTTGATGAAGTCCGTCTCAAAAACAGAAAGAATATCCAGACGTGAGATTAACTTTGTGTTGTGGAAGGAAGACGAGTTTCTAGAAAGGGTGAGAAAAAACATCCCATTGATAAAGGAAATCTCAAAGACTCCAATAATGATGATAGTAGGTGATGAAGATGAATTTAAGCGACTTGTTGAAAAAGGATCTAGTTGAGAAATTCGAATCCGACAAGGAGCAAATCGGAAATGAAATGGACAGTGCAAACAAGAACCTAGCCTCGGCAAAGAACATGCTTGGGATACAGGAATGGGAGTGGTCTCATACCGCTGCCTATAATGCCATGTTACACGTTGGAAGGGCACTCATGTTTTCCAAGGGGTACAGGCCAAAAGGCCGTGATTACCATGTTGCGGTAGTGGACTTTGTTGAGGCGGTTTTCTCAGCAAAAATTCCAAAAGAGGTCAGGGATTCCTTTGACAGAGGAAGAAAACGTAGACACGAGTTCATGTACGATAAGGTAGATGTGATAACACCAGAACAAGCAAGGAATCTAGTAGAAAAAGCAGAGATGTTGATCAACAAAACAAAAGAACTTTTGAAGTCGTAAATCATTTCAAAATCATGCAGTTAAGCAATGTGATGGAATTGAATAAAGAAAATTAGATCCGCTAGACTCAGCATTTACCAGATGTTGAAAAGGGAGAGCATAGACGGGTCAGGCTAGGAACCTTATCATTTTGTAAAAGCTTGGATGCTCTTGCTTCATCTCTTCAATCCACTGAGCTTGTCTTACGCGTAATACCACGTGATAATAGTAGAGTGCGTTGTAATTAAGAACTAACTTTTAATTCTCATGATTTTAGTTGTTAACATAATTTGTACTACCACATTATAACGCAAATTCATATCAGATACAAAGTTATAGACTCTTTCTTATAATTCTCGTATTTATAGTTGTGAATATGTTTGGGTTTTTGATTCCAAGTGCAGTATGTGTTAATTTAGTTAATCACGATTCAAGTCGTTACTAATCATTACCCTACCATAACTTTCAGAATATTCCTTAAAATTAAAACTTGGTTATAATATTGGTTAAGATTAGTTCAAGTCTTACGGAATTTGGGCGCTCTAATGAGAAATCATTGCGAAGCGTAGCTTAAAGTAAATTTCAGAATTCTACCATGGATGCCTGAGGTGAGTGAGGATAAAAAGTTCAAAACCCTCCAAGTTTGAATCTGATGGAATTCAGATACCACTAGGAACAGACCCCCAATAACTCAAGAACAATAACCTCAGAAAGCCCTGTGGGTATATTACTGCCATTTTTTTTTTGGTTTATTCTAAAACACATTTCAGATGAATTTTTACAAAATACCTTAAAATTGGGACTTGACTAAATTATTAAAATAAGAAAAAAGAGAGGGGTTTATGGATTCCACAATTGCCTTCCAACAGTAATTGGAAGGGACAAATCATAATACCATTTTACATTTCCTCCAAGCATCGATGACCCAGATTTCAATTCATAATCAGCATTTGCAGTGTATAGTTCTGCACCTACCGAATACGAAGTTGTTCCAGAGTATGTGATGTACGAATGATTGGTACTATCAGAGGTTTTGTATGTGGTATGGTATCCATTGTAGTCTCTAAGATATTTAGTTCCACCACCGGTACCTATTTGCACAAATCCGCCATCATACTCGTATACTTGCCAACTGTCTGAGACTGCCGCACTCTCAACTCCTGCTTGCAAGAATTTGTATTTTTTACTGCTTACAGTGTCGGTTCCAGCTAGAAAGTTTCTCGAAGTATCTGCCGATGGTCGGGTATAATCACCAGTCTTAATGTTCACAGACCCAGAATTTGGCCATGCTTCCCAATAATAGGTGACTTTGGTTTTTGCTCCATCCCAATAATATGTTTGGTAGAAGTGATTGTTGCTTGAAAGTGCTCCAAATGTTGGGCACCCGTTTGCCCAATCAGTTGCACAGTCAAATGTTTTGGTAGCTCCATTCCAAACTTGGGCCAATCCTTGAAGATTGCCGTCGGTTTTGACCATCGATGCCATTTGAAATATGTAGCCAGAAGGAGTTCCAGTGGAAGTTCTTCCAGCAGAAGAGATCAAACTTGCAACCCATGAATCAAGACCGCTTGTAGTCGTTCCTGCAAAATTATTGTACATGAATGCTTGGGACGATTCTACCTTGGCAAAATCAGGATATGATGCAACGTACGGTTGTGCTGCAAATGCGCTACTTATGGCAAGGGATGGAATTATCGCTGCAATGAGAAGAAGTGGGATTGAAAGTTTCAATTTTTCTATCCTCCTATCTTTATGTCAGCATCGTCGGAAAATACAGCAATTTTGTACGAACCGTAATCACCAATTCTTTTGATGTTTGGTTCAAAATTTACTGTGGTTCCTGATAGTTCAGTATTCCATGACTTGGGCATTACAACACGCATTTCGATTGTCTTTGATTCGCCAGGAGCTAGGGTAATCTCGCTTGGTTCGTAGATAACAAGCGGACTCAGATCAATTGCACCGGAAACGGTTCCAGTTCTTTTGAATTCCTCAGCTCTGTCCTCGGGAGTCGATAAAGCAAGACGTGAAGCAGGAAGCACTAGGCCCTTGATTCCATCTGCCTGTAGAGTGATTTTCGGAACGGGGTTTGTCCCTGCAAGATGGGTTACCGTGAATTTTACTCCGGTTGTAACTCCTCTAGTAAGGTCTGCATTTTTCTGATTTGCAGAAATTACGATTGCAGAGTTCACTCCCTCATCTAAGAGTTCTTGGGGGGTTGCTCGAATCTTGATTGACTCGTCTTTTTCGAACACAAAGACATCTGCTTTTGCCTTGGCAGTATCAATAAGCGATGATGCCACTAATACAGACAAGACTATTGCAGACAATGCGGTGATGCTAAAGATTGTTTTTGTAGTTTTTGTCGTCATTGATTACGCGAGTTTGAATCTTGATGAAGAAAGTTTGTCCTAGTAATTACTCGCACTCAGACAAATCTATTTAAATTACCCAAATGCGATGCTAAGAACAGCATTTTGAAATTTTTAATTGTAATGGCAGTAATGACGATTTTTGCA
>JACRJT010000037.1 GCA_016215465.1 Nitrososphaerota archaeon | reverse complement strand
TAAAAAAATTAGGCTCAGGGTGCAAAAGGATCCTTATTCCTAAAACACTTTTTGGAGGGATTGATAATGTCTACATTGAACAAGATCTGTAAGACAATCATGACGAAAGATAGTGTATCTCTAAGCTTTTCTTAATTATCTACTTATTCAAAATCTGTACTTGAAACCAAAATCACTATTTTTAATTTACTTTTCTAAAAATGACCTGATATGGAAAAGATATTTTTCCTTTAGCAAGTATTTTATCTCAGATGTGCACTCACACTGTGTGACGTTTTGTCCTTCCTGTGGAAAAGAGTTTACGGTAGATGAGAATTTTTGCTCTGGATGCGGAAAGCCTCGATTCTCACAAACTTCAAGTTATGCTGGAAGACCAACTGGAATCACAGTACTTGGAATACTCCAAATAATTCTGGGAATAATTCTTGTTATTTCTACGGTAATGGTCGGGGTTATGTCTGGCATGATGGGGAATTATTCGTATTTTGGAGAAATGACGTCAGTAGTTGGGGGTGCAATCACTGCAATTTTGGCAGTGCTTGCGGCATTTTCGTTTTTAATCGCAAGTGCCTTGTTTTCGGGTAAAAAATGGGGTCGAACAATTGTAATTGTATTTTCTATAGTAAATCTTGTAATGGAGGCGGCCTCTCTGGCAGTGGGTAACGTGTTTGGAATTGCGGGAATAATGCTAAACGGAATTGTTCTGTACTATATGTGGCGACCGCACGTAATTGCATATTTTACCAAGTAATGATTTTGATATCTGGGATTTCTTCGAGTTCTTATCAAAATGATTATTCTTTAGATGTGATTATTACAAAGTTTTAGAATCTTATTCAAGCATCTTCAGTGTATCTGACGCAGTGATTATTCCGACTATTTTGCCCGCCTTTGCCACAAGGATGCATTTTGAGTACCGGATAAGCGGAACTAGCGTTTTTGCTGGAGTCTGGTGATCAACTATTGGCGGCCTTGCCTCCATTACGTCTGCAAGCCTTATTTTTTTCCACGATGACTCGTCGCTATCTGCTAGGTGTTTCACTACTCCGTCTTCTGTTATGATGCCGACTGGTTCGGTTTTATTAAAAATTGGAATCTGACTAATTGACATTTTTTGCATCTTTGTTATTGCGTCGTGTAGCGAATCTGTTGGTTTTAGCTTGACTATTTCTTTACTACAAATGTCTCCTGCCTTGTTTGGATCAGCTCTTCCCTCTAATGTTGCCAAACTATCGAACATTCTCTTTGCAGTCTCATAGCTTGGCTGACTTCGACCAGATTCTATCTGATTTATCATGGATGTACTGACTCCTGTCATCTTTGCGAGCTCTTTTTGGGTTATCCCAAGTTTGGCTCGCTGTTGCTTGATGTTATCCAGGCGTGGAAGCATAGCGTATGTAATTTTGGTTGTGCTATGAATTTTACTCAAATCTTGCAACAATTTGTTGCAATTACCGTATTCTACTGCTGGTCTTTACTTTTAAATTCTAAATGTCTTCCGCACATCTAAAACCTGAAAACATCCATCTCTCATCCAGATGAAAGAAATTCCTATAGCTGGCACAAATTGATCTCTTTGGCGTAGCAAAAGAACCCCCACGTAGAACTTTTTGATTTGTGAACCACTTGTCGTTATATTCCTGAAATCCTGATTTGAATCCTGGATATCCTACAAATTCAGATGACGTCCACTCCCAAACGTCTCCAATCATTTGATAGCATCCATAATGACTCTTTCCCATTGGGTATGAGCCTATCTCGCTTGTGCCCCACAGATGTGATTCTAATAGATTTGCATGCTCATCTGTAGGTTTGTCGTCTCCCCACGGAAAAATTGTTTTTACCTTTTTTTCCTCATTCCAACAAGCGGCCTTTTCCCATTCTGCCTCTGTTGGCAGTCTTTTTCCAGCCCACTTGCAATATGCGTCAGATTCGTAAAAGCTAACATTGCATACGGGCTCATCTGGATTTATTTTTCGCATTCCGATAAAATCAATCACGTGCCACGTATCGTCAATTTTTTGCCAGTACATTGGCGCCTTCCAGTTGTTTTGTTTGACTGTTTTCCATCCATCCGAAAGCCAGTATTTGTATTCAGAATACCCACCAGACTCGATAAATTCAAGATATTGGCCTGCAGTAACTGGATGTGAGTCAATTTTAAAGTCATTTAGGTAAACTTTGTGTTCTGGCAATTCAACATCGTAGCAAAAGTCTTTTCCACCATACCCTAAATTGTATAATCCGCCGTCAACGCGAATCTGTTCTTGTTTTACCTGTACTTTTTTTGGGAAGTGGTTTTTTGTTTTAGGTTTGTACTGATCTGCAAGGATGTGCTGCAAATCGTACACCAAAAGTTCTTGGTGCTGATATTCGTGATTAACTCCAATCTCAAAACGCTTTCTTTCATCTTCCGAAAATGAATCTCTTTGAATTAAATCTGTAATCCTTTTGGTGATTAAATCATAGTATTCCAAAATTTGTTTTACTGTTGGTCTTGAGACTGTTCCCCTGCTCGCCTTGTCCAACTGCTCGCCAAACCGGTTGTAATATGAGTTGAGATAGCGCAAAAATTCTTCTGAATAATATTCGTATTTCTTATCTGTCTGCTTTAGGAGCACTTCAAAAAGCCAGCTAACGTGCCCCAAATGCCATTTTGGGGGGCTTACATATGGTGCTGTTTGGACAACAAAATCGTCATACTCTAATGTTTTCACCATATCCAAGGTGTGTTTTCGCATTTCCCTAAATTCATCAACAAGTGAAATGGCAGATAGCATTTTTGTGTAATTTCTTCAAGTTCTAATCATTTATTCTTATCCTTAATTCCAAAAATCAACAATTGCTTCAAAAATATAATGATTCGATCCGCGCCAATAATTATAATTTTCAATGTTGTATTTCACAAAAGAGTTTTGATACGAAGCATTCAAAAGTCATCGTGACGTATGTATCACAATAGACTCAATGAAAATGAAAGACACGATTAACATTAATTCAAATAATTATGAGAAAAAGTTCGTTGGACCAAACTGTGTTCTAATAAAACCCCTAAATCCGCAACAAGATGACTTTGCTACTGAAATTTCATATGGTCTTACAAGAAAGAAAAAATTTATTCCGTCCAAATATTTCTATGATGCCAATGGCTCTAGGCTTTTTGAAGAAATATGTGATCTTGACGAATATTATCTGACAAAAAAAGAACTCGAAATACTATCAACAATAAAAGATGAAATGCCAAAATATTTCTCACAACATAGTTCTGTTGTGGAGCTGGGAAGTGGCTCTTCAATTAAGACTAGGCATCTATTTGAATTATTATTGGAAAATCACAGTCATGTAAAATACTATCCAATAGATATTTCTGACATTGTGCAGGAAAGCTCTGAGCGACTTCAGGACGAATTTACCAATCTTCACATCACTGGAATAATTGATCATTATGAGGCAGGATTAAAATTACTAAAAAACCTAGATGACAAGAAAATAATTGTGTTTTTTGGATCAAGCTTTGGCAATTTTGATCATGCTGCAGGATTGGAATTTCTAAACAGCATCAAATACTGTATGAAAAAAGATGATCTATTCCTTCTTGGCATAGACTTGGTAAAAGATACAAAAATTCTAGAAAAAGCATATGATGATTCCAAAGGAGTCACAAAAAACTTCAATCTTAATCTGCTAAAAAGAATAAATGCCGAATTGAGAGGCAATTTTGACTTGAAAAAGTTTGAGCATCGTGCATTTTTTAATGCACGGGAAAGCCGAATTGAAATGCACCTGGAATCAAAAGTTCAACAGCAAGTGTATCTTGAGAATGTGGATTTACAAATAAAACTTGAAAAAGGAGAGATGATTCGCACTGAATACTCTCACAAATACACATTACACCAGATAAGGCAGATTGCAAGTAAGAGTGGGTTTAAAATAAGCAAGATCTGGCAAGACAAGCAAAAATACTTTGCATTGATCTTATTTTCTACAACCTGATTCAGTTTGCTGATTGAACTCTTTTGAATGTGAAAATTTGATTTGATGCTAATTGTCTTGCATAGCGGTTCACTGCTAAATCATAAAGCGATAAAGATTTACTCTTCAAATATGAAATTAATTCATGAAAGCAGTATGGAATGAGTCTGTCTTGGCAGAAAGTGAAAATACTATAGTTGTAGAAGGAAACCAATATTTTCCTCACGATGCGATAAAAAAAGAGTTTTTTAAAAAATCGGACACAAAAACAACCTGCAGTTGGAAAGGCATTGCGAGCTATTACTCGGTAACCGTAAACGGAAAAACAAACAATGATTGTGCATGGTATTATCCTGAACCTTCCGATGCTGCAAAACAGATTAAAAATTATGTGGCATTTTGGAACGGCGTAAAGATTGTAAAATAACGTGTTTTTACTTTTGATGCGGATTAGAATCTAACTTATTGAATTCGAAATTTTGGTTAATTTTAATTAAAAAGTGAGGATATCTAAGACATGGCCGACTTGAGATATCCTCACTGATTTGGTTGTGGTCTTGGCAGGTCCTAATCTCGGTACTGTCGAATGAACCTAGAATAAGACTGACTTTTAATAAAAAAAGGCTTGCGTAGAATTCATCAGTGTGTTGTTCGAATAAAACATACTAGTCTTCAAGCACAACAAAAAATCACACTAGCTGAATTGATCATCCTAGTTGCCGAAGACAACAAGTTTGTTGCAAACCAGTACAAGATACTGCTTGAAAAAAAAGGCCACACGGTAATCACCACCCCAGATGGATTGGAGTGCCTAAAGAAATACAAAGAAAAGCTCAAAAAAACAGAGTTTGACTCACTAGATGAAAACCCATTTGACTTGGTTCTCTTAGATCACAACATGCCAAAAAAGACAGGAGCAAAGGCAGCAAAGGAAATTTTGGCAAAAAACCCAAAACAAAAAATTTTATTCATTACAGGATATCAGAGATGGGCACTAGAGGATGAAACGGAGGATCTTGTAGATAAGATAGTAGTTTTGGAAAAACCATTTACATTATCGCAGCTTGAACGAAAAGTAGAGTCACTTACGTGATTTTTTCTTAAGTGCCTTTTTCTTGCTTTGTGATTTCTTTTTTGATGGTCTTGGCGCATTTTTGCCTAGGATTTCAGCCTGGGCTGCTGCAACAATTGCAATAGGGATTCTATGTGGTGATGCACTTACATATGATACGCCTATACCGTGGAAGAATTTGACAGAGTTTGGATCTCCGCCGTGTTCTCCGCAAACTCCAATTTCGATATTTGGCTTTACTGTTTTTCCGTTTGTAATTGCGATTTTCACAAGGCTTCCGACTCCGTTTACATCGATTGTCTGGAACGGATTTCTCTCGAGGACCTCTTTTTCTATGTATTCTGGAAGGAACTTGCCCTCTGCGTCTTCTCTTGAAAAGCTAAACACTGCCTGTGTTAGGTCGTTTGTTCCAAAGCTGAAAAACTCTGCAGTGCTAGCAAGCTCATTTGATGTAAGGCAGCCTCGAACCACCTCTAGCATAGTTCCAAAGTTTATTACAAGTTTGACTCCGTGCTTTGATTCTGATTCTGCCTTGACTCTATCATAGATTCTCTTGATGTAATTTAATTCTGCAATGCTGCCTACCTGCGGGATCATGATTTGTGGATACGCGTTTACCTTTTGCTTTGCAAGTTCTGCCGCTGCCTCAAAAACTGACCTGATCTGCATTTCATATATTTCTGGATATGTTACGCCTACTCGAACTCCCCTGTGGCCCATCATCGGGTTTATCTCTGCTAGTTCACGTGCGCGAGCCAAAATCACTCTTGTCTCTTCAAGTTCCTGAGAGTTTCCGAGTTTTTCCAATTTGTGGATTCTGTTGATTAGCTCTTCAGGGTTTGGGAGGAACTCATGGAGTGGTGGGTCAAGAAGCCTAATTGTTACCTTGTAGCCTTCCATTGTTTTTAGAATTTGCATGAAATCGCTTTTCTGTAATTCTTGCAGTTTGAGCAGGTGTTCTTTTCTCTCCTCTACTGACTTCGCCATGATTAGTTTTACAAATAATCCTAGTCTGTCTGCCGCATTGAACATTCTTTCCGTTCTGCACAGCCCTATTCCCTTTGCCCCGTATTTTCTTGCAAGCTGCGCGCCTTCAGGGGTGTCTGCATTTGCGCGAATTCCAATTCTCTTTGTATTTTGCGCCCATTCAAGAACTGCTCTGAAATCATCGGTGATTTGCGGCTCGATTGTTGGCACCTCGCCAAGATATACGTCGCCAATGCTTCCGTCAATTGTAATTGCATCCCCGTCGTGTATTACCAAATTGCCAACGCTTGCCTGCTTTGTTTCCAAGTTTATTTTCAAATCCGAACATCCTACAATGCATGGCTTTCCCATCCCCCTTGCGACAACTGCAGCGTGGGATGTTTTTCCACCCCTGCTTGTCAAAATTCCAACTGATGCAAAAAAGGCAGGAACGTCTTCTGGCTTTGTTTCCTCTCTTACCAAAATTACCTTGGTGCCGGTCTCACCCATTGTAACTGCGTGCTTTACGTCAAATACTGCGATGCCGCTTGCTGCTCCAGGTGATGCTGCAATTCCCCTGACTACTTTTTTGAATTCTTTTGCCTTTTCATAATTGATTGTCTTGTGGAGTAGCTGTTCTAATTGATCAGGCTGTAATCGTAATAATGCTCTGTCTTTATTGATTAATTTTTCTTTTACCATGTCAACTGATGTCTTGATCATTCCTGCAGCATTCATCTTTGCAGACCTTGTCTGAAGCAAGTAGAATTTTCCCTGCTCTACTGTAAACTCGATATCCTGCGGCTCTTTGTAGTGTTTTTCTAGTTTTTTGCAAGTATCTGCTAATAATTTGTAGCTTTTTGGCATTTTTGCTTTCATTTCATCAACTGGCTTTGGAGTCCTGACTCCTGCTACAACGTCTTCGCCTTGCGCGTTTACCAGATAGTCGCCAAAAATCTTGTTTGTACCGTCGCCTGGGTTTCTCGTAAACACGACACCTGTTGCGCTGTCATTTCCCATGTTTCCAAATACCATTGTGACTACGTTTACTGCAGTTCCATCTGCAATGTCTCGTGTGATGTGGTTCTTTTCACGATAAACTATTGCACGCTCCCCCATCCAGCTGTTAAAGACTGCCTTTACTGACAATTCTAATTGTTCATCTGCACTTGTTGGAAATGGTCTTCCTACGTGTTTTTGGCAAGTCTCCTTGTACTGTGAAACGACCTGTCTTAGCGACTGCTCGCTTAGGTCACTATCTAAATGAACTCCTTGCTTTTTCTTTACCTCCTCTAAGATTTCATCAAACTTTTTGTCATTTACGCCAAACACTACTTTGCCAAATAATTGGACAAACCTACGATACGAATCCCATGCGAATCTTGGGTTGTTTGTCTTTTTTGCAAGCGCCTCGACGGCAACATCATTTAGTCCAAGGTTTAGGATTGTGTCCATCATGCCTGGCATTGACAGTGCCGCGCCGGAGCGGACTGACACCAGTAGTGGGTTGGCACTAGAGTTCCATTTTTTTCCGGTCTCTCTTTCCAGTCTTGAAATGTTCTTTTTTATCTCTGCCCAAAGACTCTTTGGAAGAGTTTTGTTATTTTGATAGTATAATTTGCAAACATCTGTGGTGATTGTAAATCCCGGTGGTACTGGGAGCTTTAGTCTTGTCATTTCTGCTAGCCCTGCGCCTTTTCCGCCAAGAAGTTTCTTGTTCTTGCCGTCTCCTTCGTCAAAGAAATAAACCATCTTCATTATTTTATCACCGGATTTTTCTATCACTTTGAACGTGTTTTAAAGCATTCCCTTTGCAAATTCCTCGACAATTGCATTCCAGTTCTTTGCCTTTACTATGCCGCTTGCTACAAGTATTCCCTCTGAGCCAAGATCCATTGCCTTTCTGACATCCTGGCCGCTGACAATCCCAGCACCACAGAGTAGCTTGGTATTGTTTTTTGCAGCACTTACTGCCTGCACTGCCTTTGTGATGAGTTCTGGTTTTTCAGTGGATACTGCCTTTCCTGATCCGATCAGCTCTGGCGGTTCTATTGCGATATAAGTTGGATTTAGCCTTGCGTATTTTGCAGCCTCTGCAACGTTTTTGACGCAGACAACTGTGATCATTTTCAGTTTTTGTAGTCTCTCTACTAGTTCTATGATGTCATTGCTTGGGATCCTGTGCTCGCTGTGGTTGATTAAAGAGCCGCTTATGTTTGATTTTTTTAACAGTTCTGGAATGACAAATCCTGTAGTGCTTCCAATTTTTGCATTATCTACGTGCTGGGAAAGAATTGGCCCTGAGTAATTTTTGATTCCAGATAGCAGGTGGTGCGGCGGGGCAACTGCGATTTTTACCTTGTATTTTTTTGCGATTTTATCTGCAATTGAGGCAAGTTTTGCAGATTTATCTCCCGATATTTCCTCGTAGTTTTTGTAATTTATTATGAACAAGACTTTAACAAAGTAATTTTTTGCGTTATTTATTGTTTTTATGGTCAGCTCCAGAAGAACTGATCAAGGCCGGTTTGTTTTGGCTTGCCAATCATTGTGTCAAAGTCAAGATCCATTGATGAGGTTATCTGATCTAACGTGCTTTCCATAAACTCCATGTACTTTGCCGAATCTATCTCGTCTGGACGGGCCATTTCTACTGGCTTTACTCCCGGCTTGTTGATTGTCTTTACATATGATATGATGTCGCCGCGCTTTATCTCCCTAGTCTGTTCTAGTAGTTTTGCAGCGCGAATGTGTTGCGGAATGGTCTTGTCGTATTCTGACAGAGATTTGCTTATCATCACATTAAATGCAAGCTCTGAAATTGGAATTTTCTTCTCCTTTACCTTGATTGCACACGCCGTGATTTTTTCACTGATTTGCTTTTTTGCGTTTTCGAAATCATCTGCAGTCTGGACTTTTGATAATACGTCAAGCAATTCATAGAACAAATTTCGGATAAATGGCGGTGTATGTGATTTTTTTCCAGTTAGACCCTTGACATCTACTTTGCCGTCTTTTGTTACTCCAAGATAGTTCTTTTTCCTGTTGCTCAACACTACGTAACGATATTCCTTGTCTACCTCAAGGTCAACACCGTGTTCTTTTTTGATGTATTCGATTACCATATGGATTTGTTCTTGTGTCGGATTTTTATTAAAAATACTATCAGTGTCACCATACAAAACCTCTATTCCAACCGACTTGCATTCTTTGATTGTCTCTACAATGATGTATCTGCCAACAGCAGTTGTCGCTTCAGCTGCAGGAAGAAAATACAATGGGAAAATCTCCGCACCCATAACCCCATAACTAGCGTTGAGAATTACTTTGAGTGCTTGACTGACTACTGTATACAATTCTTTTTGCTCTTGTGTTTTTGCCATTTTTGACAAACTTTTATAATAATTAACACGGAGATCACGAAGAGAACCGATCAGCATCGATGTTAATCCATTCTGTTTTATACATGCCCAATGATTCGTATCTGGAATTGTATTTTTTTTGCATTCATCGTGAACGCATCTGATTGTTTCATATGAAATGTTTCTAACCTTGATGATGCTCGGATATAGCGAATTTCCAGTTATTATGACCCTACCATTTCGTCTAATAATCAGTGTTGTATTCTTTGTGCTGGCACACCATATTTTGCCATCATATTGTTCAGTAGTAACATGATGATGTTGTTTTGATACTACAAATGAGGATTTTTTGTGTCTGAATCCAGATAACACACATAAGAAATAACGTGTTTTTTTACCAAATCCGCTACTAATGCGGTTGTTTATTGAACAATTGTATCCACATCTTAAAGCTAGTAATTGAAAACTATCTGCGAGAGATTTATTAATTGTGGCATATGTTTTTTCTCCACTTTTAGTTGTACTGCCATCAGACTCCATCAATCCCTTTAACAAACATTGTAAATGTTCAGTTGAATAATCCATGTATTCATTTGGTATATGGCGATCCTTGCTATGTGTTTTTCCATCTAAAAGATTCCGTAATGCACTAACAAGGCGAATGTCGTGTATTGATATAGTAACACTGTGTTTTTTTTCATTTATGATTTTTTTTGGCTCAAACCCTAATTCAGATATTATGTCACACAAATTGTTTATTCTGTCTTGATTTTTTATGTTTTCATATATGTGAATAGATCTGTTACTTAGATATCCATCTCCTAGAAATCTACCTAGAAATTCAAACCACAACTTAGTTTTAAATACAAAATTATCAACTTTTGTTTTCTCTTTCTTCTTTCCAATCCAATTGCCAAAACATGGTAATGATATGTGATAGTTGTTAATTTTTTGTATTTCTTCAACGGATAATTTGTCTCTCCATTTCCATTCGTCGCCGCCTACTTTTGTGTTATAAACAACCCTGTGATTAGGAGTAAAAATAAAATCTAATTTTCTTGGTGTCTTTATTCTAAATACTTGGCCGCTGTAATCATATCTGAATACTTTTTTTATAACATTTTTTTCTACAATATTTGTTTTTAGATTGACACTTAATGCCATGTCACCTTTTTTTAGTGTATCATATGTTTTCCATCCATTGACTGTCAATATCTCGGTTTTATCATCAAAACAGGCAAAATCCATCACGGTGACATTGAAATGAATTCCTTCAACGGGATCTATTACGAGACCTCCTCTGTATTTTTTGTCTTTAATTATCGCATCATTTGTCACTCCCTGCGATTTTGCATCAAGTTCCTCTCTCCTTGGAATGAGTGCATTACGCCGTCTGTGCTCATAATATAGGAGACTCCTTATCCACTGGGATACGCCCATCCTTGCAATATCGTCAATTGGCATCCTTGCAATTCTGGATATTACTACCAGAAGATTCATTAGCAAATCGTTGTTAAAGCTTGTAAGTTTGTACGTGAGCCTTGCATCATTGTAACAATAATGTGCAAGCTGATAGTTTTCCAGCCTGTCTAGTTCTACCCCATAATCAATTTTTGATTCGCCAAGCAGAGCAAGCGAAACACTGTTCAATGAAAAATCAGTGTACTTGTGACTAAATGCATAAATCTGAAATGATCTATTTGACATGGTTCTATACAAGTCAATGTGTATTCCCTGCTTTAGCGTGGCAGAATCCCGCATCATGTAAAATGGGTTTTCAGAATTTTTTATCCCGAGTCTTTCTGCGCGATTGTACAGGTACGGCATGTCAAAATCATCGCCGTTGTATGTTATCACAAAAGGATAGGTTGCAATAAACTTGAACGAGTCTTCTATCATCTTTTTCTCCTCGTTTTCTGCGTAAAATACGACCTTTACGTCACTTGGGATGTCACTTTTCCCGTCAACTGAGCCGTTTTTCCTCAATACAAACACCTGCTTTAGTCCGTCTGAATCCTCAAATCCTACTGCAGTTACTCTTTTTTCTGCAATCTTTGGGTCTGGGATTCTTCCTATTTCGGATTCAACTTCAATATCAAAGCTGACTCGTTTTATTTTCGGGACTGGCTGGTTTAAAAGCTCAGCCCACTGTGTCACATATTCTTGAAACTCTTTTGAATTTACGATTCCCTTTGTGGTGCTCGCATCAAGCAGCAGACTCTTTAGCGCCAAGTTTACATCGTCTGCAAGCTCAAAATTATGAGGAACTATCTTTCCGTTTTCTGTTTTGTAAAACTTTCCAACAATCAACTCTCGATCATACAAATAATTTTCATAATACTTGATGTCTGACTCCCATGTCTCTATGATGTTTCTGATGCTCTTGTCTGTCTGTGTCCCTCCTATTGCAAGAGGATCCTCTACTATTATTTTTGAGACCAAAACTTCCTGATCATGCAACAAATCTTTGCGCTTTATCTGATCGATTTTTAGCACGTCCTTTCTTGATGAAATAAATCCCAACTCTTCCGGATTTAATTTTGAATAACAGTACGGCTTGTGACCGATTTCGTCTGCCCACAAAATTATTTTTTGAGATTCAGGATTGTAAAATTTTAGAACTGCTGCTTTTTTTTGACTGTCATATGTGGCAGAAACAAGAAGTGATGGTGGAAACGATGTCACTTGAGATTCTTGAGATGACATTTTGACTTATTTATCCAAAAGTGCGCCAGCCCATCGTTTTATCGCGTTTTTGTCTAGCGTAACAACCTCGACTCCTGCCTCTTTGATTAGGTCGTAATCGGTCTCAGGATATGTGTCGAGGCAAATTATTTTTTTAATTCCAATTGTTATTGCCATTTTGGTGCATTCCAGGCACGGAACAAATGTAGTGTACAATATGGCACCCTTTGAGCCTGCCTCTATTCCCATTATGGCGCAGTGCATGATTGCGTTTGCCTCTGCATGATTACAAAGGCATCTGTCAAGTGCTGCGCCTGATTCTATCTTTCCCTCCATTCGAAGCGTGCATCTTTTACATCCGCCCTCAAAGCAGTTTTTTACACCAGGCGGAGTTCCATTGTATCCTGTGGCAATTTGCCTGTTGTTTCGTACTATTACTGCTCCAACCTGTCGTGTCATGCAGTTTGAGCGAAGCTTGGCAAGCTCTGCTTGCAGCATGAAATATTCATCCCAACTTGGTCGCTCAAAGTTTTTGCCCATGATGGGATCAGTAATTATTTCCTATTTAGAGGGATCTGTATCTGATGGGATCTATTATTGCATCACTTAATTAAGAATTAAGCAACAAGCTACTATTCACTACTCGAAAGTATCAAATTAACAGATCACACCTTACTAAAATAGCAATTGTCTGATTACATTCAACATAGATACATCAAGCCTAACACTGTTGAAGCACGTGAATACCAAATATCTCTTGCAAAACAGGCGGCGTCAGAAAACTGCCTCGTTGTTCTGCCAACAGGTCTTGGCAAGACGACTGTTGCATTGCAAGTAATAGCAGAATACCTATCAAAAGGAACAGGTGGAATCCTGTTCATGGCGCCAACACGAGTCCTGGCAAACCAGCATTATGAATTTTTAAAAAACAATCTCACCCTCGAAGATATTGCCCTGCTCACCGGAGAAGACACTGTTGCAAAAAGAAAGAAACTCTGGGCAAACAGCATAATATGCGCAACACCTGAAATAACAAAAAATGACCTAGACCGGGGAATAGTGTCTACAGACCAATTTGTTTTGGTAATATTTGATGAGGCGCACAGAACAGTTGGTGACTATGCGTACTCGTCAATTGCTCACCGATTTGCAAGTTCAGGCGCAAGAATAATGGGGATGACTGCCACACTCCCAAGCGAAAAGGAAAAGGCAACTGAAATCATCACCACTCTTCGAGTTGCAAGCGTTGCCGAACGAAACGAATCAAGCCCAGACGTAATGCCGTACATCCAGAAGACAGACACAGAGTGGATCAAAGTTGAACTGCCTCATGAAATGAAAGAAGTCCAGTTTTATCTAAGAAAGGCACTTGCAGTACAGCACAACGAACTGCAGCGATGCGGTCTGAGACTGTCTGGAAATGTATCACTGTCACAGCTTTTACGATCACGCGATTTTGTCCTGCGTCAAAACAGGAGGGCAGCAAAGCCGCTCTTTACTGCCATCCGACTACATTATGCGCTAAACATTTTGGAATCGCACGGAATAACATCGTTTCTTAGGTTCTGCGATAGAACCAAGGAGAAGAAAGGTGCCGGAATAAAAGATCTTTTTGAAAACGACTCGAATTTTTTGAGGGCACTTGCATACGCAAAGGATGCACAAGAAAAGGGAATTGAGCACAGCAAAATAGTAAAGCTTGCAGAAATAATCCGACTGATCAGTGGAAAGGCAATTGTGTTTACAAGCTATCGAGACTCTGTCGACATCATACATCAAAAGCTAGTTGAAATGGGAATAGCTGCTGGATTTCTTATTGGAAAGGCAGGAGAGACTGGCCTAAAACAAAAAGAGCAAATCGAAACTGTGCAAAAATTCCGAGAAGGAACGTACCAAGTATTAATTGCAACACGTGTCGGCGAAGAAGGACTTGACATATCTGAAGTAAACAATGTCATATTTTTTGATAACGTCCCAAGCTCAATTCGATTTGTGCAACGAAAGGGGAGAACCGGGCGTAAGTCTATTGGAAAATTATTTGTCTTAATAGCAAAGGATACGATAGATGAGGCCTATTATTGGGTAGGACAGAGAAAAATCAAGGCCGCGCAAGGCATGGGGGATAAGCTTGCAAAGGATTTGCAAAAACAAAATGGTCTGCCAAAATCTGCACTGGATGCATATTTCTGATATTACGAATATCTTTTGATTATGTGATATCCGTACTCTGTCTTTACGGGCTCTGAGATTTCGCCAACTGCAAGCTTGAATGCTGCTGTCTCAAACGGCTTTACCATCTTTCCCCGCCCAAAATATCCGAGTTCTCCGCCCCTTTTACCGCTTCCCGAATCAAGCGATAATTCCTTTGCAATCTCTGCAAACTTTTCTCCCTTCTTCAGTCTCTCCAAAATTGCAAGTGCTTGGCCTTGTTTTTCGACCAGAATGTGGGAACACTTTATCTTATCTGCCATATGTTGTTCCAAAACGAGCCGTTTGAAAAATCTTATGCTTGGCCCCACGATGCCTTGTGCTTTGGGATCAATTTTAGAAATGGTGCCTCCTTTTCATTCCACGGGTCTTTTCTGACCCACTCAAATTTTTCAAAAAATTTGGCATAGATTTTTTTGAATTCGGGACCACCTTCAATTATCTTTACGTCTCCCTGTACTAGCACAGCCTTGTGTTTGCCAGGATTGTAAATGTCGACTGTGATGGCAGCACGTGGATTTGCCTTGATGTTTTTGTACGTTATTGTGGTGTAATCAGTTGCAATGTAAAACGAATCATCTTGGAAAATAAACGACACAGGTTTTACGTGTGGCATTGATTTATTTGCAGTGGCAAATCGGGCTGCCTCAATTGACGTTAGAAAGTTTTTTTCTTTTTCTGTAAATTGTATCAACTGAAGATCCTTTCTCTTATTTGTGGAATTTTGGAATAAACCATGTCGCGAACCTTGATCTGATCCTCTTCTGACGGCATTCCGTTTCTCATGGCTGCGATTGCAGCGCCTGCCATTCCAAGTGCTATTCCCATTATCACTCCGTAGGCAAACTCTTTTGTATTTTCGACTTGTAATTCTGATTTATTCTGCTCTATTTCTGCCATGTAGACGGGAATTGTCTGCAGGGCACCATCCAGTGTCTGGGTGATTAGTTGCTCGATTAGTTCCTCTTCGCTCATGTTTTTCAATAAATATGACGGGTAATAAAATTTGCATCTGAAATGACAAAAATGCTTTTAATGGCATCGTTTTACAGTCAAATCATGTTTTCGTATTTTACTATAGCAACTGCTAACGCCGTGCTGCCACAAGTAATTGAAAAATTCAAAAACCTTCAAAAGAAAAAACAAGAAATTCTAAAGCTGGAGGCCGAAATGAACACGCAAATGTCTGCGTCATTTAATTTTGCAGACTATGTGGTCCTAAAGCAAAATCTCAATTCCGCTGTCACCAGATTTTATGAGGCAATCGAGGACTTGGAAAACACCGGCGTCGTCCTAAAGAGTGTCGAGGAGGGGCTGCTTGACTTTCCATCAAAGCGATTCGATGAGGAGGTTTGGCTTTGCTGGAAGGAGGGTGAAAAGGAGATAAAATTCTGGCACGAAAAGGATGTCGGCTTTATGGGCAGAAAGCCACTTGATGTAAGTGATGAATCTTTAGTATAAGCACCTACAATAATTTGATATGAACATATCTGTCTGGCTGCGCGTAATCCGAATCAAATTTCTTTTGGCGTCTGTAATCGCAGTGTCGTTGGGACTTGCCATGTCGTACTGGCATGCTGGGAGACTGGATGTGATGCATTCTGTTGTCACTATGGCAGGTGTAATTTCTTTGCACGCTAGTGTTGATCTTCTAAATGACTTTTGGGACTACAAGCGCGGAATTGACACCATAACAAAACGAACAAAATTCAGTGGCGGAACAGGCGTCCTACCAGAAGGGTTACTCAAGCCGTCTCACGTGTATGTGGCAGGTATCGCATTTTTGATTCTGGGCTCACTTGCCGGACTATACTTTATTGTAATTTACGGCTGGATTATAGCGGTAATACTTGGCTTTGCAATTTTGTCAATCTATTTTTATTCTACAAAAATAGTTGATTCTGGTCTTGGCGAAATATTTGTTGGAATAAAGGGCACCATGATAGTACTTGGCACTTATTTCATACAGACACAACAAATCACACAATCAAGCGTGCTAGGCGGAATAGTTGTCGGTGCACTATCTTCACTTGTCCTGTATATTACATCGTTCCCTGACCTTGATGCAGACAAGCAAAAGGGAAGAAAAACACTTGTCATAATGCTCGGTAAAAAAAGAGCATCAAATGTTTTTTGGGTGTTTCCGTTTGTCAGCTACGGGGTGATCGTTACAGGTGTCGTGCTGCACCTGTTTCCTGTTTTTTGCCTGGTATCGCTTGCAACAATTCCGCTAATGATGAAATCTGGACTGAATTTACGCAGACATTTTGACGATGCGGACAAGTTTGTTTCCGTAATGAGGTCCACTCTGCTTTTTAGCAGAATAACTGGCTCGCTTTTTGTAGTTGGGTTTTTGGTTGGTATCTTGGCAAACAACAATTAAATCGCACAATCTTAGATTTACCACATGATTTCTGGATATGCAACACCTGATGGAACAAAAAAATTTGCGGCAAAATACGGTCCCATATTTGACAATTATAGGACAGTACAAGACCTTACTTTATCAAATGTTGGAATCGGCACATACCTTGGCACTCCTGATTCTCAGACAGATCTTTTGGTAATTGACGCAATAAAAAAATCAGTTCTTGCAGGAATCAACGTAATTGACACCGCCATAAACTACCGAGCGCAAAAGGCGGAGCGCGCAGTTGGAGTTGCAATATCTGATTTAGTCCGGGATGAGAAAATTACCCGCGATTCTATATTCATAAGCACAAAAAATGGTTATGTGACAAACGATGGGGACATCAAAGAAGACTTTTGGGCATACGTGCAAAGAGAATATGCAAAACCAGGAATCATAAAACCAAACGACATTTCATCTGGGTATCACTGTATGACTGTGCCATATCTTGAGGACCAGCTAAACCGCAGTCTCAAAAACCTTGGACTAGAATGCATTGACTTGATTTACCTGCATAATTCCATTGAAGGACAAATTCAAGACATTTCAAAAGAACAGTTTATCAAAAATCTGAGAGACGTAATTCATCTATATGAGCAAAAACGAAAAGAAGGAAAAATCAGGTACTATGGAATGGCGACATGGGAATGTTTTAGGGTTCCAAAGGAAAACCCACAATATCTTTCCATTCTAGAAGTACTGCAAATTGCTAAAGAGATAGGCGGGGAAGATCACGGATTCCGATTCATCCAGCTGCCATACAACTTGTATCTTGATCAGGCCCTCATGTTAAAAAATCAACAATCAAACGGAACAGACGTTTCGATTCTTGAAGCAGCGCAAAGCAATGGGATTGGTGTTTTTACAAGCGTCCCACTAATGCAGGGCAAGTTACTTGCACCCGGGGTGCTACCTGATTATATTGATCTCAAGCCGTCCCTCAAATGTCTCCAGTTTATCCGCTCGACTCCTAGCGTTTTAGCTCCGATTGTTGGGCAAAAAACACCTACACACGTTGAGGAAAATTTGGAAATCATGAAAATTTTGCCACTTCAAAAAGATGAGTTTTACTCATTGCTAAAAAAACTAACATCCTAGGTTTTTGTCTTTACCTTTCCGCCTAGGTCAAGAATAGAGCTTGAGATGTTTGGAACGGTTCTTTCCAATTCTAAAATGACGCCCTCTCTGTCAAAGACCTGAATTTTCATGTATTCGCCAGTTGCTGGCCTATCTTTATCGGAATAAACCAAAACTAGATTCGCAATTTCGTTATTTCGTATGTACTCGTCTGAATCCTGATTGATTACCCAGTAAAAGAAAGCAGTAGTCATGTCTGGTTTTTCAGCGTCAGTTAGTGGATTTACCTTGATGATGCCTTTTTCTTTTGCAGCCTTCATTGCCTCATTTGCGGAATTGTAAGATTCTCCGATTAATGCACCAGAATAGATGTTGTCATACGTGATTATGTGACTTGAATCCTTGATTATCTTGTATGTGACATGAAGTGATTCTGGATTTAGATTAACTGCACTATTTGCTGTAACGGTAAGCGGGGTTGCAGTAGTTGTGACCTTGTTTTCCACCACTTGGGTAGTTCCAGTCATCTTTCCAATAACTTTTATCGCAACGGATGATTTTGTTACCGATTTTTCCAAGACATCCTTTACTGCCTCACTTGATGAAAATCCAGCACTCATAATTGACCATGTAAGTGATATCGTAATTAGTGCAAAAGTAGCCAGTGCAGCGTGATGCCAAAATACCATGCCGCGATGTTTTGTAATGTCCAATGTTTTTCTACAAATGATCTAACTATCTTTTATAGTATGTTTGAGCTGAACGAATAACTTGATTTATTTTATATATTATCGAAATTTTTCACATCCTGTGAGTGATCTACCAAAATTCTCTAGTCGCATATTTTTAGCCCCGATGGCAGGCGTTAGTGATCCTGCGTTGCGATTACTGTGCAAAGAAATGGGCGCAGGCCTAGTTGTCAGCGAGCTGACAAGTATTCATGCCATAATTGCAAAGGAAAGGCAGCTCCAAGTGGAAAACAAAAAGATAAGCGAATTCATCGAATTTTCAGAAAAAGAGCGACCCCTATCGGTACAGCTTTTTGGTTCAGATCTTGAAGCGTTGGGAAGAGCTGCAAAAATAGTAGAGCCATTTTTTGATGTAATTGATTACAACATGGGGTGCCCAGCACCGCACATCACACAACAAATGGCAGGAGGAGCACTACTACAAAACATAGAACTGACGCAGAAAATCTTCAAAACTCTAGTCTCCTCTGTAAAAAAACCAGTAACGCTTAAGATGCGTGCAGGTGTAAATGGCCAATTTCTGTTCAAGGATATTGCAAAGGTGGCACAAAAGGAGGGAATCAAAATGATAACGCTTCATGCTAGAACCGTACGTCAGGGCTATTCTGGAAAATCAGACTGGACTCTAATCAAGGATCTAAAAGAAATGGTGGACATCCCAATTGTTGGAAATGGAGACGTTACAAGCCCTGAGCTTGCAAAGGCAATGATTGATGAAACCGGATGTGATTATGTGATGGTTGGCAGGGGTGCAATGGGAAATCCGTTTTTGTTCAGGCAGATAAATGACTATCTCAGATTTGGCAGTTATCAGGAATATTCGGCAAAACATAGAATTGAAATGTTTTTGAAATATGCTGATTTTGCAATAAACTATAACATCAAGTTCTCAAACATTCGGCAACAGGCAATGCGCTTTACCAAGGGAATAATGCATGCGACAAAATTGCGACCACAAATCATGCTTGCAAAAACAGTCGATGATCTAAAATCAATAATCATCGAAGCATCTTACTGATCACTTGATCTGCATTATGTATAAATAGAAAAATTGTTAGGCCTAGTTATGCCAGTGGATCCCGTCTGTGGAATTGAAATGGATGAAAGCCTAGCAGTGACATACGATTATGAGGAAAAGAAATATTTTTTCTGCTGTAACGGGTGTAGGCGTATCTTCAAAAAGAAACCAAAAAAGTGGAAGAAAAACGCCTAGAGTGGGAACCTTCCGCACATTCTGCAAAATTTTGAATCTTCCTCAATGCTATGTTTGCAGTCGGGGCATCGGACGCCGGATTCATTGGTTTCAGATGCGTGATATTTTCGATAAATTTCATAATACTGGAGCGATTCCTTGGTCCTGATTGTTATGCCGTCACTATCTTTGATTTTTTTTGTCTTTTCAATAAATATAGCATCTGGAATGGCGCCATCGAAGAATTCTGTGAGGCCTTGTGTTCCTGCACCCTCCTGCATTGGGGACTTTTGTCTCCAGGCAATTGCTTTTGGGATTTTGTCTTCGAATGCTTTTCTTAGGATCCATTTGCCGAATTTTTTGCCACCTTCTTCATGTACTTTGAGATCTGCAGGTATGGTTTTTGCAAATTCCAATACCTCTTTGCTGCAAAATGGAGATTCTACGTCTACCCCAAGTGCCTTTCCTATCTTCTGTGACGGAAAGTGCATGATTTTGCTAATTCTTTTTAGATCCAATTCCAGATCCTCGTTGCTTTTGTTTAGTAGGAAATTATAACCTGCAAATATCTCGTCTGCTCCATCCCCTGTCATTATTTTGTTAAATCCTAATTCTTTTGCAGCAGACAATGCAAGGTACATTACGACGTTGTTTCGTATTTCAATATCGTTAAAGTTTTTTAGAATTTTAATGGTCTCCTCAATTCCAGAATAGATCTCGTCCGTTTCGCAGAATCTGATGTTTAGTGGTAGGTTGAATCTGTTTGCAGCAAGCTGGCAATACGTCAGATCGTTTGCAAGAAAGTCTTTTGCTATTATTGATACGGTGTTGATTTTTTTGTCTTTTAGCAAGTACGCCAAAATGGTGCTGTCCAGTCCACCTGATAATGATAAACAATCTGCATTGCTTTCCAAAACTGCTTTTTCTATGATTTGATAAGTTTGGCTGAAAACCTGGCTCATGTTTTTTTTTGTATGGTAAACAAATTAAGTTTTGAGTAATGTGATTAGCTTCAGCTATTCTTTGCTTAAAATTAATTTGCCTGACATGATTTGATCTTGTGCATTGTTAACTTTAAATAGATTGTAGACCGATTTTCCATCATTGTTACTGCCTGCAGAAATCGAATCAAAAACACTAATTCCTGCACTACGTGCGATTTTAGCAAAAAAGCTTGCCGAAGAGCACCAAATCAGAGAAGATGAAATCTCAAAAATGCTAGGGGTAACGCAAGCTGCAATAAGCAACTACATTCGTGGAACCCGCGGTGATCCAAAACTCATTCAAAAACTCATAGCTGACGAACAGGTATCTCAGCTGATAAATACACTAAGTGACAGTCTTGCATCTGATATGGCATACACTCCGTCAAGCCTTGCAAAATTCATCAGTCTTTGCAATTACATAAAATCAAGCCTTTTGATTTGTGAGATTCACCATAATTTGGAATCAAACATTGACGAAGCAGTGTGCAAAGAATGTGAAAACATGCTGCTAAAAGGACCGGGCAGCATTTACTAGTTTTTAATAATAGAAATTTCTATCGTGGATAGCATTCTTTTTCCAAACGCATCTGTGTTTTCACTATCTAGTGTTATGCGCTCTATGGATGCTACATTGTGAAGCATTTTTTCAACGATGATGTTTGCAATTGCGACTGCACTTGGGATTGTGTTTCCCTTTGCCTTTAGCAATCCCCTTCCATGTTTGTTGATTAACATAAAGACGTCAAGTGCCGCCGGCATTATTGGCTCGTTTCTCACGTAAAATACATGTGGTTGATCAGTTTGTTTTGCGGTCTCTGTGTTTTGCTTTGTCTCTTCCATGCTGATCATCCCATTTTTTCAAAAAATGTAGTTCTTTTAAGTTTTGTCGACGATTCGTCCATTAATTGAAAAAGTCAATTGGAATATTTTGATAATCGCCGTTTGGTAATTTTCTTCTAATAACAATTGGAATTACTCGATCATCGAGCTCTTTTAGTGCTATGTCAAGTGATGTTCTGGCGTTTGCCGGGATTGTTATGAATGGTGGCGCTCCCAATGACAATTGTAATGCTCGTGCGCCTAGAATTCTTGCCTTTTCGAATCTTGTTAGTGTTGGTGGACCGATTGCTATTTTGCCTTTCCCTGCAAGTGGAATCTCTATGACGTCGTGAATTGGATCGGTATCAACTATTTCTCGTTGCTCCATCTCCTTTACTTTTTTGTCTAGCTCGACTCGTTCGTCATCTGTGAGTTCTTTGGTTTCAAAGATTTTTTTGTATGCTGCTACTGCGTCTTCCATTGAGGTGTCTTCTGCAACCTCTTCTGCACCAATAGGCCTTGCAAACTCTGGCTCTTCTTCAACCTCTTCGGTAATCTCAACTTCGGCTTCTTCAGGATCTGACAATTGAAAAAATTCTCTAATACGGTTATATATTCATACGCCAAAGCGACTGGGATGAGTGCTGGCTCCGTATCGAGTTTTCAGCTAATTATCGAAATTAAGGGCAAATCCAAGCTAACTTGTGAGCTAAAACGTCACCTATCACCAAAAACTGTCAGCTCAATACTGCGATCGTTGCCGCTTGAAGGAAATGCTCACTTTCTTGGGCAAAACATCGTCTATTTTGAGACAACGATCAACTCTGGAGTGGAAAGACAAAGAAAGGAATTCAAAAAAGGCGACATTGCGTTTTCTCCAGCAGGTGGAAGCATTTGCTTTTTCTTATCTGATGTCGTACTGTCAAAATCCATGACCCCAATTGGAAAAATTAGTTCTGATATGGGCGTACTAAATGATGTAAAAGCAGGAGACGTAATTGCAGTTTCTCAGGCAGTTAGCTGATAAATCCAGTGACCGCTAAATCCGCCAGCTCTTTTGAGTGTGCCTTTTTTTGTCAGGCTTACAAGGCATGCGTTTGCGGCAGAAATTTTGACACCTGTTTGTTTTGCAAGCTCTTGAACGGTGATGTAGTTGTTTGACTTGATTAATTTTAGCGCTTGATCCTCATTTACTATGACTGTAATCTCTGCTTTCTTTTCGGTCTTTTCTTGTTTTTTATCTTTTTTGCCCTTGGATTCTTTCTTTTCGTCAGTTTGAGACTTGTCCATCTGTGCTGGCGATTTCTTCTTTGATCCACCCATGTTTTACTGCAAAATTATTCCATTTATAAACGAATGATGCGAGGCAAATCTTCAGCATTATGAGTGAGAAAACTGTTTGCGTTTATTTTACAAACGCTACTTAGTATACGACAATTATGAAATATCTGCATTGGCCCGACGGTATTTAGATCGTAAAACAAAGGAGCGATTTAAGCGGCTAGCCCGTGCCGGCGAATTCGATAAGCATGTTACTGAGAAAGGGCCAAAAATCCCCGAATTTGAGGATACTCTGGCGTCAAGGAGAATAATCTTTCTGCAAGATTTGTATGCTGACCCAAAATCTGTTAGTGATGTAGTTAATGAGCAAATGGGTGAGCTGTGTCGTACCGCAGAGGAAACAAGTGAATACATTAAACTTGTTAATGCTCATCTTAGCAAACAACAATTACGTGTAAATGATCTGAAGAAAATGCAAAAAATCTTTGAAACTCAATTGCGTACTTTGACATCCAAAGATCCATCAGAAAAAAAGAAAGCCAGTTAGAAAAACTTGAGAAAGACTACTGGTGGCGCAATCGTGATTTGATTAAACTCTTGCATATCTGCTAAGAATCATGTTCATTCTTGCATGATCAAATGGTTTTAAGACATAATCTAATGCGCCAAGCTTCATTGCATCCTGAACTATGTGGCTTTTTCCGCTTGACGAAATCATGATTACCTTGGCTTCTGGGTCTATTTTTTTTATGGCGCGCAATGCTTGTATCCCGTCTGCCTTTGGCATTAACACATCCATCGTCACAAGATGCGGCCGGTATTCTTTGTATTTCATTACTGCCTCTATTCCGTCAGCAGCTTCAATAATTTTGGTGGTGAGTTTTGCCGATTCGATTATTTTTCTTAAAGCTTTTCTCATAAACGATGCGTCATCTACTATCATTATGATGGGTTCATAATCTTCATCGCTCATTACTATGAATTTTCAATAATAAGCAGAATTATGCACTAGTGTGTTTGAAACAAACGAAAGGCTGTAATCGGTTTCTTGATTGTTATGTTTGTAATAACCCCAAAAATTACGCATCTTTTGCCAGTGCAAGCAATATGTTTCTCTTGCTGATAATCCCAAGCAAAGTATTACTTTCATCGCTTATTCCAAGGCTGTCTATCCTCTTTTCTAAAATCACCTCTGCCGCATCTGCCATGTCTATAGATGGGCTTGTTGTGATTATTCCTGGAGTCATTATCTCTCCTGCAAGCTGGGAGCCAACAAATCCTGTTTCTGACCATAGCCCGTCTTTTTCCAAATAATTGGCAATGCTTGATTGCACTATGCTTAGCTTGTTTGTGGCTATTGTCAGATTGAACAGATCTCCTGTAGTGATTATTCCGACTGGTTTTTTATCGTCGTCTGTTATCACTACACGTGATATGTCAAAGGCTATCATTTTTTTAATCAGTTCGTATACTCTGTCATTTATTCCAGCGGAGAAATAACTAATTGTCATGTAATCTGACACTTTGCTGGTGTCGTGCTGTCTTGTTATGTAGTATTTTATGAGATCTGACTTTGTTACTATGCCTGCGAGATTTTCTTTACTCCCAACTCCAAGCGTGCTTATCTTGTTGAGCAACATCAGTTGGGCAGCTTGTTGGCACGTTAACCCCTTATCAACAAAACAGATGTTGTTCATCAGTTCTGTGGCAAGAATTTGATTTAGGTTTCTGCCACTTTTATCAATGTACAAAAATCTTATGATGTCTTTGTCTGTGATTACTCCGACTGGTTTTGTATCATCGTAAACGAAAATCTTGCTTATCTTGTTCATTGAAAGACTGACTATGATGTCTTGAAGACTGCTGTTTTTTTGCAGTTTTATGATGTCGGTATTTACAATGTCTGCTACTCCATCATCACAGATTATCTGTGCGGATCTAGGATTTGATGATTTCAATAAATTTTTAATAAAATTCTTAATTTTATCCAATAGTTAGTTTACTATGAACAAACATGAGCAGTTTGGTCATACTGAGTAGAGGCAAACATGCAATAACACTAGGTAATACTTGCCTACAAACTGGTTTCAACTATAAATATCATTAATTGAGCATACTAGTATGGGAATTGTTTCAAAAGGAGCAAAATGTAATGTTGATGGTTGTAGCAACGACGGAGCCCGCTCAATTAACACCTCAAAAGTAGAAAGCGCTGGATTGCGAGTAAAGTCTTCTGGAAAACACACAGTACTCTGCAAAGAGCACTATAAAGAATGGAAAAAGGAAACTAAAGAAGACCGCGATATCGAACGAGCAAGATTTAGCAGGTTTTAGGGTTTTCTCTTTATCTTGACTTGTTTTTGTTTTTCTAATTTTGCAAGATAATCTTTTTGTAAACCAAGATAAAATTTGTCTAAATTTTTGTAGAGCCGTTTTGGCTTTCTTGGCTTTTGTGTGCTCAAAACATATGCTGCAATTATTGGAAATGCAATCGTTGAATCGGTATACACTGTAACTAGTCCCTCATGCGGGTCTTGCACCTTGCCCCAGCTTTTTCCTTCTTGGAGTGTGGCGCCGGATAACCCTCCCGTATCTGGCCTTGCATCTGTTATCTGAATGATATAATCCTGGCCGCCGTCGTTGTTTCCGAGTATTTGGTCCAGCATAGGACCTGTCTGCTGTGCGGTGTTCTTTGGAACACCTCCTCCCAACTCCAAGATTCCGGATTTTTTGGAATTATACACAATTGCAGCTTGTTCTAGTATTTCGCGGACAAAATCCAGATTGTAAACTTTGTTTTGCAGTCTGTGAACTCCAAGGTTTAATGCAAGTGATGAGTCTTTGAGAGTAGAAACATAGATTGGCACATCATACTTGTATGCAGATACAAGAAAGCTTTTCTCTGGGTATTTTGCACGTTCGCTGCTTATCTTGCCCATAATATTACAGAATTCAGCAGTAGTGAATGGTTTTTCGATAAGCTTGTCTTTGAACATTTTTTGTACCACTTGGTCTTCCGCTGCAAGCGTCTCGATGAATTTGATATAGACGTCTCGGATTCTTACGATTTCTTTTTCATATAGAACAGCATCATCTACCTCAAAATGGCCTTGTTTTACTGGAAATCCCCATGCAAAATGGTCTTCATGGTATACATTTGCACCGGTGGAAACAATCCAGTCTACAAACCCTTTCTCAATTAACGTCTTGATTATTCCACCAAATCCGACCGGCGTCAGTGCGCCTGAAACTGTCAGGCAAATCGTGGCGTCTTCCTGTATCATTTGGGCATACATCTTTGCCGCATCTCCAAGCTGTCTTCCATTAAAGCCGGAGCTGGAAAACACGTTGACCAGATCAGAAATCGTCATCTTTGGATCCAGCTTGATGTGCGGAATGTCATGCCCATGAAAATGATGGTGGTTGTCCATATGAGGAGAATTTTTTCTATACTATAATAATTATTCTTGAAAAATCAAATATTTGGTTCGTAAATGATGCCGATGAATCGAACAAAACTACTGGAATGATTGAAATTAACAAAAATTATGGTTATGTTCCGCTGATTTCTATATTAAAAATAAAGTTTAGGCCACAGAGCTATTTTTCTTAATTGCCCTGTCTCTTTTACAGAAGGTACAATACTCCTCTGATGAATTGCGGTTAATCGGAGTTAAACAATCGTGACAATACTTCATGAATATTATAGGCTAAACCAAGTATATTAAGAAATTATGAATTTATGGGGATAATTGAGTGTAAAAAGAGTGTTTAGAATCTAGTCCTCTGATTCTTCCTTCTATTCTGATTTCTTTTTTTCAGATTCTTTTGATGTGCTTGCGTCAGGTGATTTCTTGTTATAAGAACAAGACTTCAGTTTTGCGATTATCTTACTTAGCATGTTTGATCAGGTTTTTCACGTACATATAAGTCAGGACTGAATACCCTCTACCAGAGGCTTCCTTCGCTGTTATTTGGATCCATTTTCTTAACTGGTAGGTTTCCATGTGCTTTTTTCATGTGTCTTTTTAGACGTTCTGAGTCATGTAGTTCTAAACCGCAATTTTTGCATTTTGTTTCATCTATGACTGTCTTTTTTTTGAATAAGCCCACTTCTTATTGATTGAAAACTTGACTTATTATTATTTTTGAAAAACCATACTCGGTCCGCAAATGACTCAAAAATTAGGCATGATTCAAATAAACGAAAAGTTAACTGGTGATTTCGAGCGCACATTGTATGGAGCAGACTCGTTTGTTAAACACATTTTCATATTCCCTACCACAATGGATGCATTTTCGAAAACTCATGGAATCTGTATGCGTTCATCGCTTATAAAATTAAATTAACACTGGTCATTTCAAGTTTATTTAATATCAAAATGGCATTTGACAGGTCAAAATTTGAAAAAATATCATTTCAAAGCAATCCTATAAAATTCGCCATAATGTTGCCTGATGTCAATTTTGAATAAATCACAGATGACTGAAAGCTTGTCTTGTGCACAGGATATTATTAGGCAAAAAGACTACCAACACTGTGGTCTGTGTAACACAAAAAACTACAGACTTGCTCATTGCTCGTGATTGGGCATTTCATTTCGAATAAATCATTCGGCAATCTAATATAGTATAATTCGGCGCAAATTTCAATGAAGTATATTTTAGGTGCCATCTTTGCCCTTGTGGTATTATCTGGAACCGCACCGCTTGCGTTTTCCGATTCTTATCTTACCACAATAGAAGAAAAACAAATCAAAATGACAATACCGTCAGACAACACACTCCCATGGGCATTTGTTGAAGGAACAGCATACAATATGGTTGATGGAAATCCCGTCATAATTCAGATATACAAAGACGAAAAACCCGTACACTTTGCGCAAGTAACCGTGAAAAACGATGGAACGTACCAATATCAATTCCGAGTACGCGACGTAACTGACAACAAGATAACAAACATCTTTGAAGGAGACTATACTGTCAAGATATTCAAGACCATAACCTTGGATTCTGACTACCTAAACGACATAATCAAACAAAAGTCACTTGGCAATGAGGACCTAAAAACAGACGTGATTGTTCACGCTGTTTAAACTAAAGCATCCATAAACTCTTAAAAATCGATGAGCTTAATTTTACAGGCTTGAAAATAACTGATAACATAAATCCAAATAGGATCAGTCGCCGGCCTGACAAGACTTTTCAGCTTCTCTCAGGCAGATTTGTTGAGCAAGGATTTACCATAAAACTAATTGAATTGCACCAATTTGTGGAAAAAACAGATGAAAAGCTAGGACCTTATTCTCTTATCACCTCGTTTGTTGATACTGACAAGGGTCAAGTTGAAATGATGTATGACGAGGGCTTTAGGGGAGAAAACGCTTTAGAGCGGGCCGCAACCTTTGTTCTGAACAATCTCGGACTGTCTGGAATAATTTTACGCTCTATTATTCACCTAAATCAAGAACTGGAAAAATAACCCATAATTCCATTTATTTCAAGGCGTGGAAAATGAAAACTCATTTGTTTGTAAAAAACAGACAAATCTTCTAGTTACACTAATTGAAAGTTTTGTAAATGTCTGGAGTTAATCCATATTTTTTCATAAAAGAAGTTCCGACTGAAGAACTTGTAAAACTCTTGGCACGAAAAATAAAGGAATTAAAATCTGAAAAGGACACAACTGCAAATCTAAACTTACAACTACGAAATACCGTAAAAGAGCTAAAAAATACGCAAGACGAATTACTTCGTAATCGAGAAATATTGCAAGACGAAGTTAAACAAAAAACCGATGAACTGATAAATCTTGAGCGAGTGTCCATATTAGGAAACTTCACAGCAAGAGCAGCACATGATCTGAACAATCCATTATCTGTTATCAAGAATTCATCTCAAATTTTACGTATAAATCTGGACAAACATCTTGATGAAAAATCCAAAGCACAATGGTCAAGACTTGATCGTGCAGTTGCAAGAATGTCGCATCAAATTGATGATGTTCTCGGCTTTGTAAAACCGCCCACATTGGAAAGAAAAAAACATGTAGTTGCAAGCATTTTATCAGATGTGTTGGAAAGAATGGAAATCCCAAGCAACATTGAGATTCATCCGCCGCTTGTAGGCTCGACAATTTATTGTGATTATGAAAAAATTGAGATAGTTTTTGTAAATTTGTTAACCAACGCTATTCAGGCAATTGGCAACAATGACGGCTCAATCGATATTACGATATCTGACGATTCAGATCCAAAATATGTACAAATCATAGTTCAGGATTCTGGATGCGGAGTACCGCCAAATCTATCTGATAAATTATTTGAGCCATTTTTTACAACAAAACAAACTGGGACTGGATTGGGTCTTGTCAGCTGCAAGAGCATAGTTAAAGAACATGGGGGCCACATAGGCATAACAAGCATTTTTGGCAAAGGAACTACCATCAAACTTAGACTTCCAAAAGAATCCGAATTCGATAATTTGGATACGGATGACCAAGAAAAGACATTAAAAATCAAGTCTCGCTGAACGTCTAACTAACCAGTAAACGATTTTCAGTGTGTTTCGACACTTTTTTTTCATGACCTGAGCAAAACATCAAAAAATTGAGGAATTGATCATCCAAAACCTTTGAGCAGAAATGATGATGAAATCTTGAAAGGTTTCTAGTTCTTCGCCATTGCGCGGTGTTTAAAATACTTGAATTTTGCTCAAATGGACCTGGTAAATTAGTGTATGATTTCAAGGTTTTCAGATGATTGTTAAGTTAAGGTGGATTTGGGGGGGCTTGAAAGTGGGTGTTAAGATACATTGGTTTTCGTTTGTTAGGGTTGATCTTGATATTTTCACAAAAACATTTAATTCAATAACACCGTTTGCTTGAATTTGTGCGCATACTACAATTACACTGTGATAGCATAGAATTCACCCCAACAAAAAAGGAAATCAAATCAGCCGAGGATATCATTCCAGAACCAAAAAAGATGGACGAAGTGGTAGTTGCCTTTGTCGCAATGGAACAAGGAGATGATTCTCAGACTGCAAAAAAGGCAATTGGGGAAATAACTGCCTCAATGGAAAAAGTTGGATGCAAAAAATTATTGCTATATCCATATGCGCACCTAAGCTCAAATCTTGCATCTCCAAGTCTGGCACTCAGATTACTAAAGGAAATGGAATCCCTTGCAGAAGGTTATGAAGTATCACATGCTCCATTTGGATGGACCAAATCTTACAATGTCAAAGTAAAGGGTCATCCGTTGGCAGAAAGCTCAAAAACCATCGTTAACGAATCTGCAGGAGAAACACATGTTCATGAAGGCCACACACACGATGAGGGTCACACATCTGATGCGCTCAAGTCAGAGTCGAAAATCCAGTCATTCTGGTATATTATGACACCCGAAGGGGAAATGCACGAAGTTGGCAAGTTTAATTTTGCAAAACATGAAAAATTAGAAATATTATCAAAGTATGAGTCTGCAAAGAAAAGAGCAGTCGACGAGCCCCCTCCACATGTAAAACTAATGAAAAAAATGGCAATTGCAGATTATGAACCCGCATCTGACTCTGGCAACATGCGGTTTTATCCAAACGGCAGGCTTATCAAATCACTTCTTGAGCGATTCGTAAATGACCAAGTAAAAGAGTATGGAGGCCTTGAGGTGGAAACCCCAATCATGTATGACTCTCATCATCCAAGCATGGAGAGTTACTTTAACCGATTTCCGGCACGACAATACAACATCAATACCGAAGGAAAGCAACTGTTTCTCAGATTTGCGGCATGTTTTGGGCAATTCCTTATGGCAAATGATTTTCAAATATCTTATCGTAATATGCCACTAAAACTATACGAGCTTACCCGATATAGCTTTAGGCGAGAGCAGTCAGGTGAGCTTGTCGGCCTGCGACGATTGCGAGCATTTACGATGCCTGACTGTCATGCATTTTGCGCCGACATCCCACAGGCAGTGGAAGAGATGACAAAACGATTTGAACTGTCTCGAAATGTTCTCAAACAAGTTGGAATCAACGAATCCGACTATGAAATGGCAATTCGATTTACAGAAGAGTTTTACAATGAACACAAGTCTGTAATTCACAATCTTGTCAAAAAACTTGGCAAACCGGTACTCGTCGAAATGTGGAAGGAGAGATTCTTTTATTTTGTATTGAAATGGGAATTCAATTATGTGGATAGTCTTGGAAAGGCATCTGCACTGTCAACTGATCAAATTGATGTTGAAAACGGCATGAGGTATGGAATCAAATATTTCGACGAAAGTAACATTCCGCACCACCCAATAATTCTACACAATTCACCAAGCGGTGCCATCGAACGTGTAATCTACGTGCTTCTTGAAAAGGCAGCATTGGATCAAAAAGAAGGCCGTAAGGCAAGTCTTCCACTTTGGCTTGCTCCAACGCAGGTACGAATCATTCCACTAAAGGAAGAATTTCTACAACACTGTGAGGCTCTTGCAGATAGGCTGACTAAACAAGACATTCGAGTAGACATTGACGACCGAAATGAGAGCATCGGCAAAAGGATACGTGAATCCGAAACAGAATGGATAAGATACAGCCTTGTAATTGGAGAAAAAGAAGTAAACCAGCCGAATCTTTCCGTCCGAGACAGGATTTCAGGTAACGTCAAAGAGATACCATTTGATGATTTTGTCGCAGACATCAAAGAGCAAACAAAGGAAAAACCATTCACAAAACTAAATCTGTCAAGGTACATGACAAAACGACCGCAAATAATGGTCTAGCCGTGTTTGTTTGAAACAAACAAGTCAAAGCAGAATAACAAATCCCATGTATCTTATTCACAATGATGATTTTGGTTGCAGAAGATAGTCAAGCGTATGCCTTACTATACCAGAAAATATTTGAATCCAGAGGCCACACCGTAGTAATAACAAATGATGGTCTTGAATGTCTAACTGCATATGCAAATGAAGTAAAGGCAAGAAAAAATGAACAGACCAATCCATACGATGCAGTCATACTTGATTATGAAATGCCAAAAAAGAACGGCTTTGAAACTGCAAGAGAAATTCTAAACATGACTCCGAATCAAAAGATTTTGTTCATTACCGCGTTTGGTGACGAGATTTTAACAAAGATGGATTTTGAGGGGCCAAACATCGGGTTGATTCAAAAGCCGTTTAATTCATTAGATTTGATAAACAAAGTTGAAGGATTTTCACAGTTAGATGATGGCATAAAATACCAGTCAACTACAAAATTATTCTCAAATTTCTGACTTCCTATTAATTTATTTTCTAGTGGTTTTGAGTATTTGTGAGAAAAATTGAGTTATCATGATCTATATCTGAGCAAATCCCCCCTGATAATTAGCCCAAGTGAGGACAGTGACCCTGTGGCAATCATATATGGAATACCCTTTGATTCTACCCACTCATACAAACCAGGAACCCGATTTGGGCCAGATGCCATACGTGACGCGTTTAACAATATTGAGATTTTTCATCCTCAGTTTCAAATTGACCTGGCATCGGTAAACATTCAGGATCTCGGAAACATACACCATACAGTAAACGTTGAAGAGATGATGGAAATGGTCAACAAGCTAACTGGCGAACTGATCAAAAAAGACAAGCTTTTGATAATTCTTGGCGGCGAACACTCCCTTACATACGGCACATACACCGCCTTTCCAAAAGACACCGGTTACATTGTATTTGATGCCCATTTTGATCTTAGATCAGAATATGCCGGAGTGAAGCTCAGCCATGCAGCATATCTGAGACGAATAGTGGAAAAAAATGGCGCAGAAAACATCATTCATGTCGGGGCACGCTCTTTTGTAGGTGAAGAGCTTGCATTTCTTAAAGAACACAAAATCAAAACAATCACAGAAAAAGACATCAGAGATGGGAAAGGCCCAAAATTGGTAAATGATATGCTATCTACTTTCAAAAAAACATACGTAAGTGTTGACCTTGATGTGCTTGACCCTGCATTTGCCCCCGGAGTCGGGAACCCCGAGGCAGTCGGAATCACATCGCGCGAGCTATTTGACATGATATATGCCATGGAAGGACACAAGATAGCATGTCTAGATGTAGTGGAATTAAACCCAACATATGATACTGGTGCGACGGCGTCCATTGCGGCAAAACTGATCTCGACGATGATTGCTATGAATATTAAATAGAATCATTGGGTATAATCAGGAAACATAAATGCTAAACAATTTCCGAGAATCATTAAAACCCCATCTTGAAAAACTTGGTAAAGCCTTTGCCTCGACTGGACTTTCACCGAATTTTTGGACATCTGTTGGACTTGGGTTTGCGTTTTTGGCAGCCATTGTCTATGGGATGAATTTGCAGCAGCCACAGTACGCTGCAATTCTTGGGGGCGTTCTTTTGCTTGTGTCTGGGTTTTTTGATGTGGTGGATGGCCAGGTTGCCAGGTTTACTAAAAAGACTTCAAAGAAGGGTGGATTTCTTGATTCTGTATTTGATAAAATAGCTGAAGTTGCAATATTTTTGGGAGTTCTGGTTGGGAATTTTACAGAGCCATACTTGGTATTTTTGGCAATCACGTTATCTCTTCTTGTAAGCTATTCTCGATCCAGAGCAGAATCACTTGGAGTAAAACTTCAGGGAATTGGAATTGGTGAGCGGGCGGAGAGACTACTTGTTATTGCATTAATTGGAATGATCGGTTTTATGCCATATGCAATAGTAATAGTGATAATTATTGCAGCAATCACATTTATTCAGAGAATTGTCGTCACTTCAAAAAATATTCAGGATTAACGCAGTCTTCCCGTCTGTCTTCTTGATGATGCGGATCTGATTTTCAGTATGCCAAAGTGAATTGCACATGATATGCAATACCATTTTAGAACGGATGGTGATGCAATGTATGCTCCTTGGGCTCTTAGTTCTTTTGCAAGCGAGTGTTCAACTAGGCTTAGTCTTGATGTGACTTTCTTTGCCTTGTCTTTTGGTACTGTCGCGCCACAGTTTGTGCACTGGATTCGGTCCGATGAGCCTTTTCCGCCCTTTCGTCTCCCTCTACTTGCACGCTTTAGTGGCATGGACATCCTGTAAATTGCCTCTTTATAATCTTGGTGCGTTGTCACAGTACTTGAATCCGATAAAGTGATTGTTTTGTAAGATCAGTCTGTCTTTTGTTTTAGCAAATAAACACCAAGTTTGTTTTCCGAGTCGATGTCATAATCAGTAATTTTTTCAAAACTGTATCCCTTTATCCCCTTTATCTTGTTGTACAGCGACTCCCCTATGATCAACGTGTTGGGGTTTGCAAGTGTGTTTATTTTTGCGCATGTGTTGACTGTTACCCCAAATATGTCGTCAATTGTTGAAGTGGCAACTATTGCTACTCTGACTGGGCCAAAGGTTGCGCTTATCCTGTAGCTTATCTCTGGAAGTTTTTCAGACGTTAATTTCTCGTTTATTTTGATTCTTGATTCCAACATATCCATGGAGCATTTTAGCATGTTTTCAAATGGTTCTGTTTCATCCGTGTCTGTTTTTGGGAAATAGTATAGCAGCGCATCTCCGATGTTCTTTACTACGACCCCCCCATATTGAGTGACTATTGTCGCCATTGAGTTGAGAAATATGGAATAAAACTTGCTTGTCTCAAGGTCTGATAGTTTTGCAGTAAGCTTAGTAGAGCTTACAATGTCGACAAAACACACACAATAATTGGAACTGTATTCTGAGAATTGGAGCAGTATATTTTTTTGCTGCTTGATTATATCTTCACGTTCTGTGATTTTAATTAATGAATCCTGGATTTTTTCAGCCATCTGATCAAATGATTGCGATAGTTCTCCGATTTCATCTCTTGTAGTGATGTTTGTCCTAACGTCAAAATCCCCCCCTGCGATTTTATTTGCCGCATTTCGAAGCTTGATTATTGGCCTTGAGATCAATTTTGACAAAAAGAATGCAGCTGCGCCTACAACAACAGTCATGACAATTCCGAGAACTATGATCTTTTCTTGCAGGTTTTTGACTGGCTGAAAGACTTCATTATCATCAATTTCTACAAGAAGAACTAGGTCCAAATCATACATGCAATTTGAGCTTCCACGAATGAGCTCCTGTCGGTAGTCCAGATAATGCCCATGAAAGTTTTTCTTGTTGTCAAGACACTCCCTTACTGCAGGCGTATCTACGGTTTGATGAAATGGTGCTTTTTCTATGAATCTTGATTCTGTGACCATCATCTTGTTTTCATTTACCAAGTATGCCTCTCCTGTATTTCCAAGTCCAAATCTATTTAGTAAAATTTGATCAATCGATTGTGTGTTTGCAGTAACGATGGCAATTCCGATTGGTTCTTCGTCTTTCGGTTTGTCAAAAATTGGAGTAACTGTCACAAGCTTCCGTTTACCGTCTTTTCCAAGTATTATCTCTGCAAATGGCTCTTTTACTCCTTTTACAAATTTTTCATCGGTTAGAAAATTCTTTTTGTTCTTGACGTTGATCAATAAAAACAAGTCTCTGCCGTTTTTATCGATAATTTCCACGTTTTCAAGCTCATTTGAGCCACCGATAGTTGTTTCAAACGCTTGAATCTGAATGAGAAAGTCTATTCTTTTTTCCGAGATCATCTCGCTCAGTACCGAATCGTCATCAATAGCATTAAGATCATTGATGAGATTTCTGATCATCGGGTCTGTTCCAATTACCTGTATTTGCTGCAGCCTTGAATTGAACAGGCTTCTAACAGAATCTCCCCTGATTGTTGACTCGCTGAGTAATTGATCCATTATCCTTTCCTCAAGTATGATGTTTGAATAATGAAATGACAGCGCAATTGTTACCCCGATTCCTATTACCGATACAAACATGGTCAATGTGACCAATTTTTTGTCAAGCGTAAGAGAATTTGGAAACTTCATGGCTTTTTCCAAATGTGTCTGAATATCTCTTTTTCCCAAATTTTCAAGCTGGATTTATGCTAGTGTGTGCTACATACTGCTATGCGAGGCTTATGCCATGTCTGCCTTACCTCAAACATAGAACTAGTGATTGAAAAAGGGCAAATCCTCTGTAAATCCTGTTTAAAAAAGCAAAAAACTAAATCCACAGGATAAAAACTCCATAAAATGAAGATTGGGATATTTTCACACTGTACCATAGATCAAATAAAAATTGGCGCCGACTCATACGAGCGACCAGGAGGACCTGCGTGCTACTGTGGTATTGCGGCAAGAAAACTTGGTTTTGATGTGGAGTTGTTTACAAAATTTGGTCCTGATTTTACATTTACAAATGAATTACTGAAAAACAAAATAAAATTTGATGATGCCTTGTCAAATCAGCCTACCACAAAATTTACCTTGGAAATAAAAGATGCCGAAAGGAACCTTTGGTTGGAAAGCGTTTGTGAGAAAATCCCTTATTCTGACTCCGATGCCGACGGCGTACTTGTCAGCCCAGTATTTGATGAAATATCAAAAGAAGTTCTAGATAAAATCAAAAAAAATTCAGATATGACATTTTTGGACCCGCAGGGGTTTCTGAGACGAACAGATTCTCAAAAAAAAATATTTCTTGACAGAACAGAGATCGATTTGTCAAAAATCACTGCGATAAAGTCCGACCCAAACGAAGTCCAGAGCTTGACGGGCTTGGCAGGTATGGCAGGAGTACTTGATTTACAAAAACGTGGAGTGGAACATATACTGTATACAAACAAGCGAGATGTTTCACTTTTGTCAAAAAACAGACTGTATTCTATCCAACTGCCAAACATGGACATTAACGATACGTCAGGAGTTGGCGATATTTTTACTGCCGCATTTTGTTGTACTTTGTTAAAGGAAAGAGACGTCCTTTGGGCATTTAGCTTTGCAGGTGGAGCCGCACAGGCAGCGTTAGAATCAAAACAAATTGGCCTTGACAAGGTTCCTACAAAGGGCGAAGTTCAAACAAACGCCGCGTATTATTATAACATGATGAAGTTCACAGATGTCTAAGCTTTTATTGTAATTGATAGTTGTCTCTTTGTGCATATTGGAATTTCAGGCTCTACGCCATCTGACCTTGCAGTAAAAACCATTAAAACGGTTCTTGATGATCATGGGATGGATTCGGTATATGTTGGCAACAAGTCAAGAAAAGACGTTGACTGCATTATTGTCACTGGCGGGGACAAGGGAGTTAGAAATTATTTTCATAAAACCCAAGATCCTCAAATCCCAATTCTAGGTGTGAGCGAGTCTGAGACGAGTGGATTTTTGGCACAAGTTGATCTAAAGGAATTTTCGTCTTATGTTAATCGCATAAAAAAGCAAGACTATGAGACAAGCGAATTTACAAGACTTGGGGTCAAAATAGACGGAAAACCAGTGTCATCTGTACTAAACGATGTGGCGGTATTTCCATCAAAAAGTGCAATGCTGATGGAACACATACTCCGGGTAAACCAGGAGGAGGTATGGCACGACAGCAGTGATGGAATAATCATATCGACGCCAATTGGCTCTTCTGCATATTCCATGTCTGCTGGAGGCCCAATGATATTTCAGGACTCGCCGGTGTTTGGAATTGTTTCGGTAAACTCACTTGACATAACAAGAAGGCCGCTCATAGTGCCAGATACAAGTGTAGTGGAAATTGATGATATATCTGCAAGACTGTACTGCGAGGTGATTCTTGATGGCATTGACAGATTCAAAATAGTAAATACCTTAGAGTGCGTAAAATCAGATCCGCCTGCAAGAATCATAAAAATGAAAAAAGATTCTTCGGCAGTATCTGCCCTCACAAAGAAAGTAAGGCTTGCAGAGGATCTACTCAACATGCCTCCAAGCTCAAAACTGTTGCTAAAGACCCTAGAATACGAAGGAATACTGACACAAAGAGAGCTCGCAGCTAAAACTTTACTTCCAGATAGAACGGTGCGTCTTGCACTGAGGCATCTTTTAGACAAAGGCTATGTCAAAAAGAAGATCTCCATCAGGGATGCAAGACAGAAGATATACGAAATTTCTAATTAACTATGACCTACCTCAAACTGATTTCTGTTGTATCTGTCTTACTTTTACTGTGCGTAACTTTTAGCTCTACTGCATTTGCAGAGACCAAAGTTCCATACTGGATCATCCAGAATCTGAGATGGTGGGCCAATGACAAGATCCCAACTTCCCAGCTCGAATCCTCTTTGTTGTGGATTGGCGTAAGAGAAAAAATCAAGATGACGCTAGTCGATGGTCCCTCTCAAATCCCAGATTCCATAAAAAGTGATACAAAAAAATGGAATTTTGGGCAAATTTCCGATGCGGTGTTTTTTAACAAAATAAAGTCAGGGCTCAAAGATGGCTCAATCAAGATTTCCTCAAAATCAAAATTTGACATAAATCATTACAAGGAGCATGAGTTTTCAGGAAATTCTCCACTTTTTAGGACATTTGCTTACAAAAAAGACTTCGTAATTGTGAATGGCGAGCCAACTCCGAGGGACATGCAATTTGAATTACGTTCAAACCAAACTGAGACGTACAAAAAACTAATGGTAAATGAGAAAGACGCTGTCGTCATAGTTCCAATTTTTACTAAATCCGCATACGATGAGCCGGGATTTTACACGTACTATCGTGGTGAATGCGACACAAAATGTTTAACAAAACAAATCAAATATACCGCTCCCCACGGCTATTCTAGCTCTTCTAACGCGATAAAGGTCTTGAATTTACTGGGATACCACACCATTACTGACGTCGGAGTTGATTCAAATCCAAAAATTCTCTCCAAGTACAAAAAAATAATTGTCTTGCACAACGAATACGTGACGCAGACTGAATTTGATGCAATATCTAGTCATCCACGCGTTTTGTATCTTTATCCAAACGCATTGTATGCCAAAGTAACTGCCAATTATCAAAACGACACAATAACGCTAGTTCGAGGTCACCATTATCCGACTAGTGCCATAGGAAATGGATTTAATTGGAAATTTGACAATAGTAAGATGGAATACGATATAACATGCAAAAACTGGAACTTTACCAAGATTAAAAATGGAAAAATGCTAAACTGTTACCCTGAGCACATCATATTTTCTGATGCTGTTTTACTAAAAGCAATAAAGGACTATTAGTACATACAACTGTTAGTTATCTGCAAAAGAATCATGATTCTAAACAAAACTGATTCTTTATTGTGAAATCACGTGGTAAAAGTTTGGCAACGGCGGTTTTTTGAGAAAGCCCATTAGTTGTTTGTGGATCTCATCGTGTTCTTTTGTCCGATGTATTTTTACGTGTGATTCCTTGTCTGTAAATTCCACTATCAGCCTATGTTTTCCATTGTCTGATTTTACTAGTCTTCTGCTAACGAATCCTGGAAATTTTGATAGTATCTTATTTGTTTCAGTAATCCATGCCTTGAATTCGTCTTCAGTATTTTCTTTTAATTCAATGTCTATTAACGCAATATGCATGGCTAGTCACTTTGATGCCGCACTGATAAACGCTTCAAATGCCTCTTCCGGGTAGCCCGGCCTACTGTTAAATTCAGGATGGAACTGCACTCCAAAATAGAACTTGTGAGATGGGATCTCTAACACTTCCATTCTTTTGGAGTTGTCGCTCTCTGCTGAGAAAATCATTCCGTTCTTTTCAAAAACGTCCATGTACTTTTTGTTGATTTCATATCTATGTCTGTGTCGTCGAATTACTTTATCCGAATTGTATGTCTTGTGTGCAAGCGTATTACTTTTTACTGTGATTTCATGTGCCCCGAGTCTAAGTGAGCCCCCCATGTTTGAGACGGTTTTCTGCTCTGGGAGCAAGTCAACTATTGGGTTTGTCGTGTTTTGATCAAGTTCAGTTGAATTTGCGTCTTTGAAATCACACACGTGTCTTCCAAAGGCAACTGCTGCAAGCTGAAAACCAAAGCAAATGCCGAGGTATGGTATGTTTTTTTCTCTGGTGTAATTTGCGGTTTTAATTATTCCTTCGGCACCCCTTGATCCAAATCCGCCAGGCACCAGTACTCCGTCATATTTTGATAGGTCATCAACATTTCCATTGATTGTTTCCGAGTCAATCCAGTCAATTGAAACCACCTTGCCAATTTTTGCGCCAGCATGCTTTAGAGCGTGATTTACACTAACATAGCTGTCTGCAAGTGTGACATATTTTCCAACCATTGCAATTTTGATATTGCCTTCTGCGGTCTGAAGTGAGTTCACTATTGAATTCCACTTGTCCCAGTTTGCAGACGTGTTGACTAGTCCAAATTTGCCAAACTTGGTAAATATTGTGTCGACTATTCCCTGATCATACAGAATTTGCGGAACCATAAAAATTGACTTTACATCATGACATGAAAATACGTCGCGAGTTGTGACGTTTGTAAACATGGATATTTTCTTTTTTGTAGACTCGTGCAAAGGACTGGAACATCTTGCAGCAATAATGTCTGGCTGGATGCCAATCCTTCTTAATTCCTGTACACTGTGCTGTGTTGGTTTTGTCTTTTGTTCCCCTACTACGTCAAGTGATGGGGTAAGTGTTACGTGGACAAATATCACGTTTTGCGAGCCATCCTCAAGTCTTAGCTGTCTTAGTGCTTCTAAAAACGGAAGGCTTTCAATGTCTCCCACAGTTCCACCGCATTCCACCACTAGGATATCTAATTTTTCATCTTCTGCAATTTTCCTAATTCTCCTCTTGATTTCGTCTGTGACGTGTGGAATTATTTGGACGCATGCGCCAAGGTACTCGCCGCGTCTTTCTGCCTCGATTACTGTCGAGTAAATCTGGGCAGTGGTGATGTTGTGGGTCTTTGGTATGTTTTGGTTCAAAAATCGCTCATAATTGCCAATGTCCATGTCGCATTCCCCTCCATCTTCGGTAACAAAGACCTCGCCATGTGCAATTGGGTTCATCGTTCCTGCATCATAGTTCAGGTAAGGGTCTATTTTTACGCAGGAAACCTTTTGATTTGATAACTGTAATAGTTTGGCAATAGATGATGTCATCACGCCTTTGCCAAGCCCAGACATAACTCCCCCGGTAACAAAAATGAACTTTGTCTGCACATTTACAAATGGAAATCGGTATTTTTAATTCTTTATACCATGACAAAATTCTAATACCAATTATTTGGTCTGAAAGAAGTGTTTTTTGAGGGAATCTGGATAATTGTTCTTGGAACCATTGCATCAGTAATGGTTACGGTTGGATGGATTCCTCAAATCATTCGTGGCTATAAAACAAAAAGCCTTTCTGATGTTTCATACTATCTTATGATTTTAATTTCTACAGGATCTGTTTTGTGGATTTTTTACGGAATTGAGATTAATGACAAAATAATAGTTGGAGTTAACATAGCAATCTTGATTTTTAATTTGACATTGCTTTGCATGAAGATACGATATTCAAGAAAATAAAACTTAGCTGACCTTTGTCGTGTTTTTTAGTTTTTTTGTAAACTCGATAATGGTTTTTTCAAGTTTTGAAGGCGGGGTTTTTTCTACTAATTTTATCAGCGCACTACCAACTATGACTGCATCTGCCCCCTGTTTTACGAAATATCGGGCGTCGTCTGGAGTTGAAATGCCAAAGCCAATGCCTACTGGAATTTTGCGGTTTGCTGCTTTTTTCGTGTTTTTTAGTGCATCAACGGTGTATTGCTGAATTTTATTTTGAATGCCTGTCGTCCCATATACTGCCACCAAGTACAGAAAACCAGTTGTCTGCCTGATTATTTTTTCCAGTCTTTTTTTGTCAGTGTTTGGAGAGACCAAAAATATTGTATCGATTGTATTGTTTCTGGCAGCCTTTAGGTATTCTTTTGACTCCTCGATTGTCATGTCTGGAGTAATGACTCCGTCAATTCCTGCGTTTTTTATCTCCTTGAAGAATTTTTCATAGTTTTGATGGTACAGGATGTTTGTGTATGTCATCAATACAAGCGGAATGTTGCTCTCCTGCCTAATTTTTCTCACCAGTCTAAAAAATTGCCCAAGGTTGGCTCCTTTGTCAAGCGACATCATACTTGCATTTTGTATTACCCGGCCGTCTGCTAAAGGATCAGAAAACGGAAAACCGAGCTCAATTATGTCTGCTCCCCCCTTTATCAGTCCACGAATTACTGTGAGTGTGTCTTTTTCATTTGGATATCCAACCATCGTATATGTAATTAGGGCTTTTTCATTTTTAGAATCAAGTTCTAAAAATTTATCTCGAATTCTTGATGTTCCTGACATATTCCTCAACTACTTCGACGTCTTTGTCTCCCCTACCTGACAATGTAACAACTATTGATTCTGATTTTGGTTTTGATCTTGCAATTTTGATTGCCTCTGCAATCGCATGTGATGATTCGAGTGCAGGAATTATTCCCTCAGTTCTTGTCAGTAGCAAAAAAGCATCAATTACTTCCTTGTCTGTGGCGCTACGATATTTTACACGATTTGCATCCTTTAGAAAAGCATGCTCTGGGCCGACACCAGGATAGTCGAGTCCCGCCGATATACTGTGTGTCTCTTTTATCTGCCCCTCTTTGTCCTGTAATAGGTAGGTCATCATCCCGTGTAAGACCCCCTTTGATCCTGCGCTCAGTGTAGCAGAATGATATTCTGTTTTCAACCCTTTTCCAGCTGCTTCAACTCCGATGATTTCGGTATCGCTGTCAATTAGCGGATAAAATGTTCCAATTGCATTGGATCCTCCTCCAACACACGCAATCACAATGTCTGGATTTTTCTTGTTTATCTTTTTCATTTGCTGTATTATTTCTGTGCCAATTACTGACTGAAAGTCGCGAACCATTACTGGGTATGGGTGAGGACCGACTGCCGAACCAAGCAGATAGTATGTGTCTTTTACGTTTGTAATCCAGTCCCTTATCGCCTCATTGATGGCATCCTTTAGTGTCTGTGAGCCTGATTTTACTGGATGAACCTTACTTCCTAAAAGATTCATTCGATATACGTTCAGCTTTTGCCTTATGGTGTCCTTGTATCCCATGTATACTTCAGATGTCAATCCTAGGCATGCGCACGCCATTGCAGTTGCAACCCCATGCTGCCCTGCGCCAGTTTCCGCAATGATTCGTTTTTTCTTCATTCTTTTAGCAAGTAACGCCTGGCCCAAAGTATTGTTAATTTTATGTGCCCCGCCGTGGAGAAGATCCTCTCTTTTGAGATAAATTTTTGCCCCCCCAATTTTTTCAGTGAGGTTTTTTGCAAAGTAAAGTGGGGTTGGGCGTCCTGCATATTCTGTAAGGTAATAGTTTAGCTCTTTTTTGAAACTTTTATCGTTTTTAAATTTTAAATAATTTTCTTCAAGCTCTTCAATTGCCGGAACAAGTGTTTCTGGAATATATTTTCCTCCAAATTCCCCAAATCTGCCGTCTTTTGGAAATCTTGGTTTCATATTGCGTTTACCAGTCCTCTGACGTTTTCTTCAATGTTATCACTTTTCATGATGCTAGAGCCAATCAAAAATGCATCGGCACCACATTTTTTCAAGAATTGGATATCTTCAGGCGAGTTAATTCCACTTTCAGACAATGTTATCTTTGATTTTCTCTTGTTTTCTAATAATTTTTTTGTGACGTTTATGTCAATTTCAAGTGTATCCAAGTTTCTGTTATTGATGCCGACAATGTCTGCATCTGTCTTTAATGAATTTGCAAATTCTGATTCAGTATGTGCCTCAACTAGTACCCTTAGGCCCTTTTTATGGCCATATGATATGAACTCGTCAATTTCTCTTAGATGCCCCATATCAAACAGTGATTGTATTAGTAACATATAGTCTGCGCCAATTTTTTTTGCAGCATCGATTTGGATTTTGTCAATAACAATATCTTTCATCAGCATTGGAACTTTGACTTGCCGCCTAACCTCCATAAAATACTTTGGCGAGCCACTAAACAGATAAGGTTGAGTCAGAACAGATAGTCCCACTGCCCCACCCCGCACCATTGCCTTGGCAATCGCTACCGGATCTGAGACTTTTCTAATTTCGCCTAATGATGGAGATGCAAATTTGACCTCGGTTATGAGAGACGCATGCCTGTTATTCTTGATGGAATCTACAAGATCCACACCTGAATTTGGCAATTGTTCTGAAATTTCGTAAATTCCGTCGCTTATGGCAGTCTGGGAATTTTTTATCAGTTTTTTTAAAACATTACTCATGATTCTACCTCTTTCAATTTTTCAATTTGTCCGCACGCTTTTACAAAGTCTGTTAGAAGAGAGTACGCCTTTTGGTTTTTTATCGTTTGCTTGGAGATTTCTATTGCATCTGTAAAGTTTTCTGCAATGTTAGATACCATCAACCCGCCAGCTGCATTAAGAATTGTAATTTCTAGCATTGAACGATTTGCTGTGCCATTTAGCACCGATAAAAACGCTTGAATTGCTTGAGCCTTTGACGAAATCTGAATATCTTTGATTGATGATTTGTGCAAGCCAAGTTTTTCTGGATCAATTATCATAGTTTCAGTCTTGCCACTTTTTAGAAAGCAAATTTTGTTTTTTCCAGTAGTGGATAGTTCATCTAGCCCGTCATCTGAGTGAACAGTCATGATGTTTTGCGCTCCCCTTTTTTTCAAAATTCTGATTGTTCTTTCAAGGTAGTCTTCTGAGAATACGCCGATTAGCTGATTTTTCACCTGCGCTGGATTGCACAATGGCCCAAGCAAGTTAAATGCAGTTCTTTCCCCTATCATTTTTCTCGCATTTGCGACGTTTTTCATTGAGGGGTGAAATTTCTGTGCAAACATAAATCCAATTCCGAACTTTTCAATAATTTTTGTAATTTTTTCAGGAGGTGCGTTTAGGTCGTACCCAAAATATTCAAAAATATCTGCGCTTCCAGAAATTCCGGAGACTGATCTGTTGCCGTGTTTTGCAACTATTCCTCCAGATGCTGCAATAACAAACGCTGCAGTAGTTGAAATGTTAAAAGTTTGCAATTTATCGCCGCCTGTTCCACAGACGTCAATTATCGTGCCTTTACACGCAGGGTTGATGTGAATTCCATGCCTGTCTATCTCATTTAGCATGGAGTAAAGCTCCTCGTCAGTTTCTCCTTTTTTTGACAGGTTTTTCAGAAATTCCGCCTTTTCAGAATCTGAAATCTTATCACTTAGCAGATCGCCCATTACAATTGACATTTCATCTAAGGTCAAGTCTTGACCTCTCTGGAGAATTTCTATGTATTTTGTGATCATTTCTTTATCATGTTGATGAAGTTTTGAAATATTTTTTTCCCCTCGGTGGTTAAAATGGACTCTGGATGAAACTGCACTCCCTCAATTAGGTATTCTTTGTGGCTTACGCCCATCACTTCGCCGTCGTCCTCTGCCACCGCAGTTATTTTGAGAACATCTGGAATGATTGTCTTGTCCCCTACAAGTGAATGATATCTTGTTGCTCTAAATGGATTGTTTACTCCATGAAAAATTGACTCATCGGTATGTTTAATCTGGCTTGTTTTTCCATGCCTTACGTTTCCGGCATTGACTACCTTGCCACCAAACTCGTGGATTATTCCCTGGTGCCCAAGACACACTCCAAGAATTGGTGTTGTAGGTCCAAGTTTTCTAATTACATCTGAGCAAACTCCAAAATACTTTTTGTCTTCGGGGGTGCCAGGTCCTGGGGATATGACTATTGCATCGTAATGGTTTTTTTGTATTTGATCTATTGTTATTTTGTCATTTCTAATTACGTCGGATTCTACTCCAAGCTCGCCTAAAACCTGAGCAATATTGTATACAAACGAATCATAGTTATCGAGAATTAGAAATTTCATTTTGTCGCCTCCTTTAATGCAACAAGCATTGCCCCAACCTTGTGCTCCGTTTCCTTGAATTCGTTTTCTGGTATAGAGTCAGCCACAATCCCTGCGCCACTTTGGGCAAAACCTGATTCTCCATCAATGAATATACTACGTATGGCTATTGCAAAATCGCAGCAGCCGTTGTTTGAAAAATAGCCTACTGCCCCAGCATACTGGCCTCGGACATCTGCCTCCAACTCATTGATTATCTCCATCGCCCTGACCTTTGGTGCACCAGTTACGGTTCCAGCTGGAAAAACTGCCTCAAATGCTGTAAACATGTCATGTTTTGAATCAAGCGTGCCCACAACATGTGATACTATGTGCTGGACATGCGAGAATCGCTTTACCTGCATCAACTCCGTTACGCGTACGCTCCCATATTTGCAAACCCTGCCTATATCGTTTCTTCCAAGATCCACGAGCATTGTGTGCTCAGCAAGCTCTTTTTCATCGTTTAAGAGTTCCTGCCTTAGCATCTCATTTTTTCCCTCATCTTCGGTAATTTTTCTTGTACCTGCAATTGGGAATGTTTCTACCTCATTTCCTGTGACTCGGACTAGCATTTCGGGACTAGAACCAATGAATGTTTTTTGCCCAAACTTCATGTGATATAGGTATGGAGACGGGTTTAGCGAACGCAATTCCTTGTAAATTCTCAGATGGCTTCCTTTGATGCCAAAATTGAATCTTCTTGAGAGCACTACCTGAAAAATGTCTCCGTCATGAATGTATTTTTTTGCCTTGCTGACAATTTCTGAGAATTTTTTTTCATCCATGTTTACAGAAATATCTGAAATTTCCAATTTGCCAAAATTTGGCTCAGATAGTTTTATGTCATTAATTCGATTTTTATTATAATAAAAGTAGAGTAATTTTTTTGTCTTGTTGTCATACAAAATGCCGTCCTGATAAATTCCAAACTCCATCAGAGGGGTTTGATTGTTTCTAATTGGAATTTTTTCGTATAATTTTATTGCATCATAATTAATTATGCCGACTGCCCCCCCAAGATATCTAAATGAGGTGTCATTTGTATGGCCAATCAAATTTTTTATCTCCGCTATTGGATCAGTCGTAGCGATAGTCTTAGTTGAACCATCACGGTACTGTAAAACGATTCTGTCTTCATATCCTTGCAAAATGACGTCTGGATCAAATCCAATTAGCGATGTTTCTGCAAGCTCCTCAGGACCGGTTAGTGATTCAAACAGAAACGTGTGTGAATAATTTTTTTCTATTTTAGAATAGATTTCAAACTGTGAGCCAGATAGATCTAGATGTATTACTGTAGGACCGGAATTTCCAAAGAAGGCCACCCATGTCAATCAAAGCGGCCGTGGCATATTTATAACTTTTAAACAAGTTTTAGCATTTGGTTGAAATTAAAATGATATTTTTTCAAAAAATCGCTTTGTTTTGAGCCTAATTTGGGTACAAGGTCGTAGGAATTACGGTATGGTACGGTACCTTTATATGCGATCTTGACGTATTATACCCATGAGTCAGATCCTTGCAACAAAGCCGAAAACTCATACTCTATACTATGATCTACACTTTACAAAACCAGAAATCCACTTGCATAGTACGGTAAGTGAGGCAACATGTCATGTTTGCAAAAAAGAACTGGGTGAAGGACTAGGCCTTACAGCAAAAAGACTTGAGGACAAAATTGTTCTCGTGTGCAGCTTACACAACTAGTGTTTTTCTAATTATTGCCAAACAGGGCTGGTAATTGCGCCTTGTGCTGCAGATCCTACGAGTGATGCATATTTTGCAAGCGCGCCGGTTTCATAGTTTGGCTTTCTTGGTTTCCACTCTTTTCTTCTTTGGTCTAGTTCTTCTTTTGGAACGTCAAGATCAATTATGTTTGTCTCAGTGTCAATTATGATTCTGTCTCCGTTTTTGACAAGCGCAATATTTCCGCCAACATATGCCTCTGGTGCAACGTGTCCAATCATAAAGCCGCGCGTTGCACCCGAAAATCTGCCGTCGGTAACTAGTGCAACTTTTTCGCCCAATCCCTGTCCAACTATCGCGGCAGTTACTGCAAGCATCTCTCGCATTCCAGGGCCACCCTTTGGACCTTCGTATCTAATTACAACCACGTCACCTTCTTTGATTTCGTTTTTTGATACTGCGTCAAACGCATCTTCTTCTCTATCGAAGACCTTGGCTTTTCCAGTAAATTTGTCGATCTTGACTCCTGCAATTTTTACAACCGCGCCGTCGGGAGCAAGTGAGCCTTTGAGTATTACTGCTGTTCCAACTTTATGGAGAGGAGTGCCAATTGGCCTAACAACATCTGCATTTACAGGTGGCGGAATTGTTATTGCATCAAGGTTTTGCTTCATTGTTTTTCCGGTGACTGTCATGACGTCTTCATGAAGCAATTTTCTATCTAGTAGTTTTTTGAGCATTAAGGGAACCCCGCCTACTTTGTCTAGATCATTCATGACGTACATTCCGCCAGGCTTGAGGTCTGCAATATGTGGAACCTTTTTTCTAACTCGTTCAAAATCATCATATGTGAGCTTCACTCTTGCTTCGTTTGAAATTGCCAAAAGGTGCAATATTGCGTTTGTAGAACCACCTATTGCATTTAGCATAGTTATGGCATTTTCAAATGCCTCGAATGTCAAAATGTCTCTTGGTTTGATGTTTAGCTCTAAAAGTTTTGCAGTTGCGACTCCTGTGTCATATACCATTTTTTCTCTTCTTTCGTCTTCTGCTGGCGGGCTAGCGCTGCCGGGCAATGAGATGCCCAGTGCTTCAGAAATCGATGCCATTGTATTTGCAGTAAACATTCCTCCACAGGAACCTGCAGTTGGGCATGCATAGTTTTCAATGTTCTTTAACGCCTCAAGTGATAATTGGCCGGCATCAAATGCTCCCACCGCCTCATATACGTCTTGAACAGTTAGCGGTTTACCGTTATAGTATCCAGGCATTATTGTTCCGCCATAAACGAAAACGGATGGAAGGTTTAGTCTTGCCATTGCCATCATTGTACCAGGTAAGCTTTTGTCGCATCCTGCAATTCCTACAAGACCATCATACTGATGAGCCCGAACCATTAACTCAATCGAGTCTGCGATGACTTCTCTGCTGACGAGGGATGATTTCATTCCTTCATGTCCCATTGCAATTCCATCGCTTACTGCAATGGTACTAAATTCTCTTGGGGTGGCACCTGCATCATAAACTCCTTCCTTTGCTTTTTGTGCCAGTCTTCCAAGGTGGATATTACATGGCGTGGCCTCGTTTCCAGTATGGGACACTCCGATGAATTTGCGACTAAGATCATTATCTGTTAGCCCCATTGCCTTGTACATTGCCCTATGGGGTGATCTTGATGTGCCTTCGACTACGTTTCTACTTGAAATATCAGTGTTATTCATGATATGATGACCTGATTGGTTTTGCTATATTAGAATATTTTCAATTTTCAAACTGCGAAACTATTTTTTGATTAGTTGGCCATCAAGTTCCAGTAGTTGTGCATCTATTGCGGTTTGATTTTCGTTACCGTATGAAATCAGTATTCTGTCATCCTCATTTATGACATAGTCTCTGATGCTGTTTACTTTTTGATGGTTGACGAAGAATTTGAGTGTGTAATCCTCATTTGCGCAGAAGGTGTGTTCTGGCTTTTTGTCTGGGAATGCAAAGCACTCATCAGTCAGATCGACTTTTATCGTGTCAAACAGATAGCCTAGTTTGATATTTGACGCATGTCTGTGGATTGTATTGCCGTCCTCGCCTTCAAAGTGGATGTACGGGCTTTTTACTTGGTATAACTGCGGCGAGAAGTCGAATTTATCGCCAAAGATTCTTACCAGTAATGAGGCATGTTCGTGTTCATCCCCAAGCTTTCCGGCTCCTTCTGGGGCATTAAGCGGGCTTGATTGTGTTTTTGTTATGAAGTGAAAACTTGCAAATGCGATAATTGCTACAATTCCTGCCAAGACAGCTATTCCAATTAGCATGTTTTTTCGTTTTTGTCTTGATTGTCTGTCTACAAAGCTTTCACGACGCTCTTCTTTATTCTCTCTTTCTTTTTTGCCCATGAAACACCCACACTCAAAAAATAGGACTAATTAACTAATCGATACTAATCCTAACCTTGCATAAATGGCAGGAATTTTGGATTGTGTAATTTTTCGAAATTTTAAATGATCGATAATATATTAAATTGTTTGACACGGTTGTAATCATGCACTGCATATTTTGTGACATTGTATCTGGAAAGCGGGACGGGCACTTTATCTATGAGGATACGGATCATGTGGCGTTTTTAGACAAGTACCCAATCGATAAAGGTCATTCCCTAGTCGTGCCAAAAAAACACTATGAAAAAATCACAGACATGGAATCAATAGATGTCGGGAATCTTTTTTCCAAAATACCTCACATTGCAAGCAAAATACTTGCTGCAACAAAGGCAGATGCATTCAGTCTTGCTCAGAATAATGGCAGGGCTGCAAAGCAGATCATACCTCACGTCCACATTCATATCATCCCAAGGTACAATGACGCCGGCGCCATATGGACAAAGAGAACAATTCTGTCAGATGACGAACTCAAAACACTGGCAAAGCAAATTCGTGAGCACGAATAATTTTGATTTCATGTTGGCATATTTTGATAATGTTTGTTTGAAACAAAAAAACTAGTCTTAAAACACGTATTTCCGTTAGAGACTTTTATGCCACTTGACATATTGATTGCAGAGGATAACGAGTTTACTGCAAAGCAATACAAAATTGCACTTGAGAAAAGAAATCACAAAGTTACGATGGCAAAAGATGGAGTGGAGTGCATTGATTATTACCTAAATGAGGCAAAATACGACGAGCTGTTTAGGAAAAGCAGAGCACCCCCATTTGACTTGGTTCTATTAGACCACGACATGCCAAGAAAAACAGGTGCCGACACTGCAAGAGAAATCCTAGAATATAGGCCAAACCAAAGGCTGATCTTTCTTTCAGCATACGGGCAGGGAATAATGCAAAAACTCCAAGACCTAAAAGACGAAACGATTCAGATAATTCAAAAACCATTTTCACTGACCTTTTTGATTAAAAAAATTGAGGGTGCAAGCATCAAAAACAGAATAATCAATGCGCAGGACGGTAATGTGATGACAGCTACGCAAGACAGTGCGGCGATAAGATAGGTTTACTGATTTGGGTTGTATCGGAGTATTGCACCAACTTTGCCAAGGCTTGATAACATTGCACCATATTCTGTGACGCCTGAAATCACCTCGACTTTTGTTCCAACCTGAGCTGCAAGAAGGGATAGATAATCGACTAAATCTTGTGATATTGCCTCTTGGTCTGTGCTTTTACAGCTCGGGCAAGGCTTGTTTAGAAGTTCGGTTTTTCGTGGAATCAGCTTTAATCTATCGACGATTTCTTCCTGTATGTTTTGACATCTATTGCACTTTATTTCTAGTCTGTACAGGTTTGTGTCATCCGTGATTAGTAAAGTCTCAACAACATTATTTTTCAAATAATGTATTACATCTTTGAGTCCGTACATACCTTTACCGGAATGAGAATTGACTTCGCGGAATAGTTTTTCAACTAGTATTTTTTCTTCAGACAGTCTAAAGTCAGACAAGACATCGCTTGCCTTTACAAACGCCTCGCGAATTCCCTCTGAGCCAGAATACGATGTGTCCAAAACAGCAATCACCATGTTCTGCAGTCGATATTCAAGATAATTTGATTTTAGAAAGTCTTCTTTTGTTGGACCGGGTCCGGATACAACCAATCCCTTTATTGGGTAAATGTCGATAAAAAATTCCTTTGTTACTTCTGCAATTCTATTGTAGTAATACGTAAGTTCCATTTCTCGTAACCTTTCAAATCTTCTTGCGGACTGGCCTCCCTGTCGGTGTTTTCCTGCAACGCCGGAGCTTGTTTCTCTCAGCACCTCGATTTTATTTCCATAAAGAAGACCCCATCCAGCATCCTTTGTGTCAATTGCCAAAAATCCAATTAGATTGTCATCCTTTAACATGTCCTTTAGAATATCTACATGAAAATGATCATCACAACGGTATAGAAAGGTGGTAAGATCCTTTGGCGGTTCTATCTCCCAGACCTTGATAACTTCGCTACCAATTGGCCCGCCGCCTTCTGGAGGCACAGCACCGCAAAATATCACAAGACCATGATCAGGAGTGTTTTTGTACAGCTTTAGTCTCTGCTGGACTCTCGATAGCGAGTCAACCACATGACTTCTTGTGAGATCTGACTTTATGTTGTCTGCAGTCCCTTGCTCTTCTCTTAGTGTGTTTATGACTAGATGAAGCTGTTTTCCCTTTGGAACGTACACTGAAATCAATTCAGTTCCCCTACCAGATATGCGTGAAAGCTCATCAAGTGTTTTTTTTATTTTGTAAAGTTTGACGGAATCCTGCTTTTCAATCGTAATTTTGCCCATTATTTGACTTCTATAGATTCAGTATTAAGAAGTTTGGGCAATCAAAGCATTCCAAAATGGAATCTACTTTTGTCACAAAGTGCCGCAGTAATAATTAATCAAGTCATGGTTTGCGGTACGTGGAAAAAAATATGCTGCCATACTGTATCGAGTTGGAAGACTATCCAAAACTATTCCGGTACAGGGTAACTTCTCAGGGATTCTACCACATGGAAGAAACCATCTCACAGATTTACCTGGAGGGAAAAGATCTTTCAATGCACAAGCTAGTTCAGCTTGGCATGTTATTACGCGTTAACATGTGTCAAACGATGAAAATGGACAATGAAACGCTATTCCAAGATGTGTCAAAAAAGGCAGCAAAGTATGGAGGAGTTGAACCAGAATACGTCTCATACTGCATCAAGAACATGATATTGAGGGGATTGCTTGACTCAAATCCAAAATATGACAATCAGGTTGCAAACGATTTGCACAAATTTGAAGAATAGTTACATGTCGTCAAGTGTTTTTCTAAATACATCGATTGGCTGATTTCCCGTAATCTTGACAATCTTGTCGTCCTTTATGATAAGAAATGACGGCGTTGCATCGATTCCAACCTTTTGCCCAAAGTCATATGCGTCAATGACATCTTGTTTGTATTTAGATGAATCAAGACAAGACTTGAACTGATCAACATCCAATCCTACGTTTTGGGCAAAACTGCTTAGTGAGTCCTTGCTCACCCAGCCTGTATTCTCGCCATCCCAATTATTGTATATCTCATCATGATACTCCCAGAACTTTCCTTGATCTTTTGCGCAATGAGATGCCTCTGCTGCAAGAATTGAGTCTGGGCCGTTTAATGGAAAGTCTCTAAAAACAAAGTTTGCCTTGCCTGATTGGACGTATTCATCCTTGATTGTTCCCATGCTTGAGTCGTGAAACAAATGACAAAATGTACACTGATAATCGCCCCATTCAACTATGGTGATTGGCGCCAATGGGTTTCCTTCGTATGGGGAACCGTTTTCAATTAATTGCTGCATTGTAAAAGTCTCCTTACCTTGGGAATTATTCTGGTTTCCAAAATATGTCACTGCAAATATCCCTCCAATTATTCCAATAATTGCTGGAATTGCAAGTAGGTAGTATTTTGCCACAAGTTCACACGTGATGTACTCTTCAAATAGTTTACTGTCTGTTGTGCGTGGCAAGTGTCCACAACGCAGAGTTTTTCGCCGCAATCTCTGCAACAAATGGATCATTTGCAGATGCAATTATTATCATATCTCCGTTTTTTGGATGCAGCTCACTTATCAGCAAGTTTCTAGTTTCTTGATCATTTAGTAGACAATCGATATTTTCATTTGGGAAAACAAATCTGTCTTCCTTGTAAAGGAGAGTGGTTGCCCCCAATGCCCCATACAGTATGGTGTAATCTCGTTGTTCGACTCCGGTCTTTGTCGCAAATGAATAATTTTTCAAAATAACTGCGTGATTGAATTTTCCTTGCGCAATTTGGCATTTTTTAATATCGCATTCCGCAAAAATTATCTCTAGTAAATTTTTTATGAAGACTTTCCCCTTGGCGGTAAGAAAGGTTCCAGATTTCGTTGATCTTACCATGGATTCTTCCTTTAGGTGCATGATCATTGTCTTGACTGCCCCCTCCCCCATGTGCAAATTCTGGCAAAAACTGGATCTACTCACATATTCATTTTCATGTAACATCTGCAATGCCTTGAACACATGTGGTACTGAAAACGTTAGAACCTTACTTGATCCTTTTCGTGACACGATGTTTTGCAGTGTTTGCACTTGTTGCACGGAGTTCATTTTTAGTTAAATATTGGATGATTCATCCAAGAATTTAAATACATTCATTCATGCTCAGATTTCATGTCTTTCTCAAAAGAGATTACAATCGCAAAATCAAGTGTTCCAAAGGTCGCATTACTTGTATTAGCTACAATTTTTGCATTTGGGATATTTGAGGTAGGATTTGATCAGGGACAATTATTCAGCATTGTCTTTGGCGAACAAGCATATGCAGACTTGTACATACATGAACTGACCCATGACATGAGACATGCAGCAGGATTTCCCTGCCACTAGTGACTAGTCATGAGGATGTCTCTTTTTATTACAATTATTTTGTTGTCTGGGTGCTCAGCTGGAGTCATCCACGGTCTGGTAAATTTGGCACTTGTTGAACCATATTTGGATAAGGCAATTGGAATTGAAAATCAGCACATGTTTGCATCTGGCGAAGCAAAAGATACGTCACAGTTTTGGGCAGAATATTATTCATACCGAGCATGGCAAAAGGGTGGACAATTGTTGGCAGGGGCAATACTTGGCACTGCGATTGGGGCATTGTTTGGAATCGTTTTTGGATATGCAAAAAACATTCTTCCTGGAAACAGTTTTGCCAAAAAAGCACTAGCCCTTGCAGCAATCATGTGGATTACATTGTATCTAATACCATTTGCAAAATATCCTGCAAACCCCCCGACAGTAGGAGATCCAGAAACAATCCTTCTAAGACAGATGTTGTACGTTTCGTTTATCGCGATTTCAGGATTTGGTGCACTCGGGTTTTATCAGGTTTTCAGGCGACTCAAAAGCAAGAGATTCGTTGCAGTTTTAGGATATGCGGGGTTTATTGCTACAGTGTTTGTAGTAATGCCTCAAAACCCAGATGCGATAACTGCTCCGGCGGACCTAGTAAATGGATTTAGGGCGGTGTCTTTGGTTGGGGTCTCAGCATTTTGGTTATCGGTTGGATTGATTTTCGGTGTGTTGTGGCAAAAACTACAACCAGACAGAGTAAAACAGGCAAGATTCCAGTAGGTTGCATTGTCCGGCATAATTATTTTCAAGTTTTCATTATGAAGTGTTCTCATTTTATAGAATGAGAAGGATAACATTTTATTTAAATAACAACACAAAGTAGAACAGTGTCTTGGGTCGCAGATTTACGCTTCCACAATTAAAGAAATATGATGTAACACAAAAAGTAATTGAGGCGTTGGCAGACGCCGAATCTAGGACTATTTTGTTTTCATTAATCAAACAAGGCCGTACTGCAGCAGAAGTTTCAGACAAATACAAGATTCCACTAAGCTCAGTTTACAAAAAACTCTCAGATCTTGAGAATTTGACATTAATTCGCGTAGAACGCTGGATGATATCTGATAAGGGTAGAAAATTCAAAGTCTATCGAAGCAGAATAAGCAAGGCAGACATCAGTATCAAAAAGCCGGAGCCGACTCTTGTTTTGGCACCAAATTAATTGAGGGGTATGAATTATGAAGAAAAATACTGTTTTTCAGCTCAGCCAATATGACATAACGCAGCAAATCATAGAAACTTTGACAAACGTTTACTCCAGATCTGTGCTATTTTCAATTACGGCAAAAGCAAAAGATGCACAAAAAATCGCAGATGAGCAAAAAATGTCAATCTCCACAGTCTACAAAATTTTGTCAAACCTTGAGGTACTAACACTTGTTTACGTAGATAAATTCGAAATCTCAAACGCCGGGAAAAAAATCAAGTATTACAAAAGTAGAATTAAAAAAGCGGAAATCATAGTGGGTGGAACAAACCCAACGTTGAATTTACAGTCGAATTAGTTTTTTCGATTCTCATTCTAAATTCTTAGAACATATCCCTGCTTTAAATACAGTTAGCTAATCCTAACCACACATTGAACCATCGACAAATTGTGCTTTTATCTGCATTGTTTGTTATTTTGTCAGTCAACCAGGTATCTTTTGCACAAACCGTAAATGATCATACTGCCCAGTCAACCAGCGAAATAGTGCAGATTGGAATTAACCTAACAAAAACAAGCATATTGAGTAATGATTACGAGCAAGCTACAAAGTATTCTAAATTCACTACTGATTTTTACGGTCACCAAATGGACTTACTTAGAGAAGCAAATGTGGAGCCGGCCAATGATTTGCACTTGGTGCTTCTTGACATACACTCCAAAATAGAAAACAGGGCTCATTCCAGTGAAATATTGGCAGATATCACAGTAGCGGAACAACAAGTGGCCAAATTTCCAAAGTCACAGCATATTCCATTTGTCGTATCCGATTTACTGATGACGGTAGATGAAAATTATCAAATTGCGATTTCAGAAAACGACAATGAACGCCATTCCATAGCTACGTCTCTTGTTGATAAGGCAGTTCAACTGTTTAGCTCTGATTCCTCGTTTGACGAAAGGCAAACTGGTGAGATCAACTCATTCTTTGATGAGTTAAAATCGAAGATTGCTCAAAAGCAGGATTTTGTCTCCGTTGGAAAACTGATCACCACAATACAGCGCGACCTTACGGGAACTGACTCTGCATCATCAGATCATGCCAGTTTGTATGCCATGATAAGGCAACATTATGATCAAACATTGTCTGAAATCAAAGACAATAATTATGCAAAAGCAGAAGAACATGTCATTGCTGCATATCTTGACAACTTTGAGTATCTCGAAGCAGACATTGGCAAGGTAGACGAAACTCTCTTGCACAAAATGGAATTAAACATGAGAGAAAATTTACGAGCAATGATACAAGAAAAAAAATCATACGATGAAATACAGTCATTCATCAATGATCCAATACTTGCAGACTTGGATAACACGGAAAAGATGATTTCAAAATCATCGCCTGACAGTCAACCAGCATCCAGAGTTGAACTCAAAAAAGCAGCAAAAGAAATGGGTTCAGCTACAGAAGAACAAAAGTCGGGCGTACGAAGCCAGATTGATTTTATTCGAATAACCCTACAGACAATGCTAAATCAGTACAAAGAGGGCAATACCCAAGCAGCATTTGTTTCTGCAAGAACAGCATATTTGGACAGCTACGAACACGTGGAAATTCCATTACGAACAATTGATCCTGACTTTACATTGCAAGTTGAGCTTCAGTTTGCCGAGCTTAGAAGTTTGATAAACCAGAAAGCGGATTATGATAAAATAGAGCAAGCTACAATTGCAGTAAAGCGAAGCCTTGATGAATCTGAAAGACTAGTCACTGGAACTGGCCAGATTGCACCCACAATTGCGTTTACATCATCGTTCGCAGTTATTTTCCGAGAGGGGCTAGAATCAGTTCTAATCCTAGGTGCCATTCTTACTTACCTTGAGGCATCCAGGAATACAAAATTTAAGCGATTTGTGCACTACGGAATAATCTTGGCAATTGTTGCAACCGCCGTAACGTGGTTTATCGCATCATATCTCATCAAAATATCTGGCGCAAATAGGGAGCTAATTGAGGCAATTGCGGCGCTTTCTGCAACCGCTGTATTGTTTTATGTGAGTTTTTGGATCCTAAATAAAATAGAGCACAAAAAATGGATGGAGTTTGTCAAGGCTAAAGTCTGGCAGGCATCAACCACAGGAGGCACAGTGGTGTTTGTAATGCTTTCATTTTTCACAGTGTACAGAGAAGGATTTGAGACGGTGTTGTTTTACGAGGCAATGTTCGGATTTGCAAAATACATGGAAACCTATGTCGGGTTGGGATTCATCGCAGGAATTGCAACCCTGCTTGGAGTATACTTTGTAACGAGAAAAATAGGAAAAAGGCTACCGCTCAAGATGCTTTTCGGCCTTACGATGGGGGTAGGCGCGTATCTCTCAATTGCATTTTTGGGTAATGCCGTAAGAGAATTACAAACACTTGACATTTTGCCATTTACCAGTCTTCTGGGAATTGTTCCAAGACTTGATATCAACATGGCAAAGATGACTGGAATTTATCCGACACTTGAGACAATAATTGCACAAATAATCATGCTTGGAATATATCTGGCAGCGGCATCATACGTACTTGTTTTGAAGCCAAAAAGGGAAGAGAAAATAGCCACAATGCGCAAATCAAGAAGGGAAATTGATGAGTCCACGGCGCATTAGAATAGGAATCGATGTAGGCGGTACGTTCACAAAGGCAATCGCAATAGACATCAAAACTGGGCAGCTTATAGGCAAATCAACTACTCCAACTACACACAAGGCGCAAAAAGGTGTCTCAGAGGGAATCGTACTTGCACTATCACAACTAGTTGGTGAATCAAAAATCGAATTATCCGAAATAGAATTAATTGCACATAGTACAACTCAGGCAATTAACGCGCTGCTTGAATCAGACACTGCAAAGGTTGGGATAATTGCAATGGGTGTGACGCCAGAAAAAGGGGACGTTATAAAAAGAACCACGCTTCAGGATGCCACGTTTAACTCTGATCAAAGCTTAAAGACAGAACATGTCTTTCTTGATACGTCTCATTTAATTTCAGAGAAAGAGGTACATCAGGCAATTAATACCCTAAAGGATAAAGGAGTCAAGGTAATTGTTGCAACAGAAGCGTTTGGAGTCGATGATCCGTCAAATGAAATGTTTGTAATGAAAAACGCGATGCAAGGAAACATTCCTGCTACTGCATCCCATGAAATTTCTGGAATTTATGGCCTTGAGATTAGGACATTGACTGCAGCAATCAACGCAAGTGTTCTTCCAAAAACATTTGAGGTTGCAAATTTTGTAGAAGAAGCGATTAGAAACGCAGGAGTTAACGCACCGCTAATGATCATGAAAGGGGATGGCGGAGTTACAAACATGGATACATTTAGAACAAAACCCATTCTGACCATTCTTTCAGGGCCAGCTGCTAGTGTTGCAGGTGCCTTGCTGTACCTCAAGGTAACAGATGGGATATTTGTCGAAGTTGGCGGAACCAGCACCAATATTTGTATAATAAAAAATGGCAAGCCAGAGATTCGTTATGTTACCATAAAGGATCATCCAACATGCATCCGTTCCATGGACGTTCGTATTTTAGGTGTGGCTGGAGGCAGCATGATAAAGATAAAGGATGGGCGAGTTTGGAAGGTTGGTCCACGAAGTGCACACATTGCAGGTTTGAAGTATGCGTGTTTTGCAGACCCAGACATTCTGAAAAAAGGAAAAATCATCACAATAAAACCCAAAGAAAACGACATCGAATCATACGTTGCAGTAAAATGTGATGATGAAACATTTGCAATCACAAATACGTGTGCTGCAAATGCACTTGGCATGATAGAAAAAGACGATTATTCCTTTGCAAACCAATCTTCTGCAAAAATCGCAATGGAACTACTTGGGCGCGAGCTCAGGGTGACTGGTCCTGAGGCGGCAATGTCGGTAATCCAGACAGCGTCATTTGAGATAACAAAGGCAATCTCGAAAATCCTGAAGGAGTTCAAGATGGAAAAAGCAAAAACCCAGATAATTGGAGGCGGTGGGGGTGCATCAGTACTAGTTCCTTTTGTTGCAAAGCAACTCGGAGTTCCATACAAAAAAGCAGAACATGCAGAAGTGATATCGTCAATTGGTGTGGCATCATCAATGATTCAAGAAGAAATCGAGCATACGATATCCAACCCGACACCTGAGCAAATATCTGAAATGCACAAAAAAATCCACGCAATCATGATTGATAGGGGAGCAGTGCCAGAATCAATTCTAATAAACAGCGAATACATTTCAGAAAAAGCGCTACTTCGAGTGTCCGCAACAGGAAATGTGGAACTTGACAGTACGGAAAATGCAAAGAACATCTTTACACTTGATGAGGCACTGATCAGGGCAAGCGAAATGATGGAAATTAGCAGGGAACTTGTGGAGTTAAGCTTTGAAACTGACCATTATTTTGTGTTCACAGGGCATGTTTCAGAAAAAAAGCTATTTTCCAAGAAAAACAGGCATCATGTCTTGGTACTGGACAGATTTGGCCGAATGAAATTGTCTCATAAAAATGCAAAAATATTCCAAGGCGGAAAAATATCAATCCTAGAAGAATTAGACGACTTTTTGGAATCCAGAAACAATGACATTGCACCACAGGTGTATCTTTTGAACAACCTAAAACTAGTTGACTTTTCAAGCCTGACGTCGGTATCACACATCCTAAACGCAGTACAACAAGAGCTTGACAACTCTGAGAAAGCTGCAATAATTGTTGAAACAAACTAAGGTCGAAATACGGAAAAATCTATATTGTTATAGGTTAACAACATGTGTTGAAAAATTACCTTTTTGTTATTAGTACAATTGTGATTTTGTCGATAATCCCATTATCCTTTTCAGAATCTGGAAGTTATGATCTTGATATAGACGAAAGAACGTTCAATCTTTCTTATAGTTTTGACGGAGATCTGATTTCCATGGATGTAGATAAAGAACTACCGTCGCTTTTGATTGGAACCGTAAATGTCGACGAGTCTACGTTTGAACTGTCATTTCCATCTGAATTAATCAGTGCAGAAAATGACGAATTTATCATACTGTTAGACGGATCTGAAACGGATTATTCCATAACGCACACTGAAGACATGACAGAACTCTCATTTGTAATTCCGATTGCAACTGAAGAGATCGAAATCATTGGAACAAGCGTGATTCCAGAGTTCCCATTTGGAGTGTTGGCAATAATGGGAATTGTTTCTGCCATGGCAGTAATGTTCTCTAGAACAAAACTAGTGCATTTTAGGTAGTGATTTTATCTAATTTCTTTTGTTTTGCTGCTGTTTTTACTTCTCGAGCTATTCTTCTACCCATGCTCATCGGGACATCATACAGTAATGTAGAATATGGTGAGCCGTCCATGTAGATGTTTGTTCCTGCAACTATGCGTGCTGAAAACTCAAATGTCCAAAATTTGCCGTCTTGATCATATACGCCCTCTATACAAAATGGACCGTTCATTCCGGGTTTGACTAGCCTCTTTGACGCCTTGACAAACCTTTCACCCATATCATATACCGCATCAAGTAAAGATTCTCTCAAAACCATCGGGCTGTTCCCTATCACGTTAAACGAAGAGATGTAATCCATCCCCATTTGCTGTTGTGACGGAATTCTTGCCAATCCCTCGATGTCGGACTCGTGTCTTTTGTCCACTCCAAAGAATTCTAGCTCGTCTTTTAATGGCGAGTAGAAAAATTGCAAGTATGCCAAAACTCCCATCACATATTCCTGCAGGTATAGGTCTCGGTCGCCTTTGATCAGTCCAGTTTTGATTAGATGGTTTCTTTTTTTGATATAGTCTTTTTCAGTAGATGTAAGAAAGTATCCTTTTCCACCAGCTGCACCATGTCTTTTGGCTATGGTCAGTCGTTTGATGTTTTTTGGATTTGGGATTGATTTTGGAACATCAAGCTTTGCCTCCAGCATTAATTTCTCTTTGAGATTTCTATCAGACTCCCATCTGAGAATCCATTTGTTGCCAAATATTGGAGTCTTGATTGATTCAATTTGTTCCGTACTCATTTGAGCGATTAGCGTGCCATGTGGAATCAAAACAGTATCGTTTTTTTCTAAAATCTTTGAATATTTTGAATCGAGAACGTCTAGAAATGAGTCCACCAGAATTAACTTGTCGATAAAACCAAATCGGCGATACAGACTTTCACGTTTTTTTTCGCAGACAAGAAGTGTTTTTAGGCCCTCATCTTTTGCTCCCTTTAGAACCTGTAGAGCGCAATGGGAGCCAAGAGTTGCAATCGTAGTCATCCTTTAATTTTTGTTAAATTATTGGGTTTATGAAAGTTGGCTCTGTTAAGCAGGCTAAGTCACTTAGTCAGAATCCAATGACGGCACGGCAGAGTCTGAAAGTTCACTTTGTGTTTTGGAGACATACGCAAAAATTTCGTCAATTAGGTCAATTGAAATCTCTTTTTTGAGATGCTCTGGGGTCGATTTTAGGACAAAGTCAATCATTGACATGTTTTTTGGTAACATGTCGGGATTTTTTGTATAGACTGAATACACAGAGATTGCATTTGATATTGCAACTATTGCCTTTTCCCTGTTTGTGAGAGCCATGGTTTTATGCAATATCGGTGTAGTTTTTAGTGTTATTTTCTACGTGCTCTGATTATTCTCTCTATGATTAGGCCCACAACAACCACGCTTAAGGTGATTATGAGGGACAGGTAGATGTCAGTAGTTGGCTCACCAGTTGTAGCTTGGTACATTTGAATTCCTGCATCCTGTGCAGATTGAGGCACTTCAGGTGCCGGTAATGACCGCTGTGCCATTTCAGGGGCAGCCTTCATCATAGAATCGGTATTTTGTGGCGATTCATACACTACTGTCTGTTGGTGTTGTATGAATTGGGATGAAAACCATGTTGCAAGGGCCGCTCCACCAATTGTTGCAAATCGGTAAATTCGGTTAAAAGAATTGTGTAGTGATTTGCTTGATTTTGCCTTTTCTGATAGTCCAGCTGGTAAAATCACGATTGCAAACTTGTCAACAGTGTAATATTTCATGTCGTGTGATTTTGTATTTTTTCCAGTAGATGATATGGTTACAATTCCAGCATCTTGCATTTTTTTTAGATGATACATCACTAATGGCAATGATGTTTCAGTTTTTTGCGCAATTTGGTTTGCAGTCATGTGGTCATTGAATAATAGTTTTAAAATTGTCCTGCTAGAATCAGAGCTGAGAAGCTCGCCTACTGTCTTTATTCTTTGATCATCAGTTGAGAGGATTTCAATTTTATCATTAATTCCAATTGGATCTTCTGCATCGCCCATAAAACAAGGCTACCCTGATGCGTCTTTAATAGATTTTCGATTAAATCCTATTTTAATCAAAGGTTATAGCGAAACCTACTCCATATGAAACCATGAACAAAACATTGACAATCGCAGCAGCGACAGGAATCGTTCTTGTTATGGCATTTGCCCTTGGAGCAGTCCCATCGGGAAGCCTAGCAGAGGCACAGACAGAACCGACCCCATACCCATCACGAGAAAAGACAATCTCCGTGAGCGGAACCGCCACTGCAACAATAAAACCAGACTTGTTGAATGTTCAGTTTGGAGTAGAAGTTCAGAAACCAACTGCCAAAGAAGCGCTCAATGCAAACTCTGAAATGATGAACCAAGTAGTAGCAGCAATCAAGGGAGTAGGGATAACCGAATCTGAGATAAGCACTGCCCAGTTTAGCATCTACCCAGTGTATGAGTCATACCAAGAAAAAGAGACAGGAATCTGGAAGCAAAAGCTTACCGGATACAGTGTTTCTAACATAATCAAAGTAAAAACAGCGAAACTTGATTTGGTATCAAACATCATAGACGCAGCAGTGGATGAAGGCGTCAACAGAGTAGATACTGTGTTCTTTTCATTGTCTCCTGACAACCAAAAAAGCCTAAGCGATGACTTGTTGTCAAAAGCAATCGAAAACGCAAGAGAGCGAGCAGATAAGGCATTGACCCCACTAGACTACCAAATAATTGGTGTGAAATCAGTTATTTTGGATGGTGTTTCAAGCCCCCCGCCAATGCCATATTATTATGCAAAGGCAGAAGGAGCTATGGATTCTGCTTCATCAACACCGGTGTTTTCATCCGACCAGGATGTCAGCACATCAGCAAGTGTAATCTTTTTGATTGGAAGCAAATAACTTTCCAATCTTTTCTTTATTTTTTAGTCAGAGTTTATAGATAATCACCAAAACACAAAATGAATATCTCCAACTATAAGCGTAGGATCTGATCATCTAATCCACAATATAAGTAACGAAGTGCATAAGAGACTATGCAAAGAGATAGAACATCAGAATGGTTTGTCCCAAAGTTTGGCTCAAAAAATTTCAGAGTAAGCGTTGGAATCTTGTTTTTACCATATACGGGAATGGTCGTGTCCTTTGCAGCCTGGGGTTCTTTTACCACCGATTTCTCATTAGACAGGCTTGTGGCAATCTGCGTTTTGTATTTTCTCGCACTTGGGATAGCAGCACACTGCCTTGATTCCGTGGGGAGTAAGACAAAGCCGTGGGGTTTTCTGTCTAAAAGAAAACTCGTAGCAATATCTCTACTCTCATTGGGCGGTGCATTTGCAATAGGCATGTATTACGCGTTTTTGGATTCGCCGTTTTTGATCCCAATTGGAATTTTAGAGTCATTCTTTCTTTTTGCATATAACTTGGAATTATTCAAAGGACGGTTCCACAATAATTTGACCTTCGTTGTGTCTTGGGGCATGCTGCCAGTGCTTGCCGGCTCGGTAATTCAGTCAAACTCGATATCACAGGAGACCGTCATAATGACAGGAATAGCTGGTGCTCTGAGCTATTTGTTGATAATTACCTCAAGAAAATACAAGGAACTAAAGCGTCAGCCTTCCAATTATTCAGAAACACGTAGAAAAGAAATCATATTGCAATGTACAAGCATTGGTGTCATTGTAAGTACGGCATTCTATCTATTAGCAAGACATCTTTAATTGATTGATCATAGTATGATATCATACGAATACTCTAGAACTGTTAGCAGAGACAATTTTGAATACTCCAATTGGCCACATGGAGCAAATTGTAGCAGACATTTTAAAAAGAAATGTTAGTTTTAAGGTAATTGAGCAAACTCCGATAGGTCAAACCGAATACCTAAGAAAAATAATCATTTCGGCAGATCAGTTTCCAATAGTTTCTGCCACAGTACGATTTGATTCAAAAACAATCCCGCAATACATACTAGCCGAACTCTTGAGGAAAAAAGAGGGGATAGGTACAATACTTCAAAAACACCACGCTGCAGTACATCGACGTGCCATTATAATTACAGTAAGCACTGATGGGGAAAAAATTACACGTGATTATGAAATAGTGCAAGACGGTTCAGTTTGGTTTCAAATCTCAGAAGAAATACGGCTAGACCTTCTTTATGCCTGTCAGAACGGCTGAACTATTCCAAGTTAATGATTGCAGTCTAGTTTCCAAACCGCACTTTTTCATGACTTTCTCATAATCATCTAGCCATTTTGTAGATCGTATCAGTTTTGGAAGATCAGTAAACACGTTCTTCCACTGTGGCATAAAATAACCGACAACATTCAATATGACAAAATATGCATTCCACAAGGTCTTGATAATTTTGCCCTCAGGATACATAAAATCATGCAAGATTATCTTCCCGTTTGGTTTTATGTGATTCACACATACGGGGATTAGATTTTCAGGATTACAGTATTTTGGGATGTATGAGGATACAATGCAGTCAAATTTTTGAGGCAGATCTAGTTTTTCTGCATCTTGTTTTAAAAAAGAAACCTTATGATGCGGTTTTAATTTCTTTTTTGCCACGCTTAGATAACTTTCTGTAATATCTATGCCAGTTATTTGTGAGTTAGGAAACTGTTTTGCTATTTGAAATGTAAGTATGCCGGTGCCGCAAGCAAGATCAAGTATTGTTTCACATTTAGGAATTTGTTTGAGAATTTCCTTTTTCCAGTATTTGTCTTTCCCAAAGGTGGTCCAATTTACCACGGAATCATAGGTCTGTGCGGTTTTATCAAAAAATTCTGGAACCAAATCCTTTGGCGACTCTGTATTCAATACCAAATTGATGATTTTGTTTTAGATAAATACGATCGTAGTATGCTCCAGATTGAATAAAAATTAGATTTGATTTTTGTGCACATCTGGTAGATAGATAACCCTCATCACATGGTCAAGTTTGAGAAACAATACATATTCATAATAATACTAAAATTCTTACGGTAGGAAATAGTCTTTTCAGATGTCAAAAAAACACGTGAATGCCTCAAAAAAAATCAGCGTAATCATTGCAATTCAAATTGCAATAATACTGTCAAGTTTCCTTTCTTTACAGGTATTAGAATCTGAAAAAATCTTTCTAGGAAACGCTGTAAACGTATCTGGAAGGGATAGATTTCTTACCGCAAATATTCTTGTTAAACTACAAAACTATAACATTGGTGGAGAATCACAGGAAGGCTTGATTTTGGAGCTCAAAAATTATGAGAATAACCTGATGTTTCTCAAAAACGGTGGCAGTGAATCAGGATTAAAAATAGATTCACTTGACACAAAATTTTATCCGCACTGGGAGGCAATTTACGACTCATTTGTAAAATACAATGAGAAAATAACGGAGTTCATTAGATCAGAATCAAATATTGATGCAAAATCCAAACTGCTTGAAATTAGTCAAATTGCACAAAAACTTGTAGAGCAAAACGATGCCCTGACTTTGGATCTTGGGTTGGAAGTAGAGAAAATGTCCTCAAACCTGATTCTTCTCCAAATTCTACTTGCCATTGTAAATATTGGTGTTCATCTTTTCATGATGTGGCTGATTCTTAGAATTTTGAAAGAAGATACTGAAAGGTTAACAAAAATGGAGCGATTGTACACGATTGGCGAAATGGCGGCACGTCTTGCGCATGATCTGAGAAATCCACTAGGTGTGATCAAAATGACATCGGAAATACTCTTGGCAAAATCAGATGGCATTGATGAAAAGACCAAAGAACGCTACAAAATGATCGAGATGTCGGCACGCAGAATGAACCACCAGATAGACGATGTGATGGATTTTGTTAGAACGAAAGAACCACAACTTAGAGAAAACTCGATAAGAGAAATAATCACTTCAGCTGCCAAAACTACAGAAATTCCCCCAAACATTCAACTCACGCTGCCAGAAAATGACGTGAGTTTGAGATGTGATCAAAAACAAGTGGTAGTATTATTGAGCAATCTTATTTCAAATGCAGTTCAAGCAATTGGGGAAAAGAATGGAACGGTGACCGTCAGATTAGGCAGCGACTTGCACGATGTAATTATTGAAATTGAAGATTCCGGCCCAGGAATTAAAGACGATGAAATGCCAAAAATATTTGAACCATTATTTACAACAAAACCCTATGGGACAGGATTGGGACTAGTAAGCTGTAAAAATATTGTAGATGCACACAAAGGCAAAATCACAGTACAGAACAATCCGACAAAATTTATTATTAAAATCCCTAAAATCATAGATCAAGCCTAATCTGTCAAACACATAGATTCTCATAGGGAATCTGGAAAATGCCGCTAAATTCAAAAGGCAAACAAGTTCACATGATGTTGCGATTTTACTCACAACAAGAGATCGTCCTGCTTGCCTGAGCACACATTACGTTTTTCTGATTAAAAAGGAATACGCATAATTTTTTACTAATTGATAAAAGATTTTTTCAGTCTATGCCACGTTTTGACAGCTTTTTTTGGCGTTCTTCTTTTGCGTGGTGTAGTCTGTCCTTTTCGTGGATGAACTCCTTTCCGCATTCGGCGCATTTTGGGATAACATGATGGTGGTCATGTCGCGCATGACGGATTAGTTCTTCGTGAGTCTTGAATTTCTGCTTACATTTATCGCAGGTATTGTCGTTACGGCCAAAGAACTTCAACTCGCTATTAATGGCAGCATTGCTTAAAAAAGATTTTTTGGGTTTGGATAGATAAAGCCGGTAACGCCGTACAAAAACTGCTCGTATCTGCCAAGTTCCTCAATTGCACGAATTTTACCCCTTGTGATTTGAACCAGCTTTTTCTTGTAGGATAAATCGATTCTTGTTCGGTGTTCCAATTGCTCAATTACTCTCCTTGTTAGGTATTTGCCTTTTCTGTCAAAATCAAAAAGTATAATCAAATTCTTTTGATCAGATACCGAATCTACAAATTTTGTCAAGCCTCCAAATCTATGAAATTCCAAGACTTTTTCGGTAAATCCAAGTTTTTTTAGAGCAATCGAGTCGCGTTTTCCCTCAACAATTACGGCGCTTTCTTTTTCAGAGTTTAGGGAATCTATGAATTCTTTAATTCCATAAATTTCGTTTTCTGTGACCAGCATCGTTTACGTGCTAGTATGATCACATTTACTATTTAAGATTGGACATTAAGCTAATGTTCACAAATTCAGAAATATTTTGTTCGGAACATTCAGACTAGTCTTCTTATCCACAACAACGATGATCCAATACAAAATGGCAAAAACACAACGATTTTTTGATTGTTGTCTTGATATCAACAGGCTTGCAACAAGGATTACCACATATTTGCAAGAGCACAGCTTTGAAGTAGCCATATCGAAAGATAAGGAAAACCCCCCATCTTGGTGCTTTGTTCAGGCAAGAAAGAATGGGATCTTGAGAACTACCACAGGAACAAGAAGAAGCATAAACATTTCAGTTAACGGAACTCCAGACAATATCGAAATAGAAATAGGAACCGGCGAATGGGGAAAGAATCTCCTGTCTTCGGCACCATTGTTTGTCATTCCAGTAATAGGAATAGCTGCCACGCTGACAAAATTTTACACTGCAAAAAAATTCGAGAGCAACTTATGGAGGTACATAAGAGAGCAGATAATCCACCTAAAGGATTCATGCGCAATTAATTCCGAGGAATACTTTACAAAATCGGATTTCAGAGAATACCAATGCGACTATGTTGAAGGATATCCAGGATGGGACTTACCAAATATTGGAGGAATGCTAGTACTTGAGCACAAAAAGAATGAAAAACACAGGGTTGTTTTCACATCCAGTGATTCAAAAGAGATCGTAATTTCTGCAGAAGGTATCATCAAGGCAAGTATCATATCTAGGCAAAAGGGCCTAAACGAGCACGATCTTATGATTGAAATTATTTACAGGGATAAAGATGGAAAAATAACTCAGCCAGTCTTTAACCTAAACGATGCCATAATTACAGGAGTTTTGGCAGGAATAAATGAGCTGGTAGCAGAGGACACGTATCTAAAGAATCTCTACAAATGAGATTCCGATTTATTGAAACTTTCTTCTAACGAGTTCGGATTCCGCCTTTTTGATTTTGGCAAAATGAGTAATATCATCAGTTGCCTCACGTACCTCTTGTAAATTGGTAATTGGAGTCAACTCATCTTCCGTTGTTTGAACAAAATCACAATCCAAATCAGACAAAATTTCAAGGCTATCGGCAATAACTTGTTTGAACTCCTTTACAAATTCGCCCAAATCAGAATCTTCTTCCATTGATTTGGCTAAACGAATAGTGCTAATTAATTTTTCAAGCACATAATAAAAAGGAGCACGCATAAACTCGTTGAATTCGTCCGTTTTTCCCAAACAAACTAGGCCTTTTGCTACACCAAAACTCCATAATCATAATGTATTACACAAGATATACCCCAAGTGGACTTTTTTCATGCTGCATAATCCAAGTTAGAAACGTCCTTAGAGTTTTTGGCGTATTAATCACAAAGAAAAACAAGGTTCTGTTTTATCATCAAAGCGAAAATCAAGAATTTCGCAGTTATTTCATAATTCAAAAAAGAGGAATTGTGCTTGGACTCAGATAATCAAAAAAAGATTCTGATTTTGGGCGGCGGATTTGCAGGAATTTCGGTATTGCAGCAACTGCAAAAAATCTTCAAAAACAACAAAAGCGTAAAAATCAGCCTTGTAAATGAAGACAACTTTTTCCTGTTTACGCCAATGCTGCCTGAAATCGCATCTGGGATAATACATCCAAGTGATATTTCGATTCCACTGCGAACGTTTTGTAAAAACGAAAAATTCTATCAGGCCAAAGTATCTGCAATCGATATAAAAAACAAGCTTGTTGCCATCACCCGCGCATTTGACGGCAAAGTAAAGGTATTAGATTATGATTATTTGGTAATTGCGCTTGGCAGCACGACAAATTATTTTGGAAATAAGAGAATTGAAAAAAATTCGTTTACGATGAAAACAATCCAAGACGCGATTGCCATAAAGAGTCACGTAATCCACATGATGGAAATAGCTGACCAAGAAGATGACAAGACAGTTCGGGAAAAACTAATGACGTTTGTCGTGGTGGGCGGGGGATTTGCAGGAGTTGAAACAGTTGGCGAATTAAATGATTTTGTAAAAGAATCTGCAAGGCATTTTTACCGAAATATCAACCAAGACGACATCAAGATGGTTTTAGTTTCTGCAAATGGGGGAATATTGCCTGAGCTTGATCCAGACATTGCAAAAAAGGCCACAGAGTCCCTACAAAAGTCAGGAATTCGAATAATTCCAAATACAAAGGCAGTTGATGCTGGAAATGATTTTGTGTTCTTGGGAAATGGTGAATCGGTTCCATGTAGTACAATAATTTGGACTGCCGGCGTTACAATTGATTCTGTTGTATCTGGTCTTGACTGTGAACACAAGGCAGGCAAGATAGTTGTTGACAGTCATCTGAGAATTCCAAAATACGAAAATGTATTTGCACTCGGAGACTGCGCTGCAATAACTGATACAAAAACAGGAAACATCTATCCCCCAACAGCACAGCACGCGTTGCGAGAAAGCAAGATCGTATCCCACAATCTAAGATCTGCAATTACTGGAAAGGTCCAAGATAAAGAATTCAATTATGAAAGTAAGGGAATGATGGCAGTGATTGGAAAGCGAAATGGCATTGCGTCTGTTTTTGGATACAAAACATCAGGTACAATAGCATGGGTGATTTGGAAGACATACTATCTTACAATGCTTCCAACGTTTGAGAAAAAATGCAGAGTTGCCATGGATTGGACAGTCAACCTGTTCTTTAAGCGAGACATTACGCTTGTCGGTAAAATAAAGAAAAAATCACTAAACGAATTTAACATCACAACTCTTGACGATGTCTTGTTCAAAGACGAAAGACAGGCAACAAAGCAGAATTCCTAATTTGTGAATCATTTGTAAACAGTCAGTAAAAACGTCTTTTTCGTTAAAATAAATACCTCAAAACTGAGCAAAATACATCACATGATAGGAACAGATCTTGAAAAATGGCGCAGGTCTCATTATTCCAGTCAATTATCCCCAGCACTGGCTGATTCTGACGTCACCATAATGGGGTGGGTTCTAAGCGTCAGAGGGCACGGCAACATTTCGTTTATGATGCTAAAGGACAAAGAGGGCGAAATTCAGGTTCTTGCAAAGGCAGGAAGCTGCCCTGATGAAATTCGTGAAAAAATATCACATCTCAAGGCACACTCGTCAATTGGCATAATTGGCACGGTAAAGCCATCAGAAAAGGCCCCGCGCGGAATAGAGGTAATACCTAAAGAGATCAAGGTGTTCTCAGAAGTAGAAAAAATCGCACCGTTTGAGCCATACGCAAAGACTGTCAAAAACATAGACACCAGGTTAGAGGTTCGACCAATTGACCTTAAGCGAAAATCACTCCAGCACGTCTTTAAGGCAAGAAGCCTTGTCCTAAAATCAATTAGAGATTATTTTTACGATAATGGGTTTTTGGAAATCAATACGCCAAAAATGATTGCAACTGCAACAGAGGGAGGAGCTGCACTCTTTCCGATATTTTACTACAACAAAGAGGCGTTTTTGGCCCAGTCGCCCCAGTTGTACAAAGAACAACTGACGATGAGCTTCGAAAAGGTCTTTGAAATTGCACCGATATTTAGAGCAGAACCATCACGTACAAACAGACACTTGTCTGAGGCAATCTCAATAGACATGGAAGAAGCATACATTGACTATACTGACGTGATGAGTAGAATTGAACAGTTGATAAAAATTGCAATTAAAACAGTTCAAGATTATGCAAAGGAAAATCCAGAATCAGAATTCATAGTTCCAGATATGCCAGATACAATTCCACAATACCCATACACAGAACTCGTTGAAAAAATGCAAAAGGCAGGAGCTAAAACAGAGTGGGGCGACGACTTGTACCCATCAAACCTGAAAAAAATTGGACTGAGCGGATTTTACTTTATCAAGGATTGGCCAACAGGACCAAAGCCATTCTATGTCAAAATCAGCAAGCAAGACCCCAAGGTTTCAGAGTCATTTGATTTAATGTTTGGAGACTTGGAGTTATCATCAGGTAGTACGAGGGTTGAAAAACGCTCAGAGCTCGAGGAAAGAATGAAAAACAAAGGCCTCAAAATAGATGCCTTTGAGTACCACTTGAGGGCATTTGATTACGGAGTTCCGCCCCACGCAGGGTGTGGGATCGGCCTTGAGAGGCTGATAATGTCGCTGACAGGCACTGAAAACATAAGAGACACTACATTTTATCCAAGAGACGTAGACAGGCTTACGCCATAGGTGATACATTTGGTAACCAAAGAAGACATAGAACACGTTGCAAAATTAATGAGAATCGATATTGATAGTACTGATGAATATTTTGAGCGAATCCAAAAGATAATGAATTATTTTGACATTCTGGACAAGGCAGACATCGAATCAGAGGAAATTCCAGTTCAAGAGGTAACAGTAAACGAACTTCGAGAGGACAAATTCATTCCGTTTGAATCAAAACTTATCGCCAATCTCAAAAACTACAAGGGAACTTTTGTCAGAGCGCCAAAGATGAATTAACTTGAATCTTGCAATTTCTGCCCTAGAATACATCAGCGACGTAAAAAACGGAAACATAACTGCGGAGGAGTTTATCGCAAAAACACTTGATCAGATATCAAGACATGAAGGCAAACTGCACGCGTTTATCTCAATTAACGAAAAAGCACTTGATCAGGCAAAGGCTGTTGATAAAAAAATAAAATCAAAAGAAAAAATAGGTGCCTTTTACGGAATGCCCATATCAATCAAGGACAACATATCAATCAAGGATGGAAAAACAACATGCGCCTCAAAGATGCTATCAGATTACGTATCTCCGTATGACGCAACCGTCGTATCAAAGCTAAAATCACAAGACGCAATACTGATCGGAAAGGCAAACCTTGACGAGTTTGCAATGGGCGTTGCAACAGAATTTTCCGCATTTGGCCCAAGCAAAAATCCGTGGAATACAGATTATGTCCCAGGAGGCTCGTCTGGCGGAAGCGCAGCATCGGTTTCAGCATTAGAATGTGTAGCATCGCTTGGCTCAGACACTGGAGGCTCAGTTAGAAACCCTGCAAGCTTTTGCTCAGTGGTAGGACTCAAGCCCACATATGGCCTAGTTTCTCGATATGGATTGATATCATATGCAAACAGCATAGAGCAAATCGGTCCAATTGCGAGAAAGGTCGAAGACGTAGCGTTTCTCTTAAACCACATTGCAGGAAAAGATCCTAATGACAGCACTACAATTGATAATCACGCCCAAGATTATCTTGCAGAAATAGATTCAGGAATACAGGGCAAAAAAATAGGCATCATAAAAGAAATGAGCAAAGGTGCAGGGCTAGACAAAAACGTAGAATCGACATTTTGGCGCGCAGTTGACTCGTTTGAAAAATTGGGGGCAAAAATCGAAGAAATGTCATTAGACATGGTAGAATACACAGTTGCAACCTATTACGTTCTGACCACTGCCGAGGCTGGAAGCAACCTCTCAAGATACGATAACATACGATACGGATATCCCATGGATTTGGAAGGGTATGAGTTCAAATCCTACATATCAAAGGCAAGGAGAAATTTCGGGCCAGAGGTAACAAGAAGAATGATCATAGGCGGATTTGTCCCGTCGGCAGGGTTTGCAGGAAAATATTTGCTAAAAGCACTCAAGGTAAAAAGTAAATTAAAAAAACAGGTTCTAGAGGCATTCAAAAAATTTGATTTTCTAATTTCCCCAACAGTCCCCATTTTGCCATTCAAGTTCGGAGAAAAAATCGACGACCCGCTGGCAATGTACATGGCAGACATCAATACTGTCACTGCAAACCTGACTGGAATCCCAGCAATATCAGTCCCATTTGAAATTCACAATGGCTTGCCAATTGGAATACAAATTCACGCAAACTCGTTGCAGGAAAAACAACTCTTGCAGGCAGCATACGCATTGCAGGGAACGACAAGCCTTCCAGGAGTATCACTATGATAGGACTAGAGATCCACTGCCAGCTGACAAATCTTCAAAGCAAGCTGTTCTGCTCATGCAAGGCAAACTATAGGGAATTTGAACCAAACACAAATCTTTGCCCAGTTTGCATTGGACTGCCAGGCTCCCTGCCAAGACTAAATCAAAAGGCAGTAGAAAAGGCAAGCATGATTGCAATGGCACTAAACTGCAAGACCCCGCAAAGGCTTGGCTTTTTTAGGAAAAATTACTTTTATCCAGATTTGCCAAAAAACTTTCAGATTACCCAGCTTAACATGTATGGCCCAACAAGTATTGGCGAGCAGGGAAAAGTATCAATTGAGGGAAAAGAGATTCGAATACGAAGAATCCAGCTTGAGGAAGACCCAGGAAGGCTAATTTACGAGGGTGCCTCTGAGCGAACCCAGATCACGCTTGTTGATTATAATCGGGCAGGCACGCCACTAGTTGAAATTGTAACTGAGCCAGACTTTGACAACCCAAGACAGGTCAGAATATTTCTAAACATTCTATCGGATTTGCTTGAAAACCTTGGAGTCTCTGATCCGTCACTTGAAGGCGCAATGCGTGCAGACGCAAACGTGTCCATCGAGGGGGGATTGCGAGTAGAGGTCAAAAACATTGGCTCATTCCATGACTTGGAAAAATCAATCCACTTTGAGCTGACAAGACAGCAAAGTCTTGCAGAAAGAGGGATAGCAATTGCCCAAGAGACAAGGCACTGGGACGACAAGCGAAAAATCACCATATCGTCAAGATCAAAAGAAGAAGATGAAGACTATAGGTATATTCTTGAGGGTGACATACCGTGGGTAATTTTGGATTCAGAGTCCATTGAAAAATGGAAAAAGAACATGCCAGAAAGCATCAGCTCAAAAAAAGAGCGATACATTACAAAATACGACATACCCGTACAGGTAGCAGACGTATTATCATCTGACAAGTATTATTCGGATTTATTTGAGCAGGCCCATACCGAATCTAACGCAAAAGAAATTGCAAACATGATAACAACGGACCTGATGGGCTTGGTAGATACTCGGGAAAAAAGAGAGCAGAGCAAGCTTACGCCAAAGCATCTTGCGGATTTAATTGAAATAACAAACACTGGAAAAATAACTCGCAGTTCTGCAAAAAATGCACTACAAGAAATAGTAAAGACCGGCAAGTCAGTGTCAGAAATCATTTCACAGACAGGCCTTGCTAAAATATCAGATGAGGGGGAGCTTGCAAAGATAATATTGGATGTGATGACACAAGAACCAACTGCAGTACAGCAGGCAAAGGAAAACCCGCAAACAATCAACTATTTGGTGGGAAAGGTGATGCAAAAAACGAAAGGAACTGCAGATCCTACCCTGACACTAAAAATCCTCAAAGAAAAAATTTCAACGTAAATGGATTCCGGACTAGAGCCAGACGAGGCGGAAATTGCCAAAATAATGTCAAATTTGCCTGAATTTTCATGGCTAAAAGGGGCAGATCCTGCCGAAATTAGGCACGAAATCAACACCACAATATCTGATGTTCTAAGAGAATACTATTTTGAAAACACCCGCATGACAAATACCAAATGGATTGTCAAATTCAGACGGGCAGACATAACTGAGGACGATGGGAAAACAGCGATTTCGTGTGCAAGGCGACTCGGAATCGACATATCATAATCCATTTATGCCAAACAAATTTTGAGAAGAGTCACTTGAGTGATTTTATTTTCAAACCAACTAAGGAGCAGATTGAAAAATCAAACATTGCCAGATTCATGAAAAAACACAACATCTCATCATTTGCAGATCTTACCAAAAAATCAAAAGCCGACTCGAATTGGTTCTGGAATGCAGTAAATGACGACATTGGGATAGTATGGGATAAAAAATACACAATAGTTTCTGATTTTTCAAACGGCAAGCCATGGTCCAAATGGTTTACCGATGGAAAAATAAACATCATAAACTCAACTGTGGAGAAATTTGCAGAAAAAACTCCAAACAAAATTGCATACTGCTTTGTATCCGAAGACGGCACGGAAAAAGCAGTTACATACTCACAGCTTGAAATTCAGGTAAGCAAGCTTGCAAACGCCCTAAAATCACTAGATGTGCAAAAAGGGGACGTTGTCGCAATATACATGCCGATGATTTTTGAGGCAATAGTTGCTATTTTAGCATGTGCAAAAATTGGCGCAGTTCAGACGGTAATTTTCTCAGGATACAGTACAGAGTCCCTAAAAATCAGGCTCCAAGACTGCAACGCAAAAGTCCTTTTTGTCTCAGACGGATTTTCAAGAAAGGGAAACCCAGTGTCACAAAAAAAGACACTGCCAGAATCCATACAGGATACAAAAATTGAAAAACTAATCGTGGTACCATACAAAAGAGTAGACAGGTATGATTTTTCAGACTCGGTTTTAGATTATTCAAGATTGGTAGAAGACCAGCCAGATTCATACAAGCCAGAATCTATGGAATCTGAGGATCCGCTGTTTATTCTGTATACTTCAGGCACAACAGGCAAGCCAAAGGGGGTAATCCACACGCATGGAGGTTTTTCAGTGTATGCCGGCCACCAGGCTTCATATCTGATAGATATGAGGCCAGACGACATTTTGTTTTGGCCTGCAGATATCGGCTGGATAACAGGCCAGACATGGAATGTTTATGGTCTTTTGGAAATTGGGGCAACTGCAATAATCTATGACGGGGCAATTGACTGGCCAACTCCTGACAGACTGTGGAAAATGCTTGAAAAATACGAAGTAACAATTTTCGGGATATCGCCAACTGCGGTTCGAATGTTTAGAAAACAGGGACAAGAGCCAAGAAAGCAGTTCAACCTAGACAAAATTAGAATAATTCCAACAACTGGTGAGCCAATTGATGAAGAGTCGTGGTGGTGGCTCTATGAAAAAATTGGAAACAAGAAAATTCCAATTATGAACTTGGCAGGCGGGACAGAAATTGGCGGAGCAATGCTTTCGGTGTTTCCCGGAATGAAGCTAAAACCAACCACAGTTGGCATACCGTGTCCTGGATTTGATCTTGACGTAATTGACGAAATGCAAAAATCAGTTAAAAACAAAAAAGGATTTCTGATCATAAAATCCCCATGGCCTACCATGACAAGGGGCTTGCTCAACGATTCTGAAAGATACATTCAAAGCTACTGGAGCCAGTACAAGGATGTGTGGTTTCATGGAGATTACGTCATGGTTGACGACGACGGACTATGGTATATGTATGGCAGAGTCGATGACGTCATCAATGTCTCAGGGCACAGACTGAGCACGGTTGAAATCGAGCAGGTAGTGACAACACATAAAAAAATTGCAGAGGCAGCAGCAATTTCAATTCCAGATGAAATAACTGGGAATGCGATTGCACTCTTTATCGTACTAAAAGATAAAGTTGATCAAAAAACCATCCAGTCTGAAATTGAAGAGTTTGTCTCTGAAAAAATAGGCAAGATTGCCAAGCCAAAAATTGTTCTTGTCATATCAGACATGCCAAAAACTCGAACAGGTAAGGTGATGCGGCGCCTCCTTAGGGCAAAGATGCTTGGCGAAGATACGGGCGATACATCTGCGCTTGAAAATCCTCATGTTCTGAGCGAGATAAAGCAGACTTAGTGTTTTAGATGCTTTAATTCCTGCGCAACTAGCGGCAAAAATGCCCCAACATCAGATACGATTCCCAATGCCTGCCAGGTACCTCTGTCCATCAGCTTAGTTACCGTCGGCTGGTTGATGTCAATTACAACTACTTTGACATTTGCTGGAAGCATGTTTCCTGTCGCTATCGAGTGAAGCATTGTCGATATCATGATAACCATTTTTGCCCCCTTTAACACCTCTTTGTATTTTTTCTGTGCAACCGCAGTGTCAGTTATAACATCAGGGAGTGGGCCGTCGTCGCGGATGGAACCTGCCAAGACAAATGGGATTTTTCGCTTTACACACTCATACATTATCCCTCTTGTGAGTTTTTTTGTTTTCACCATGTTTGCAATTGAGCCAGACTTGAAGACAGAATTGATTGCCTCCATATGGTTTCGGTGTCCCTTGACGGCAAGTGAACCATCATGAACATTCATGCCAAGTGAGGTACCAAGTGTGGCATATTCAATATCGTGAACCGCAAGCGCGTTTCCTGCTAAAAGCCCATCAATGTATCCCATTCGAATTAATTCTGCGACAGAATCAGCTGCTCCAGTATGCACTATTGCGGGACCACCAACGATTATTATTTTTCCTCCTGTTTTTTTTGTCTTGAAAATATCTTGAGCTACCTTTTTTGCAATGTGCTGTGTTGGTCTCTCACTTGAGCTACTGCTCCCCATGAATTCAAAGACGTTAGCGCCGTCACGCGGACGTTCAGGCGGAGTTACCTTTACGCCCGTTTCTCCGACAACTATCTTGTCGCCTTTTTTTACATCTCTAATTGGAATGCACATTGCTTTTCCTTCTTTGACTAGAATGCATTTGTCCATCATTGTATTTTCTACGTCTATCCATTTTCCGCCAAGAAAGACATGCGTTGCATTATTTGTCGTGCTATAGAAATTATCTGGCATCACCATGTCTTTTGGTGCATCTTTGAGCGCTACTGCTTTTCCTTTGGTAGAAATGGCACCAGCCCTGTAAACCTGCTCTAGTAGTTTTTCAAGGTGGTCTTTGGTTTTTCCCTGAATTTGCAGCTTGGCATAGCTTAGATCCTTTTTCTTCTTTCCAACCTGCATGTTAAGGACCTCAAACTCGCCTCCCATGTCCATTACAACATCAAATATTTTGGTAAGTATCATAGAATCGATTAGGTGTCCCTTTACCTCAACTTCGGCTGAAAACTTCATTCTGTGAATATCCACCTGACAGAATTTAAAATCTCTTGCATGCACAATAATTGACACCGCCTCTAGTTTTGTTGTTTTGTTCCTATACTGGAAGAATTACTTTACCCTTGAATTGTGGTACGTTGTCCTTTTCAAACTCCTTGACAATATGCTCTTTTTGCTCCTGAGTCACACCTTGAACTAGTGTCTTTGAGAAACCATCCTTGTCACAAATAGATATGATGTATCCGCTAGTATCAGTCAGGACAAATCCGCTTGATTCGTCAACTATCGCATAATAATTTTCTTCGCCTACTGGCTCCCAGACATCTGACTTTGTGTCTCGCAGTGCAAGTGCTGGCATTGCCCTATTGTTTGTCAGCTTGTTTAGATAGTCCCTTGAGGCCTGGACTCTTTTTTGTCCCATCTTTAATGCCTGAAAGTACTGCATGACTCAGTGTACAAAATTAATTATTAAAACGTAGTCAGTCAGACGATATTTTATATGACATCACAAGGCATGGAAATTATGCCGCTGTCAAACAACACCATAATTCGCCTAAATGAAATCACGACCCAGGTGTATGACAAGAAAAGCCTAACTGGCAAAGACGAGCAGTTAATCAAAGACGTGTTCATCCGAACCCTTGAGAGTGGAGAATATTACGATGTTGATGAGATAGAGTCATGGTTTGAAAACGAGGGCAGCTGGAAGCACAAGCCGACAATTGTTCGAATAACAAACATCTCACATTATGTGCAGGCGAGATTTGAGCAGGGCGGAAAGAAACTACGTGTTCTCTCAGACCACGACGGGGATGATTGCAGCTGTCATTAATTGGGCTGTAGTTTTTCCAAAAGTTTTGCAACGATTTTGCTATTTTCTGTTCGCTGTATGAGGATTTCATCTAGCCGTTTTTTGTCAGCATTCCCCACATTCTCACTTGCAATAATCCGGAAATATTCCTCATCCAAGGTATTGTTTGCCTGTAGTCTCTTTATTATCTCAAATAACACTCCGATAAGCTCGTTTTGAGCGCGGATTAGATTGTCTTTTTCTTGCTCAGACACATCAGAAATCGCACAATGGGGATTTCTAAATCTTACAAATTTTTTTAAATGCCTTTTTGAGTTCGGGGTCAGTGATTTCCTTTTTTGCCGAATCAAAAAACGGTTTTAGTTGTTTTTTTGTGAATCTTTTTTTGTAGGATTTTGCCTGCAGTGCCATTTCCAATTTGTCGATTTGGTGTAAGAGTCGGGCCTCTCTTGTGCTGTTTTGCTGATACTCCATCCAGAGTTTTTCATATTTGATTCTGATGGGTTCAGGTAAATTGGCAAGAATTTTTTTCATTGCACGGTTCTCCATTTTCTCTTTTTTTGATTTGATTACATCGTCAGGTGTAAGATCCCCGGTTATGGCTTCTGCCAAATCGTGCAAAAGGGTCATTTTGATCATTTTTTCAGTGTCAAGTTTTTTCAAATCCGAAAATATCATTGCCATCACGGCCATCGAATAACAATGATCTGCAACAGATTCTGGATCCTTGAGGCCAAGCTTGTTTATCCAGCCCTGCCTTGGGATGGCCTTTAATTCTATGGCGGTTTTTAGAAAATCTTCAAGCAATCATACCAACATGTTTCAAATATTCTATTAATCTATCGAATTCATTAAAAATTTAATAAAATAATTTGGGTTTTGAGTTCAATTGGAGTTTAGAATTTTTTTGTAGAGCCTTCCAGTAAACCAGAGTCGCCATGTATTCTATCAATGTGTTTTGAAAGATCTTCGTTGCTATCAAATTCTGATTCACAGTATGGGCATGTAGCTTTTTTTACCATGTCAAACTGTACCTCTCCGGCCTATAAATAAATTGCAGAGTTGCAAAACCAATCGGTAAAATTATTTTGTGGAAATCAAATTCGAACAAGATAATAACTGCGAATCCGAAAATCTTCTTACTTGAAAATATACACAAAAACAGGAGATGATGGAACCACTGGACTCCAGGGAGGAAAACGCGTTTCAAAATCAGATTTACGAATAATTGCATATGGGGCAGTAGATGAAGCAAACTCTTCGCTTGGAGTAGTATTATCACACAGTGTTGATGCAGATATCAAGGAATTACTTACAAGAATACAAAATGAACTGTTTGTTGCAGGCTCTGATCTATCCAATCCAGATTTAGAAAAACTAAACAGCAGAATCACAGCACAGATGGTTGAAAATCTAGAAAAAAGCATAGATAGATTCGAGGCAGAGTTGAGTCCCCTTACAAACTTCATACTTCCTGGAGGCCACCAAATTGCAGCGCATTTGCACATGGCAAGAACCATAGTTAGACGAGCTGAGACAAATGTTGTGGCACTGGCAAAGGACGAGCAGATCAACGCACACTGTCAAAAATACCTTAATCGACTATCAGATCTTTTGTTTGTGCTTGCGCGTGTCGCCAATAAGCGAAATGGAACAAGCGACATAGTCTGGAAGCCATAGATTGCGGATTTTTTCAAAGCAAAAGACACTTTAATTCCCCCCAGTTTACAGAAAAATTGACGCCAAGGTAGCTCAGCCTGGGAGAGCACTCGGCTGAAGACCGAGCTGTCGTGGATTCAAGTCCCACCCTTGGCACATTTTTTATTTAATACATTTTCATTTGAGCAAGGCCAGATCTATTCTAGTTCAAAATACATCTTGCACGATCACGAGAATTAATGTCCATAAATAACTTCAAAGGGTTCTGTCGGGTTGTCGAGACCCGAACTACATAAAAATCGTCTGTTATATGAGATTGTTATTTTTTATCATCTGCAAGAAACGCGATTACTAGTCCTATCAAGAACGCTATTCCAAGTACAGCAATAATATCTCCTAAAGATGTCGCCTGTTCCTTTTCCTTTTCTAAAAGTCTTTTGAGTTCTTCGCCCTCGTTTACGGTTAATACCTTTGTTTTTAGTTTCTCTGTAAGTTCTTGTCTTTTTTGAATCTCTTCGATTGTCAATTTAGCCATTTTTCTTCTCCAACGTTTTCTTTATGTAATCACTGAACATATCGATTGCTGAATTTTGTTCAATCTGTTTAAATGCTAAAAGTAAAGGGTTACCTTCAAGATGTTTTACTCTCTCGGAAAGTTTCACCAGAAATACCACCGCAGTAACTATTCCGCCAATAAGTGCTAAAAACACGCTAACTAGAGTGGCAATATCTACTTCCATTTTACTTGAAAACAGATTGTAATTATTTAAGATGATCGAAAAAAATTATTCATGATTTTGCTTGTAAAGGCTGGCGTTCTGTATGATGGTTTTCCATCGGTTCAAACCATCTACCTTTATCATGGCTTGTTCCGCTGGAGTCTTGCCTTTCAAAGCACCGTGCTTTTTGGTGAAATTATAGTATGCTTTCATTCCGTCAAAGATTGGCGTGTCTTTCTTCTTTAGACCCCTGAACACCTTTTCCCTGTCTCTTATCTCACCGTTGAGCCTTTCCATCTTGTTATTGTTCATGTCTTTCTGGATGTGAATGTGTCTCATGTGGTTTGTCTTTTTGCCAAACACTTTCTTTGATGATTTCTTGTATGCTGGCAATCCGTCAGTAATGAAATGTCTTGGATTCTTGCCAATCGTCTTTTTTGTGAGTTCAAGCAATTTGTCTGCGTTATGCTGGAATTTTGTGTCTGCCAAATCTGATGCTAACCAGTATCTTGTATCGTCATCCATGCTTGCAAAAAGGTATTTTTGCTCTCCTGCAACCTTTACCCAAACCTCGTCTGCTCTTACCCAATTTCCTACTCTTGGAACGATTTCATTCAGATAGTTTGAAGTCATTGTGGAGTATTTGCAGATCCAATCATAGATAGTTGAATGGTCAACTTTTATTCCTAACATTTCATAATGGTTTTCTATATCCCTTACAGACATACCAGAATAATACATCTGCAATGCACCTGTGATTGTATTCTGATCATGTCTCATTTTTTCAAAACCGAAATTGGTTGAAAATCTCTTTTTGCAGTCTAGGCACTTGAAAATCTGTACAATGCCGTCTTTTGTCTTTCTCATACCTTTCTTGGTTATTCTGCCTGAATCACAGAACTTGCAGAGTTGCAGTTTTGCCCTCTCCATGATTCTGAAAGTGTTGTCTTGGTAGCACTTGTTTTTCATGATTACCTGTAAAACTATCTTGATGTGCTTGCAATCTGCCTGTCTGGTTTGATGATCTGGGCACTCGCAGACAAGACCATTATCTGTCTTGGTTATCGTGTATGATTTCTCTGGATTGGTTTGTGATCTTACAGTGAACTTGTCTGAGGCAAATTGTGAAACGTTACTACCTGATTCCATCATTTGTTTTGCTCGTTGAGTTCTTGGATTCATCTTACCTCTATTACGGGGGTAACACAATATAAACATTACCGATAATTATGGGGTAACTTTTAATAATCTGAATGAGTTTTGTAAAGCAGATGTCATCAAGGATCAGGGAGATCAGAGGTAACAAGTATCTCTATTTCACATACTATGAGGATGGAAAAAAACAGGAAGTGTATTGCGGTCTTGCATCTAGTTCTGAGGCTAAAAGAAAGGCATTGCAATCAGAATTAGATTATCTGAAAAGGCAGAAAAAGGAACTCATTGAGAAGATTTCAAAGATAGAATCGATGCTGGAGTAATTTACTATTTTAAATCTATTTTGTTATATTCTAAATTAGATAAATTCTCATCTAATACTGCCCTATAATATTGGAATAAACCCGCAGTTTTTGGTGAATGGAAATTGGCTACATATGCCGCTTCATCCTCGTCTTTTTGTAAAATGATGATTTTTTCATTGACAAAGGCTTCTAAGGCTTCTTGTATGATTGTGCTATCCAAGTTTGTAAAACTTTGTATTTCTTCAACGGTTTGAGGTAGTTCATAATTAGATAACAGGCAATCTAACACATGCAACGTCTTAGATCGTGGATCTAATCTTTGAAACGGCAATCTATATTCTACTATCTTCTTAATTTCTTCCAATGTCACGTTCAATATCGTTGCTAAAAATTATTTAAAGATATTCCAACCGTTCAAGCTTGGAAATACATTTTAGTCACAAAGGGCTACTTAAACAGTGATAAAAATTGCGTCTCAAAGCCTAGAATTTTGGGAAAAAAGACTAATCGAGAGGTTTATTGAAAGATCGGATCGAGGAACTTTTGAATTAAAAAACAAATTAGATTTATTCAAGAGTTTTGGCAGATTCAAAACAGACCCCAATTTAAGCAAGGCATTCGATAATCTAATTTACAGAAAATTAATTCTACAAATCAATCTTGGAAATTATATATTAAATAGCCATACATCCATTGCGGAAATCAGACGTATTCTTCAAACTGAACCAATACCATTCATGTCAGAACAAATGATGCCAGTAGAAAGTTATTTTGAAGGATACACATTACAATTTAATTTCACCACTGATAAAAACAGCTGGCCTCATCGTGGAACTTATTATTGTTGTACAAAAAATGATGATCCTTCCACATGGAAGATTATTTTTAGAGCAAATCCTGCGAAAAAACCCACTTCATACTCGTTTGGAAGCTTACTTGATAATGATTCAAAAATCATACGTATGTGGAAAACAGTGTTGAAGGTTTGGGAAAAATATAACCGTGAGCCGATATACAAAAAACAAGCTGAAGACATCAATCAGACAGATTTTGAGAATAATAGACAGCCGGGGGCAGCTGCATTTGCATTATTCATAAGATTTGGTTGGATACATGAGGTCGGTAGAAAAGGCAAACAGGTTTTTTATCAAATAGATAAGCCTGAAGAACACCTTGACTTGATTAAGAAAAGAATCCCCATATGTCCAAGATGTGGCATTCCTGCACCCGATAGGTTTTGTGTATATTGCAATCTTCCAGTATCTTAATCTTGAAAGATAATTACTGATCGAACTACTATTATTCAATCCGCTTTAGGTCTTGGCAAGTTTGCAGAATCCGAGATTGAAAATAAATTGAGAAAGTAAACAGATATTACAAATAATCTAAAAATGTTGGAAAGAAATTAAAAAAATTAAATTTTTATCCTTCCGATATTCCATTGCAGCCGCAAACCTTACACTTTCCATTTAGTTTGGAAGTTTTTGTATTTACAGTAATCTTGTGACTTGAAAATGCGTGACCGCATCCTCCACAGACCATGCCTCGCGTTTCTTCATTTGGTTTCATTTCAACTAACATTCTATCACCTCTTTTTAGTTCACCTTACGTAATAAAGAGTTTGATAGGTCGCTTAGGTAATAATGACTAGCTGGAATTGTTACAACACCCATCCACATATAACCTTCAACAGATTGTGTTCTTTTTATTTTTTCATAAACTCGTTTGTAAATACCTACCTGTTTGATGGCATTTCCCAATTCCATCTTTTTTTGTATTGAATCCAAAGAAGAATTAATTGGTATTTTCAATACACTGCAAACAATTTTCTTAATTTGTAGATTTTTAACAATGTGTTTATACATATAATATCTTTCGTAATTCAACCAAGATAATGTTAAACTGGGACTAAATGAAAGTCCACGACGTGATGATGATGTTGCAAAAGTTTTGTCCATGTTAGGTAACTGTACTAACAATCCCAATCTAGAATATGATGAGTTGAAGGTGGACGGTGTAACAATTCCAGATTCTAAAAACTTTCTTCTTTTTACTGCATTATTTTTATTGGTTGCATTTATTTTCTTTCCCTCTAAAATGAGGTCTGCATAATTGTTGGGTTTGATAACACGTGGAAATTGTTTTTGGATCTCTTTTGCAAGTGTTGTTATTGAAACGACCAAACGTGATTTTAGGTCAAAAAAATACTATTTAACTTTTGTATTTAGGGGATATTATCTCAGGTCTTGATAGCCCAATAGAATTAGATTCTAACTCCAGTAAGGTAGGAAAGTAGAGATTTCGCCTGAAAAATAGCAACAAATCTGTATCTTTATCTAGTTGTCATCTGATCCAGATCGATCATGGCAAGATGGGTTATGTGTGTTATAATTGCGTTAATACTTGCAACTGTTGCAGGGTTAGTATACGAATTTGGTGATTCAATAATACCCGACCACAAATTATCTTCATTAGGTAACATACCTGCTACTGGTGCTGTCATCTTCGGTGTGATCGGGATAGTAATTATTGCTCTCTTTTTGACCAAGAGAAGACGACGTTAAGATCGTTTTGTAGTTTTCTTGCATAATAACCTGCAAAAAATACACCGCCTGTAAGTGACGCGGTAAGAATAAACTCAATGGTTGAACTATCTATCAATAAAAACACCACCTAACACCTTGAAAATTTTGGTGATCGAAAAGGTCTCGACAACCCGACAGAACCCTTCAAAGTAATGTTTTAATACATCAAAATAGCCTCATGAGAAAGTTAACTTGGCAAAAACAAAAGAACCAAAGTCTAAAAAGGAAAAAGCTGCAAAAGTAGCACCAAAAAAGGAAAAACCAGCTAAGGATGCCAAGAAAAAATCAAAGAAATCAAAAGACGACTTCGTAGCAGACGATGGCTTGGTGATTATAGACGAAAAATTAGAAGAAGACAAGGAAGCAGAACTAGAGGCAAGAAAGGCATACTTGGAAGAAGCAAGATCCCAAGAAGTCGAAGACTAAACCTTTATCCGCAAAAACTCATTATACCACATATGCGCGCAGTGTGCCTCATCACAATAAAGCCAGGCAAGACGGACAAGGTCATAGAGGCACTGCGGAAAAAGCGCAAATTGCTCAAAGAAATCATGCCAGTAACCGGCAGGGCAGATATTTGCGTTTTATTGTCTGGGACGATGGATGAGATAAACAACATGGTAATTGACTTTAAGAAAATAAAGGAAATTGTCAGTACTGAAACCCTCATCGAAGTGGAGGTAAACTTGGGATGGTAAAAGCAGTAATCTTAGTCAAATCGCCAAAGAAACTCATTGCCGCAAAGCTTGGCAAGATGGACTTTGTGTATAATTCATTTCCAGTATCCGGCCAGTTTGACGCAGTCGCATTTGTTGACGTCAAGAATTTATCTGAAATCAGGGAAATTACAACAAAAATCCAAATGATTCCCGGCGTTGAGCGAACTGAAACTATGATGGAAATACAGTGAAATACCCAAGTCCACATGCTTTAGCTTGCCTCATCGACCTTGTTGAGATGCCCACAGGCATTACTTCATTCTAGTTTATCCATCAGATCTTTTTGCAATCAGGACTCGCTTTCATCCCAACCCTAAAGGGTGTGGGTTTTTTTCACTCATCATTTCATAAAGCATTTAACATTGTAGTGTATAACAGAGTCGTGAACATAAAAAGAGTCGGAAATGTCATCCTCGCAGTTAAGGACTTGGACAAGTCTGTAGAATTTTACCACAACATCATGGGGCTTCCAATAAAAAACCAGAGAAGATCATGGGTTGACTTGGGTCAGTCAGGCGCACTTTTGAGTCTGCACCCGGCATCGTTGACTGCAAAGCACCTTGGAACATCACTTGAAAACGGAATAGTGATTGGATTTTTGGTAGGCGATGTGAAATCAGCACTTGAGGAGCTAAAGGCAAAAGGCGTCACAATATACCGAGACATCGTAGACAGGGAGTCTGGAAAAAACGCAATAGTTTTGGATCCGGACGAATACATGGTATCGTTATTTGAGCCCATATTTGTCGACAAAGCGCAACAGACATCAGGCTACCACGGATTTACGCCAGTCTAAAACAATCTCTTTATCTTTCTTATTGTTTCATCAAGCGACTTTACGCCAGGATTCAGTGATACATAATACATGATATTTCCGTCCGGAACGCAAACAATTGTTGCTTTTTTGTGCTGCAGTACAATATGATCAAGGGAGCCAAACGCCTTTGATTGGACGTGTCGCAGAGTAATCAGATTTGAAACAATGAAGAACTCGTTTTTTGCATCCTCGGGTTTTAGAATTGGTTTTATTCCAGGCTGTATTATTCCAGTAAGCGTTCTTCCGTATTCATTAATTACTCCAGCATATCGAACCAATTTTGAAATTGCGATAATTTTCTGACAGTTTTTCCTATACGATATAATAGAATCCTTCCATTTTTGTTCGGGGGTTTTGCTCATGCCATTACTACACAAGTCAAAAGTTAAAAGAGTTTGTGATTTAAACAAGACCAAATAAGTGCAGATTCTGATCCTATCAGAATAATCCTTGCTACTTGACTCAGATGTCAGCAATTACCTTGAAAAGCAGCGAGAGACTGCACCTTAATACATATCTACAAAAGACTCAGCCAAACAATTCACTGGACGGTAAAGAATTGGAAATAATACGGCAGATTTTCAGAAAATACAGGAAATACCTTTAGCTAGTCCCGCTTTTTCGATTTTGTCAATTGCTCAAAGCGATTTTTCAATTCCGAATTTTCTTTACGCAGTTTTTCGTTTTCACCCTCAACTACTTCAGGTCTAGCTTGAGAGTACATCGGGTGTCCTGGTGGAACCATCTTTGATGTCATCTCAAGTAGGCTCGAGGCCTGTTGAAGATACATCTTGTTAAAGTCATGCAGTTTTACAGAGAATGTTTCGTTTTCACGGATTATCTTTTCTTTGAGTTTTGCAGGATTCATTGAAAACGGCGCATTTGCCCCAGGAGGATATCTTGGAAGATTAAACGGGCTCAGACTAAACCCTGATGGATAGCCGTGTATCTCCATGAACATTTTCATTTCTACCGGATTCATGACATTATTGCTAGAAATAACGAGGTATTTTTGCTTTGGCATCAGGCATTACATATACTCGGTTGTAAATTCAGGGGCATTTTTAATCAAATTGAGCTGATCGCAGATCCTTATAGCGATCAGAGATCGCACCCAGCCTGTAATGAAGGTAGATTTGAAGAACTGCATAAAGTGCAAAAAGAACATCATGGACAGTGAATTGCACAAAATTGTAATTTACGTGGTAAGTGAAAGATTCACTGATCACCACTACGAGCACGTCGAGTGTCCAGAAAGATTCACAGTCTAATCGATGTACGCGTAGACAGGATACAGTTCGCCAGAAGACCTCCGATATTTCCATTCATTGTTCTTCCAGACAACTTTTTCAAATGAAGATTGGATTGAGGGGTGAATCCTAGTATAGATATCATCGCCTACAAGAATTTGGTTTGGTTTTGCCATGTTTTGGATTTTTGCTGCGATGTTCATTGATGGTCCCAAAATGTCAACGTGTGATTTTTTGGCGTCTGCACCATATCTAACTATCATGTTTTCACCATAATCAATTCCTATTTTGATTGCCAAATCTGGATAGTCATATTGATTCAGAATTGGGTTGATTCCTTTTTGGATTACGGATACCATGGATTTTGCACACAGTACCGCATCGTCTGCAGGTTGGAGCTGGTTTTCTTCTGCAACAAAGTACCCGATTACCGCATCACCTACGAACTTTAGCACGTATCCGTTATGGTGTCGTATTGTAGACGCCATTTCCTGCGCAAAGCAGGTAATTATGATTGCAACCTTATCTTCCGGAAGCTCAAGTGCAATATTTGTAGAGCCGACCAAATCCACATACATTACAACCATTTTCATTCTAGATGAGACATGTTTTCGCAAAAATGCGTCAGACTGGTCTTCTACTGGAGAATATTCATAACCACTCTTTAACGCATGCCATACCCGATTCTGAGTTTCTTTGATCAGAGTTTCTGAGTCAATGACCCTTAATTCACCGTGACTTAGCATCATGTCGATTATGCCATAATCAGGTTTTGTTTTGGTCGAAGAATTTTCGGTCGGGTCGCTTTTTATCTTGTTACTTTCAGTTCCGCTCATCTTGTAATAATCACCTATTCTAATGGAAAACTAATCTCACAGACAGGACATTTTGCTCTTTTTCCTTTATAGCCGTCATCGTAATACTGGACCACTTCTACGCTGCAGATGGAGCAAAGTATCCTGTGAACGGACATTCCCAGAACAATTAGACATATTTTGTATATAAGAGATTGGTAGGTAAAATAGAAAACTGCAGCTCAACGAGATTCGCTTATTGGCAAGAAATACACAGGTTCGCCCAAATGACTGAACCCAGACATAGGATTTTTAGTCTCAAAGGATAGGCTCACTTGTGCGTCTAGGAAGCAATACTACAGACGAATTTATGAAAGATTTGGGTGAAAAATCTCAAAAAATAAGCGAAATATTTCAGAAAAACATAGAGCAGATTACCAAGCCTGCAAGCGTCAAGGTTATGCTTGGTGACACCACGGTAACTGAGCAGACCACTTTTGATCCAGAGGGCATAAAGGCATTTTACAGCAAAATAATGAACAGTCTGCCAGACTGGAAAACAGGTGGAATTTCCATAACAAACGATGAGGATTTGAGGAGAATATTCGTTAAGCTTGAAAAACAGGTCGGAAACTATGTCCTGCTTTGGCACATGTCACTACAATATCACGCGTTGCTATACTACAAAGTGAGCATCGAGGTACAAAAAATCCAAAAAGAATTGGCAGATCTTTTGGACAGTACAATAGACAAAGAAAAGGAGCTTGCAGAAATGACAGACAGTATGATAAAGGAAAAACTCGAATCCCTCGGGTTCAAGGATGTTGATGGACAAAAGCTGTTCGAGGTGCTCTTTGAAAACGACAAAATGAGGGAAAAACTAGTTGAGGATATGAACGGAAAGACAGATTTTGACTTTAAGGCAAAAGCAGAAAGAAAAAAAGAATTATTCAAAGAGTTAGATAATTTACTTGTAGAAACATACCAAACTACGTCTGTGTTGCTTGATGAAAGCAAGCTGATTGGCGGGGAAGAGGGATGCCTTTGTACGTTTGATCTTGACTACATCAAAAAGAAATCAAAGGAGGCAATTTTTGACCCAAGACGAATGTCTGCAGAAACAAAGGAATATGTCACAAAATCTCTAAACGACATAATTAATGCATTATCAAACTAAGAAATTCTTATATTCGTCGTGATACAACTTTTGTAATAACAATGTCAAAGGATCAGGAACTAATTGAATAGTTCTTAGGGGAGAACTGACCCTTTGACAGAGTATGTACGATCATCGTTATTCTATTTAAGGATATCCTGATGTCACTCGAACAAAAACTACAAATTTTCTAAATCACGTGTGGTTCCACACGAGAAATTAAATATAGTTGAGGAACTGCGATCAAATCTAATGAATCCAACTTATGACGAAATTATCAAAATTAGGCAATCATACGGAAACATAATTCGAAAAACTCCCCTGTTATACACAGACACGTTTAGCAAAATGTCTGGCTCAAAGGTGTATCTTAAAGCAGAGTTTCAGCAAAGGACGGGTTCATTTAAGCTCAGAGGAGCGTATGCAAAAATAAAATCCCTCACAAAAGAGGAAAAGAAAAATGGAGTAATTGCGGCATCAGCTGGAAACCATGCGCAGGGGGTGGCATTTGCATCAAAGCTTGAAAAAATACCATGCACCATAGTGATGCCAGTTACTGCATCTCCTGCAAAAGTTGCTGCAACTCGAGGATATGGTGCAAAGGTCATACTTGAGGGAATAAACTATGATGAGTCATGGGCAAAAGCACAAGAGGTTTCAAAGAAAACAGGTGCAAAAATAATCCATGCGTTTGATGATCCAAAAATAATTGCGGCTAACGGTGCAATAGGAGTAGAAATTTTAGAAGACCTCCCAGATGTAGATGAAATCTACGTCCCAATAGGCGGTGGTGGGTTAGCTGCAGGCGTTTTGATTGCAGTCAAGGCAAAAAACCCAAAAGTCAAAGTAATTGGTGTTGAATCAAAAGCATTTCCTGCAATGAAAAACTCAGTGAAGGTAGGAAGACTGCAAGCAGTAAAAGGCGAGAGAACAATTGCAGATGGAATCTCAGTAAAGATGCCAGGAAAATTGACATTTAAAATAATTAATGATCTAATTGACGACATCGTTCTTGTCGACGACACTCAGATAGTCAAGACAATGTTTTTGCTAATGGAGCGTGCAAAGATGGTAGTAGAGCCGGCAGGTGCAGTTACACTTGCATATCTCCTTAATGCAAGACCAGCACAAGGCAAAAAAGTCGTCCCAATTTTAGGCGGTGGAAATATAGACATGTATCTTTTGGGGCAGATAGTAGCAAAGGGCCTCACCGCAATGAGCAGGCTGGTCAAAATCTTCATTTTGCTAAAAGACAAGCCAGGTGCGCTAAAAGAAGTAGTAGATGAGATAGCCTCATTGAGCGTAAACATTGTAGAGGTAGTTCATGACAGACTAAGCTCAAACATTGATGCCGGAACTGCAGGCGTAACACTCAGTCTTGAAATGGAAGGAAAGGAACACGCACAAAAGCTAGTCGCGCACCTAAAATCAAAGAACATTCAATTCAAAATACTGACATAGAATCATTTGAATTTCTTTTGTACGAATTTGACAAGGCCTGTTTTTTTCATCTCATCTGATTCTTCAAGTACCGATTGATGCTGCTTTTGCTTGAATGTTCTTAGTTTCTTTTGCAGTTCTGTAAATTCATTTGCAAGAATTTTTACTGCGTATAATCCGGCATTTGCGGCCTTGTTGATGCCAACTGTAGCAACGGGGGATCCGTTTGGCATTTCAACTATGGACAAGAGTGAATCCATTCCGCCAAATGCCGAAAACTTGAATCGTTCTTGTTTTTTCTCTGACTTGTCATTATACACCATTATCGGTACTGCAATTACAGGAATTATGGTATGAGATGCAACCATTCCAGGCAAGTGTGCAGAGCCACCAGCGCCTGCAATTATTATTTTAAATCCATTTTTTTCCGCATGCTTTGCATACTCTTCTAGTCTTGTCGGGGTTCGATGAGCTGATATGATTTGGTCTTCGTGTGGAATTCCAAAGTCGTCTAGGATTTTTGCTGCACTGTGCATTACCTTGCTATCAGAGCTTGATCCCATTATTATTCCGACTAGTGGCTTTTTTGTAACCATGATACTCAAAAGAGAGCGACGCTTTTAACAATATCTGAAAAAATAGTCTGCTTCAAATTAGAATAAATGATAAAATTTTATGTTGATCCTAAAACATTTAGGTTTTTCAGGTCAACATTGCGACTCTTACCGCTTAGATGGATTCAATAAGGAATTGTTTTACGGATTGAGTAAAAAGGATCTCAATTATGTCATTATTCTAAGATGGGTTTTCCCTCCATCTTTAAAGTATCCAACATCACAAAATATCATATGGAATTACGATCTAGTACATTTGAAATAAAATGTCAATTTGTTTTAGTCTGTTTCTTTGGAAGAAGGATAGTAAAAGTAGCAGGATTGTTTTTGACCGAAATACTTCCTCCGTGATTTTCAATAATTGTTTTACAACTGAATAACCCCAACCCCGTACCGGTTTGTTTTGTTGTAAATAATAAATCAAAGATTTTAGGCAAATCCTTCTCAGGTATGCCTGGACCTGAATCTATTATACTAATAATTACGTAGTCCGGATTATCCTCCATCAATATTGAAATTTCTCCAGATGTTCCTATTGCTTGTATCGAATTGGTAATTATGTTGGACAGAACTACCCCTAATTGTATAAGATCTCCAATTATTACAACGTCGTGTGCTGGAGTAAGTATTTTGATGTTCTCTGGAATAGTAATACTCTCAAGAGCGGTTTCTATTAGTTCCCGTGATGAAAAACGCCCGAATGTTAATGGTTTTTTTCTCACAAAATCCATAACTCCAGCAATTTGATGTTCCATTCTATTTACAGTTCTTTGAAGACGTTTGATTCTCTGTTCCATTTTTTCATCTGGATTTTCTTTTTCTTGTAAAGACATCATTGCAAGATCACTTTTTATGACACTTAGTGGGTTTTTGAGGTCATGTGCTATTCTTGCGGTCAAATTACCAAGCAGTGATAACTGGTCATTTTTTTTCCTGATGGTTGTTAATCTAAACCATAAAATCAGAACAGATCCCAATCCTAAACTTATAGATGCTAAAAATACAGGCATAATAACTTTGGAGAAGTTCAGGTTGACTATTTTCGTCTTAGCGTTTTGCGTTAAGATTGATTCAGTAAAAGCAGTAGTATGCTTCCAACCTTTTTCTATTGTGTTTTTATGTAGTCCTTCTTCAACTAAATAGTTATCCCAACTTTTTTCAAAACGAAGCATATCACCAGTAATCGGTTCTATCCACAATGTAGCATAAGTGTCTGCCCATATCGTGTGGGAAGAAAAAGAGGGAAACGCAGATGACACATCATGTTCTAAAGACTTTACTGAAAATTTGTAAACCTCTAAATCGTTTATTTTATCAGTTCCTTGAAAAACAAGGACAGAGTTATCAAAAATTAGAGGATGAAGAAAATCATAATCCTGTTTTTTCACTCCGGGCAAAAATCCAAATCGTTTATTGGGTTTGTCAGAATGCATCAGAGTAATTCGATCTACATCATATTTTTGATTATCTTGAAAAACTATCTCTCCAGTATCCGCCCTCATGCCAGTTACAGTTGAGGATATAGTTAGAATGTTGTCATTGACAGATATAGCTTTTTGAGACAAAATGTCTTTGAGCACATATGGCTCAGATAATTCTCCATTAACATTATTTACAATTTGATCTTTTCCCTCATATTCCATGTTAAGTGTAAAATTTGGTGGTAATTGTTCATACTCAGGCACAATGATAAAAGTCCAGAGTGCGACAATGATGATGGTTACTGAGATAACTATCGTAAAATGTTTAATGATTACATTTTTTGACATTAGTTTGACTTCCTTATTCTCATAGTTGGAATAGATATCATAATCATCGAAAATTTCACGAATTATGGATAAATATGTATTTTCACAAAACACCGGTGTAGTGTTTTACTATGGCAAATATAGTCTGAGATTTATGCCAGACAAAAAGTCAGGATAATTTTGTAAGTAGAATAAACGATAATCAAGTTGTTTTAATTATGGTTTACATAATTTAGTTAACTAATACAATCCTGACTCAAATTGGTATTAATTGGTTCAACTTCCTACAGAGTCGGTTCAAATTTGACCGCCCCTACAATTTTCAGATGGGCATAATTGAAGTTACAGATTTTACACTATTTCCTCCTAAACTATGTTCATAATTGAGAATCAGAGATGAAAATCGATTGTAATGTTATTATCTTTAGGAGTGCATACCTAACAATGGCAAATCAATCATTATTAATCGGAGTTGCCATAGGTGTTTTCTTTGCAGGGTTGGGAATTAGCTATGCAGTTTTTTCAGCAAACCAGTCTTCCAGCTTTATGCACATGACGCCGCAGCAAATGCAACAAATGATGAATAATCCGCAAACTATGACTCAGTGGCATCAAACCATGATAAATAATCCTCAAGTAATGAACAACTGGATGAGCAGTATGATGAGCAACCCACAAGCAATTCAACAAATGCACGACATAATGATGAACAATCCTCAACACATGCAGACAATGATGAGTATGATGGGCCCAAGCATGATGAATAGTATGATGAGCAACCCACAGACGAGCCAACAGATGATGGGCATGATGATGCAAAACCAACAGTTCATGTACGGAATGATGAACAACCCACAATTCCAACAAAGCTGGATGGGTCCTTGGATGAGCAACAATACTAACTGGCAAAGCATGATGGGATCCGGTTGGATGAATCAGGGAATGATGGGTGGAAATATGATGGGTTCCATGATGGGAACACCAATAACAAAGAATAACGAAGTTCTCTCAACAATAAATAACATCGAGGATTTGCTTGACCAAGTCTCGTCAAGATATAATGATGGAGACAAGAACACTGCACTCTCACTTGCAACAACAGCATACTTGGAAAATTACGAATATGTTGAAAGTGCAATTGCGGCTAAAGACCTCGAGCAAATGGAAAAAATCGAACTGCTTTTACGAGCTGATCTTAGAAACATCATACAAAAGGACGAGCCTGCACAGAAAATAGATGCAAAAATTGACTCTATCAAAACCGAACTTGCAAAGGTAAAGAAATTATTTTCTTAAACATCACATATTTTTTATTCAAAGATTTAGTTTGATTTTGCACTAATTTCACAATTATCTACAAGATGAAGTTACAAGCCATCTTGATGTGAAAATAATCAGAAAACACGACATCTTTGCGGGATAAATAAGGAGTTGAAAGAAACTTTTTTGCCGATTCTGACTGTTTTAACCATGGTTTACATAATCTAATTAATTATTTCAATAAGGTCGTCTCTTAAAGGAGGATCAACTCGCTATCAAGATAAAAACAGCCTCGAAATTCATCACCATACAACAATTATACAATACGCATCAGAACAGAGAAACGCCCTATTTGTTCAATTTTGATTCCCATAAGGGGTTTTCAGTAGTCCAAAAACACTATGGGATAGAATCGATGGTTAGTTTTTCTTCTAAAGGTAGTTTTAGTTGTTGCGGCAAACGGATGGTGAATGTAGTTGGGTTATTTTTTAATGAAATTTTACCCTGATGCTGTTCTATTATATTTTTGACACTTGCTAATCCGAGACCAGTGCCCTTGTGTTTTGTAGTAAAGAGAGGCTCAAATATTTTTGGAACGATTTCATCAGGGATACCATCACCAGTATCTTCGATTTGAATAATCACTGAATTATTTTCTTCAATCACTCTAATTGTAACGGTGCCATCGTTTTCCATAGCTTGAATTGAATTTGTTATCAGGTTTTCAAATACCACTTCAAGTTGATGTGAGTCGCATATAATCACAGTATCAGTTTGAGGCGAAATTATTTTTATTCTATCAGGTATCACAATATTAGAAAGTGTCGATTCAATGATAGAAGAAACAGAGTTTTTATCAAGATGAAGAGGTTTCGTCCTAACAAAATCCAAGACGGTGTTTATCTGATATGTTATTTTTGCTACTGCATTTTCCACCCTTTGACACGATTGTAAAGTTTTTTCATCACTATTTTTGTTTTTGAATTTGAATATGTCTACTTCTGCTTTTATTACGGAAAGAGGATTTCTTAAGTCGTGTGCAAGCCTTGAGGATAATTCTCCAATTGCAGAAAATCTTTCTGCACTTACAAGCTTGTTAGTGGATTCTGCCAATCTTTCTTGTAGTTCTTTTTCTTTTGTTATATCCGTGCGAATTGATACGTATTCTATTGGTTTACCAAACTCATCAAGTAATGGAACAATGATTGTCTTTACCCAATAAAAAGAACCATCTTTGGCCATATTTTTTACACTTCCTCTCCAAATGCGACCACTCGATATGGTTTTCCACATTCCAGTGTAGAATTCATCCGAATGGAATCCCGATTTTAGTATACGATGATCCTGACCGATTAATTCGTCTTCAGCATATTTTGATATTCTACAAAATTCCTTGTTCACGTAGGTGATTATACCGTTCGTATCAGTAATTCCTATGATGGAGTGGAGATCTAAGGCGTGCTGTATTTTAAGAAGTCGTTCTATTCGTTTTAAATCAAATTGACAAGAGACGATATCGCTTAGCATTATTTTACAAGTTTTTTAACTCATTATAAGAAATAGTTTGATCATTATGATAACACTTTCTTTTGCCCTATTTCAGATGAGATAATTATCTAATTCAACAAAAATCTCTTTTAGATTAGTTTTATGCTGTAAACTGGAATTGAATTTAATTTTGTATGCCGAACATGAGCTAAGAATCAAAATCTTCAAAAGTACCAAGCAAATTCATTACTTCGTCAATTTCAAGTGGTTTGTGAAAAACTTTGGTAGGGCTTAGCTTTTTCAATTTTTGTTTTGTTTCATAATTTTCATCAGCAGTTATAATTACTACCTTGGCATTAGGATCAATTCTTCGGATATTTTCAAGCGCGAAGAACCCATCGTAATTATCCATCATAAGATCCAAAAACACAATATCTGGCTTCAAAATCTTGTACGCAGTAACAGCATCATTTCCATCATAACCTTTTGCGACAACATCTACACCTTTGATCTTCAAAAGTTCGGATAACACTTCCACCATGTCATGATCATCATCAATCACTATTGCAGACATGGTTTTTGCCACATCTATGATGCAAGTTTTTCCATATTGTATTCTTGTCTGTTACTTTCAAACACTCATTGAGGAACATGTATTTTAAAATCAGATATTACTGTAAATATTCATGGGTATTCTTTTTAAGAACTATTTCTCTCAATATTATTCTGAAATAGGCTAATCAATACTAAATATGTATCAAAAATGAACTTTGTTGTTCTTCTAGTAGCACATATTTAGAATAACAAAAATTACAGTAAGTATAATGAAAAAATCCTCAACAAAGGATTCAGCAGTATATGCTAAATATTATTTTGAATCACTTGATCTATATAGAACAGTTGATCTGAGTGGAAAAATAATTTTATGCAACAAAGCATATGCAAGAACACTTGGCTATTCAATGAATGAAGTAATTGGCTCGTCAATTTTTGATCACGTAGCAGAAAAAAGCATAAATGAAATGAAACAGACTTTTCAAAAATGGCGGTCTTCTGGATTTGTATTAAATCACGAAATCTGGCTTAAAAGAAAAAACGGGACTATTTTTCCAGTTCTTTTGAGTGCCAGCAATATTTATGATGACAAGGGCAAATTGATTGGAAGCCATACGGTTATGAGAGATATCAGTGAAATCTACACTACAAAAGAAATCGAGGGCATAAAAACAAAAAGATTAGAAGCCATCGGAGAATTATCTGCAAGAATTGCACACGATTTAAGAAATCCACTCTCCATAATAAAAGGAGCAATTCAGATATTAGAATTGACGAAGGATCCGGCATTATCACGTTACTCTGAATATTTTTCAATGATCCAAAGATCCATAACAAGAATGTCTCACCAGGTTGAAGAGGTATTAGATTATGTTAAACCGCAACCACTAAATCTTAAAACATATTCATTATTACAAATCTTAAAGGACACGGTCAGACGAGTAAAATGTTATGGTAAAATAAAGATCAGCATCCCAAAAAACGATGTAAAAATAAAATGTGATGCTGAAAAATTAGAAATTGTTTTTTTGAATCTGATTTTAAATGCAATTCAAGCGATGAATAATGAGGGTAAAATTAATCTCAGAATTAAAAGTAAAGGCACTCATGTACTTGTTGAAGTAGAAGACAATGGTCCCGGCATACCACGTGATCTGCTATCAAAGATTTTTGATCCATTATTTACAACACGACAGATTGGAACTGGTTTAGGCTTGCCTAGTTGTAAAGCAATTATTGAAAAACATGGTGGTACCATCAATGTCAAAACAAAAAAGAATGTAGGGACAACATTCTTAATTCATCTCCCAAAAAATGAGGAGATCTAAAAATGAATATCAAAGTGGTCATAGTTGATGACGAGGCAGATTTTGTAAAAATTTTCAAAGAATTGCTCGAGATGCGGGGAATAAACGTAGTTGGTACTGCTTACAATGGAAAAGATGCAGTTAAATTGTACAAACAAAAAAAACCTGACATTCTTTTTCTAGACGTTAGAATGCCATATTATGATGGATATTATGCTACAAAAGAAATTTTTAGCCTAGACAAAAATGCCAAGATCATACTATTAACTGGAAGTCCTACTGTGGAAATTACAGCCATGCTAAAAGAATTGCCCATAGCTGCAATCGTTTGTAAGCCAATCGATATTGAGAAAATAGTATTTCTAATAGAAAAAGTACTGCTTTCTTAATATTATATTTTATAGAAAAATCCACAGATGTAATTACACCTAGTCATAGTTTTGTCGTATACCAGATCTGAAAAAATATGGATTAATTCCCATAAAAAGAGGGGCTTAACTATTTTTAACACTAGTTATTTTTAAGGTATAACACCAATAATGCTGAGAAATAAAAACAATCCAGATTACTCTGGTTCATACCGAATCTAATTTGCATTACCAAAAGGCTTCATTGGTAATAGAACGGTAACCGTTGTTCCTTCATTTGCCTTGCTAGATACCGAGATGTCGCCTTTATGAAAATCTACAATAAATTTGGAAATTGCAAGGCCAAGTCCTGATCCAGTTTGTTTTGTTGTGTATAATGGCTCAAAAATTCTTGCCAGATCCCTTTGAGAAATTCCTACACCCGTATCACTGATTTCGAGTACTGTGATGTCATTCTCCTGTTTTGCATTAATGTGAATTTCCTTTTGTTTACCTCTTTTTTCCATCATGGCATCTATTGCATTTAAGATTAGATTCTTAATGACAACTTTGATCTTTACCTTGTCGCATTGCACACAATGATCTTCAATGTTTGTTACAAGAGACATACCTTGGGGAAGAGTAATGCTTTCTAGTGTATCGCCAACCAAGTCAGATATTGATGACGCAGTAATGTTCAAATCAGTTATTCTTACAAAATCAAGTACGTCATCTATCTGATGAGCCATTCGTGCTACAGCCCGATCGATCATTTGAATATAGGTAATCTGTTCTAGATTCAGATTATTTCCACCCCTTGCTTTGAGCAGTTCGGATGAATTTTTGATTATTGACAGGGGATTTCTTAGCTCATGGTTTAGCTTTGCTGAAAGTTCCCCCATCATTGCCAGTTTTTCTGATGAGAGGAGTTGTTTTTGATAATCATGAATTCTATCAACAAGAAAGGATGTCGCAATATCCCATGCTGTAAAAATGTATTTTTTATCATATACAATACATGTAGAATTGGAAAGCAATAGTTTTTGGCAGGCATCTTTTATTTTTTCTTCCTTTAGCGCAATGGCATAGTTTTTCTTACATTCAGTTATGGGCTTATCTAAGGTAATATAGTCATTTTTTGATGCACAACTTGCCACAAGTCCCAAAACGTTTCTTTCTGATATGAACGGACATAACTTATCTTTGAGGAAAATCTTTCTTATATGGGATTTCATCATTAGGAGAAGGGATTCTTTTATGGTAGTCGTAGGTGATACTGAGATCATTTGGTGTGCTGGAAAATCTCTAAGTGTTGCACTTGAATCCATTTTCAGGTAAAGTGATACAACATCTCTAATTGAGAGTTTGCCTACCAGTTTTTTATCTCTCAGTACCAGTCCAAAACCTCTTCTTGATCTTTGTATCTTTTGAATAAAATCCAAAAGAGTCTCATCTTCTGTCAGAGTGTTAAAATTTGAACTAAAATAATCTCCTATTGAACGTCCCACAAATTTTTTCACACCTAAAGACAACAATCCTGCGGTGAGCTCTCTTCCAGTGACTATTCCAACATGCTTGTCACGGCTTTTTACAAGTGCGCCATCATGACAAAGCTCATCATCTTTTAGTACATTGATACAATCAGTCACATTATCTGATATATGGACTGCAGTTGGTAGTGTGTTTTCAAAATCAAACATGTCGCCAACTCTGGAATTGAGTAATTCTCTGTGTTCATATCCAAGAAACATGTCCTTTACGGGCATTTCTTCCCTATGGTCGTCAGAGGTTATTTAATCTACGTCTGTTTTTGTTAAAAATATCATATTAGCATATCATGATATCAAAAGAAAGTACACCATAACTGTCAGCGTAGACAGATTGGCAAATTTTGCAATTTTGCACCAAATTTATTTTACAGATAAAAGCATGATTTGACACGGTGTAACTACAATTATGATTTTTTACATCTGCAATTAGACGAAAATCCAATCATGAAAACAAAACACGAAAAAATCATTTGATAACAAGTTATGGAGTAATTTGTCCATCGGTGTTTTTTAACGTGGATTTTCTAATTGTTGGGATGGTTTCAAGAAGAGTAGCCCTCAATTCAGGCATAAAAGCGAACGTCAGCCCCCTGATTTGTCCCATTTCACCTTCTGACGGTTGACGACTATACAGACCTGAGAACAATCCTACAAGCTGGCCTTCAAGCCAACCTGTTGCCTCACCGTGGTAAAAGTCAAGATCATAGCCAAACTTCCATTCCTTTTTGTCTTTTGGGTGATCAACTACGTTAGCTAGGAAAGCATTAATGATTATTGGGATGCTTTTCTTTAACGGTTCTAACGATTCCAACTTGATATTGACAAAGTTTTCGTGGTTTTAAAACATTACATTGTTGAATGTGATCACTGTAAACATACTCGACATTATTATCAAATGAAAATATCTTCTCATAGACATGACGCAAATACATGTAAAATCAGAAATCTGCCAAGTCGATCAAAATTCATTCGCAATAAAAAATTGTCAAGAGTGTAAACAATGAGTGTAGTTCCACAAACGAAAAAAATCCTAATAGTTGATGATGCCTCATTTATGAGAACTCTACTTCGGGACATAGTCAAGGGAAATGGTCTTGCTACCGAAATAATTGAAGCAGGTGATGGGGTAGAGGGAGTAAAGGCATTTCAAGCCCAAAAACCAGATCTAGTCACACTTGATGTAAACATGCCACGAGCAGATGGAATTCAGGCGCTACGAGCCATAATGAAAATAAACCCTATGGCAAAGGTGATAATGGTCACATCTGTTGAGCAGAAGCAAATAGTCCAAGATGCAATGAAGATTGGCGCCCGAGATTACATTGTAAAGCCATTTGATAGAAGTAATGTCGGCTTGGTAATCAACAAAGTTTTGCGACAAAGATAAGACATGATTAATGCAAATGGAGTTTGTTTGAATGCATCTAGTTTCTGTTCTCTAAAAGCAATCCATACTGAGAATAAGAACGAATCAGTCATTCTCAGGCACAAAATTATTGCGTAATCTCAGACTACGAAAGATCAGATAGATTTTCGAACTAACAATATATTCAAAAAAGATTGAATCTTTTGTTGTTACTTTAACTCGGACATAAAAAGATCTTTCTTGTAAGTTTATGCACGAATCAAAAATACGCTGATCTTACAAAAAGGTAGAGATTAACCCTGTAAAAGGAGGGCTTAACTATTTTTAATCCAATACTCGTCTGATGTAATGTTGAAGCAAATTTTGGGCATAATTGGCGGCGGCCAGCTTGGAATGATGTTAACGGAGGCTGCAAAAAAAATGCCAGAGCACATATCAGATGTAATAGTACTGGACCCTACACCAAACTGTTCTGCATCACAAGTTGGCGCAAAGCAAATTGTTGGGGATTTTAAGGATAAAAACGCAATCTTGGAGCTTGCCTCAAAGGCAGACATTCTAACATATGAAATAGAATCAGGTGACAGCTCCGTCCTAAAAATTGCAGAGTCCAAAACAACAATCAACCCATCTCCTGAAACTCTGAGAATAATTCAAGACAAGTTTTTACAAAAATCATTTCTTAAGGACAATGGGATAGCAGTTACAGATTTTGTCGAAATAACATCGCTTGACGATCTTAGAAAAAAAATATTAGATTTTGGATATCCTGCATTACTCAAGGCGAGAAGAGATGCATATGATGGCCGTGGAAATTTTAAGATAAAATCTGAGAGTGACTTGGAACAGGCGTTAAATTATTTTTCCGGAAAACTACTCATGCTTGAAAGATTTGTCGACTTTAAAATGGAGGTATCAGTGATTGCTGCAAGAAACACCAAAGGGCAAATTGTAACATATCCGGTTGTTGAAAACATTCACGAAAACAATATTTTGAAAATGACGATTGCACCTGCAAGAGTAACAAAAAACGTTGCATCAGAAGCAGAAAAAATAGCAAAAAAGACAATGCAGGTGCTCCATGGGGCAGGAGTATTTGGAATAGAGATGTTTGTGACAAGACAAGATCATATTTTGATAAATGAAATTGCACCACGTGTTCACAATTCAGGACATCACACCTTGCAATCAAGCAAGACATCACAATTTGAGCAACATCTGCGTGCAATAATCGGCCTTGAGCTTGGAGACCCAACGCTGATTCACCCGACAATCATGTACAACATTTTGGGTCCGGATAATTTTCAGGGAAAATACAAAATGCCTGAAATAAAACTCGATAATCTGCATATCAAGATGTACGGCAAAGAAGAGTCAAAACCGCAAAGAAAACTCGGCCACTTTAATTTGGTTGATGAAAAAGGTACGGAGGGAATAGACGGGTTACTAGAATCAATTAATTTAGTAAAAGACAGAATCAGCCCAATTCCGGCATAATTTTGTAGCCACAAATACAGCACAATAAGATTTTTCACACCCTCAAGCTAATATACTTGATTTACAATTCAGATTTGTAATTTGCAGGACAAAGACGAACTAATCACAATGCTAAAACATTTTGACCTTGAAGAAATTGATTCTAAAATATACATAGGGCTACTACAAATTGGACCGCTTTCAGTTGGAAACATTGCCGCGAAACTGGAAATTGAAAGAGGTAAGGCATACAGATCACTTGAAAAGTTAAGAAGCACAGGGTTAATCACCACGACTCTTACAAATCCAATAATTTGCAAGCCAATTGAACCAAAGGAAGCGCTGACAAACATCATCAGCCGTAAAGAAAATGAATTTATCACAATGCAAAAGCTTGCCAGCAAACTTGCAGTAGATCTAAAAGACATCACAAGAAAACAGCCATTGAGTGACACCCCTACTGTTTCAATAATTCAAGGAAGACACAATATTTATTCTAGAATTGGAAAAATGCTACAAGAATCTGTAGGAACGATATACATAGTCACCACAGAAAAGGATCTTTTGCGAATGTATCATACTGCGATACCAGAAAAAATCAAAATTTGCAAGGATCGAGGGGGGCAGATTAGAATAATTACAGATAGTGATGATCCCAACACACTTTCAATCATAGCAAAACTTGGCGCCTCTGAAATAAGAATAGGCAAACTTCCATCAAAAAGCAGAATGATAGTGGAGGATCAAAAACATGTCGTAATGTCAGGCGGATTTAGTGAGACCATGGACATGAATGATGACAGTGACTCTGTTTTGGACAGTAATTCCATTGAGATGACAAACAACATGTACAGTCTCTGCGAGCACCTCTGGAAGCGCTCAAAGGAAACTGAGCCAGTGAAAAAAATTGCAAAACAGGTATCACACTAAACTACGTTTAAACAAAAAACTCAAGCTTGTCATTAAATAAACTCCAAATCAAGTAAAGTAAAAGGGCAATGTCAGAATTAGCATACCTAGATCAAATCAGGATCATTTTATCACTTGCAATGCTCGGAATTGCTACTGTATCAGACATTAAAAAAAGGGAAATTAGTGATATTATTTGGGTGGTTTTTGGCGCACTAGGAATTGGCCTAGTTTTGCTCGGAACTGATCTAAGCCAAGAATTGCCCAAAATTGGAATCTCGCTGATCATTGCACCATTTGTCCTGCTAGTGTGGAGAATAGGATTGTTTGGAGGGGCAGACGCTTTTGCCTTGATTGTGCTTGCAGTTCTTGCGCCAAGCCTCACCATGACTGGGAATATGGTGACGCCGTTTACTACTCTGACAAACGCAGTTCTAATGTCAATAGCGCCAATGATCATCAACATTACAAGAAATGCAATACTGCTTGCAACAAAAAAGAACATTTTCGAAGGCTTTGATGAGTCTACAAAAAAGAAAATAATCGCAATGTTTGTAGGATATAGAGCCGCAAATCCGAGATTCAGCTTTTCAATTGAGCGAAAAATTGGAAACCAAAAGAAACTGAACTTGGCATTACAGCATGCAGAAAACGCGGTTTTTTGCAAGAAAAGCGACACATGGGTAACACCAGGCATCCCGTATATGATATTCATAACTGCAGGCTTTGTAGTCCAGTTGATTTACGGGGATTTCATAATGAGTGTCTTTGGCGCTCTCCAATAGATACGGCAAACGCTGACCAAGTTTTTCAAATTTGTTTGTTTGATTATTACAAACACAGGATAATACCAAGTAAAAAAATCATAAAAAACGGGAATGTCAGAACAATCATCCTATTTTGAAAAATTCTCAGGACTTACAGGAAAGACGATAACGGAATTAAACCAGGCAAAGACCGAAGTCGAGGAAAGAGGAAACCAATTACAAGAGTTGGCAAACCAGTCAAATGCAAGGTTCAACGAGGTAATGAAAATGAATCTAGGACTGAAAGAAAAAATTGAGTTTTTGCAAGGCCTCACAGAAAATTTGAGCATCAGAAACGAAGAATTGGAAAAACGAAACCAAGAATTGGAAAAACAGAGAATAGAGAACGGCAAGCTATCAGTTGATTTGAAAAAGAATTTAGAAAAAGTAGTCCTAAAAGAAAAGGAATTAGAGCTTCAAAAAGATCAGCTCGAAAGGCAGGTAAACGAAAAAACCGATGAACTGATCAAGTCACAAAAGCTTGCAATAATTGGCGAGCTTGCATCGAGAATGGCGCATGACCTAAGAAACCCGTTATCTACAATCAAAAACGTAATTGAGGTAATGGAAAATAAGCAAAAGCTCCGAATCGAGGAAAAAATTGTCTACTATGGCAAACTGCACAGAGCGATAGAAAGAATTTCACATCAGGTAGACGACGTTTTGGAGTACGGGCGCTCTACACAGCTCAACTTGCAAACGTGTCAGATCACACAGTTGATCAACCAAGCTGTATTGGATGGAAACTTTGGAAGCAATGTAAAAATCAATGTAGAGAACAGTGAAATGAAAATAAATGTAGATATGACAAAAATTGAGGCGGTTTTCACAAATCTTTTAGTTAATGCAGCTCAATCAATTGAGAACAATGGAACAATCAACGTGAGAATTATAGACAATGGTGCAAATGCGATAATTGCATTTGAGGATTCAGGTCCAGGAATTCCCCAAGATGTGCTGCCAAAAATATTCGATCCATTATTCACAACAAAGCAGACAGGAACAGGGCTAGGCTTGTCAATTTGCAAAAAAATCATCGAGCAGCACGGCGGAAGCATTGCTGCAAAGAACAACCCGACTACTTTTATCATCAGATTACCAAAGAACTTTTAGAAAACACCAAATATCTTAGAGCGATTTAAGGCAAAAAGATATGACTTTTGTAGAATGACCAGACGGTTTATTAATTAATTAAACTGACGGCGAATCATGGCAATAAAAGCAGCCCTAATCATGACTGGAATCTCAATAGCATTACTTGTGATATATGGAGCAGATGTTGCAGTCGGCGGTGGAACTGGAACAGGATTTTTGCAGTTTGATCATAAAATCAGAGGCATGGCAATGGGTGGCCCCGCAATGATATTGCCAATCATAGGATTTTTCATATCAAGAAAAGAATCATCAAAACCACTTGCAGTCATGCTGTTTGTGGCAGGAATTTTGATAATAATCGGCGGTGCAGTTGTAATTTTAATGCCGCCTTCAGCAGAGGCGGTCAATACAGGAAGAAATGCAATTGCAGAGGCAGTGCCCCTGATTGCAGTAGGAGCATTTATCATCGGACTGGGAACAGTAAAAATCCGAAAATAACATGACAATTTGCACCAAATGCAACAAAGATACAAACAAAACATACGAATGCACACATACCAATGATCAGGAATATTGTACAGAGTGTTATACAGAGCTCCACTACTACCTAACTGAGAATCAAAGTTGCTAGAAATACAAGCATTGGTTCAATGGATAAGCTCACTGGTCTCACAGTATTTGTATGCAGGAGTATTTGTCGCTGCAATAATCGAAACTGTTTTTCCACCGGTTCCAACATTTGCTATTTTCCCCCTGGCAGGATACTTGGCATCACAGAATCACATGAGTCTATTTGAGGCCATAGGGCTTGGCATAGCAGGCGGAACTGGTGCAACAATTGGCTCCACGATAATCTATTTTGTGTGCATAAAGCTTGGACGAATTGCGTTATTACGGTACCTCAGATACGCCAAAATTACAGACGAACGACTTGCAAAGATAGAGAAATGGTTTGAAAAATACGGCGACAAGGCAGTATTTTTTGGAAGAATGGTTCCAGTCTTAAGGGAGATGATTTCGATTCCGGCAGGACTGCTTCGAATGAAACCTGCCAAGTTTATCACATACACGTTTTTTGGATCGTGCGTGTGGAGTATCGCACTTACGCTTGTCGGGTATTATTTTGGCGTTATAACCGTCGAGATTTTCTAAATTCGGGGGCAGTGATTTTAAAAAATAGAAGATCAGATTAATTTTTCCAAGTCTTTAGAAAAGTCAGAATGGTAAGATAAAATTTTCAAACTAGGGCTGCTCACAAATTAATTCCAAAATTAACCTTGAGGGACAACTAAGATAGAGCATTTCAGTGACGATGCCAGTGATGCAAAGTAACGGTGTGTGCTTGATTTGAACAACATATCTCTATTATGCTATTGGTAGATTTGTAAAACATGGTTGTAACCACACGAATGTTTCATCAAATGTGTAAATCGGAGCCAACCATATCAGATATTGACAAAATAGACCTAGAATTACGCAACAAGAAAGACTCTGAGATGTTGATTCAAAATAATTAGAACAAATAGCCATTACATACTGTCGCTATCATCGGCCATCCAATTTTTGCATCTAGGTGATGATATCTACGATTACGCACATCAGATCGGTTTTCTAAAACAGGTCTAATTTTTTCTACCCAACATGTTTGATTCAGACACCACACAAAATAATAGTAGAATGATGCAGATTATCACAGGCATTTGTGGCTGTCGTCAACGTACTTTCAGTTGTTGACCTTAAGCCGTGAGTGCCGTTTTTTACCACTTAGTTGATTGCATTCCACATAATGAATAGTAAAAAAAATTCTAATCTCTTTTTGATTTCTTGAAAAACAAGATCATGCTTAAATAATATTTTGACGTACATGATACAACGAGAAACTGTCATATCTGCGTCGTAGACTGACAGAAAAAGGAAAACGATCATGTTATTGCGAAACTATTTCGTTGTAGTTTTCCCACCGTTTTCTCGTTGTATGTTTAGATTCCAATCTCATTTTTGGTAGCAAGTCGTATGAATGGTAGTTAGGACGGAGGTTTGGCATTACCTAAAAATCCAATTACACAATATCGGCTCCCTAGAAACCATCCACAACAAGCAAGAAATCATACACATCCTATGACAGTTGTAAGCCAAAACGCGGTACAACAACTCCTTTTCTCTCATGGCATCATCATATGATCTGATTTCAGATCCAAACCTTCTCTTGATG
>JACRJT010000036.1 GCA_016215465.1 Nitrososphaerota archaeon | reverse complement strand
AGATAACCAAATCTTCAAGTGGATTTGGGCTAAAACCAGCCCAAAGCGTTGGAGAGGATTGGGGGCAGTGAGCCCCGGAATAACGGTCCTTTACGATACTATCCGTCTTGAAGAAAAAGCCCTCTCAGAAGCTGCAAAGAAGAAGGGCATCGCAGTAGACATGGTAGATTGTAAAAACCTTGTTTTAGAGATAGACAAAAAAACACAGTTTAAAACGGTTTTGCAGCGATGTGTTAGTTATTACAGGAATTTGCATGCAACTGCAGCACTTGAGGGGATGGGTGCAAATGTGATAAATTCCTTACATACCGGAATATATGCCGGAAATAAGCTATTCACCCACATGATTTTGCAAGAACACGGAATTCCAACGCCGTTTGCGACAGTTGCGTTTTCAAAAGATGCAGCACTTGGGGCACTAGACAAATTAGGATATCCCAGGGTAATCAAACCGACAGTTGGAAGCTGGGGCAGAATGGTCTCAAAGCTAAACAACAGAGAATCAGCAGAGGGAATAATAGAAGAACGAGAGAAAATGTACCCAATATACCAGATTCATTATTTAGAAGAATTTGTGGAAAGACCGCCACGCGACATACGGGCAATAGTAATAGGTGACAAGGTAGTAGGTGCCATATACAGAAATTCATCAGAAGGGAACTGGAAGACAAACACGCATCTTGGCGGAACGGCAGAGGTTTGCGAAATTACAAAAGAGTTAGAAGATATTTGCATCAACGCCACAAGGGCAGTAATGGGAGAAATAGTCGGAGTCGACCTAATGGAAAGTAAAGAAAATGGACTAGTGGTTCATGAAATTAACAACACCACAGAATACAGAAATGTTGCACGGGTGACAGGCAAAGACATTGCAGGACTAATTCTAGAATATGCAGTAAACGCAGGAAAGTAAAAAAATGGATTCTTCTTTTACCATAACACCCCGATTTTCAATTAAACTATTAGAGAAGGCACTCAGGCTTTACACGCCATCGCTTTCAGAAAGGCCAATGGCGGAATTTCTTGCAGACAAGTGTGACGATCTTGGATTTGACAACGTTCGCATAGACGAGGTTGGAAATTTGATTGCAACAATTGGCTCTGGCGCCCCAAGAGTGCTCTTGTGCGGCCATATGGATACAGTACCAGGCAAAGTCAAGGTAAGAAAGGAAGGTGACTACCTGTACGGCAGGGGTGCATCGGATGCAAAGGCACCACTCATGGCAATGTTACTTGCAGCGTCAACCATGCACAAAAACAACGGGACAATAATTTTTGTCGGAGCAGTAGATGAGGAAGGAAATGCGACTGGAATCAAAAACTTGGCAAAACAAAAACTTGATATCGATTATGCAGTGTTTGGAGAGCCAAGTGGAATAACACAGGTCACAATAGCATACAAGGGAAGAATCGCAATAAACCTCAAGGTAAATGTCGGCGACAGTGCACACGCGAGTGCACCATGGCTTGCAAAAAATGCAATTGAGGAATCCATGAAATTCACATACGAGTTAAAACAGTCACTAGAGGAAAATCAGGAGGGAAAGTCAAAGGGAATGATTCTCACTGCAACTATCACTGAAATCAAGGGAGGCGACTCACACAATGTCACCCCAAAGGAATGTGATACCATTATGGACATTCGAATTCCGGTTACGATGAATTGTAAAATGGTTGGGGAAAAAATTTCAGCAAAGGTAAGCGAGATTTCAAAAAGACTAGGGGTGGACGCGTTTTATTCTGTTTTGGATGAGACTGAACCGTTTGAGGCCCCAATGGACTCGCCACTTGTCAGGGCATTTACGCTAGGAGTAATGGATGTAGAACGCAAAAGACCGGCACTGATCAGAAAGACTGGAACTGGAGACATGAACATAATTGGCACGTTGTGGAACATTCCTGTTGTGACGTACGGTCCAGGTGATCCTCATGCGTCTCACACCATAGACGAGCGGGTATCAATGAACGAGTATTTGCGTGGAATCGAGGTCTTGAGAAATACACTTCAACACCTAAAAAGACTTCATGATAACAAAAAAGCGCCATAATGCTCTGGTTTGTAGGTCTTGGTATAAGCGGACCAGATTCGCTGTCAGATAAGACAAAAAAAATAATTTCAGACGCAGATATAGTGTATTTTGAACAGTTTACGAGTCCGATGAAAAATGATGAATCTCAAAAAATTAAAGAAATTACAAAAGGGGAATTCAAGTTTGCTCCACGATGGCTTGTAGAAGACGGAAAAGAGATACTGGATAATTCAAAGATAAAAAATGTCGTCATGGTGTCATATGGCGATCCATACATTGCAACAACTCACATTGAGCTAAGAACAAGGGCAGTTCAAGAAAAAATTCAGACAGATACAATTCATGCATCGTCTGCCATAACATCACTTGTTGGTGAGTGCGGCCTTCATTACTACAAGGTGGGAAGAACAGTCACAATCATGAGTGGCATTCCGTCAAGTACTGCATACTATACAATTTATGAGAACCTAAGGGTTGGAAATCACACTGTTGTTCTCTTAGAATACAATCAAAACGAGAATTTCTTTTTGAATCCAAAGGATGCCATACAAAGCCTGCTTGAATCAGAAAAAGAACAGGTGCGGAGAGTGATTTCTGACTCCACATATGGAGTGATTGCCTCAAGAATTGGCCAGCAAGACCAGAAGATCATAGCTGGAAATTTTGCTTCATTGAAAAACATGGATTTTGGAAATCCGCCCCACACGGTGGTGATTCCAGGAACGCTCCATTTTACAGAATCAGATGCGCTAAAAGCTCTAGCAAAGTGCATTGACGAGCCAGACGACAATTCGTCAAAGATAGAAAGGATCGCATCTCAGATGATGAAAAAATACATCCCGATGGTTCGAAGGGCACTGAAACAGGTCACACCGTACTACAAAGATGCAAAAGAATTTCATAGTGTACTTGAGAATGCAGAATTGTACATTCGGGACGCCGAGTTGTTTTTTGGACAAGGTAAAGACGAATTGGCAATACTTAGCATAGGATATGCGGACGGACTAGTTGACGCCTTGCGAATAGCAAAGGGGCTAGAGCCTGAGACCAATCCATAGATTAAATTAAAAACGGCAAACGCATAGGTATAGAGTTGGACATAATAGATAAAAAAATACTAGGCGCGTTTTACATTTCATCGATTACCAAGGAATCACCACTAGATCTGTGCGTCAAAAAAACCTCATTATCAGAAGAATACATCAATGAAAGAATTTCAAAGATGGTAAGAAATGGAACCATAACAGACGATAAAACATCGCTTACCGAGTTTGGCAGAACTGCAATACGGGTTGTTCTTGCGGGAGGAGTATTTGATATCATTCACCCAGGCCACATCCACACATTAAATGCCGGAAAGGCACTTGGGGATGTTCTTGTGGTAGTAGTGGCAACCGATAACACCGCAGTCAAAATGAAAAAAAGAAAACCACTTCACCCTGAGAGTCAGCGACAGGAGCTGATAAGATCACTTGTAATGGTTGACTTGTGCCTTGTTGGAAGCGAGGGGGACATCTTCAAGACAGTAGACGCAGTCAGGCCAGATATCATCGCCTTAGGATATGACCAGGTCCACCAAGAAAAATTCATAGTTGATGGATGTAAAAACCTAAAACTAGATGTCAGAGTAGCAAGACTACAGTCCCCAATTCCAGGGATCTCAAGCTCCAAAATTGAAAAAGAATACGGGGAAGCAATTCATGGCTTGTAATGTGTCACAGTCATGCTAACGTGATACTTTCAGAATGTTTTACGTTTTAAACAAACAGACACAACTCTATGTATTCTCGGATTCTGAATAACTTATGGCTCGCAAGTATATTGAGCGTAATGACAATTTACAGGACAGCGCTGATGAGTCAAAACGTTCTGCAGGGGCAAAAATCGATGTGCAAGATGCAACCGATGTTCAAAACCGCAGCATAACATTTGCAAGATATGAAAGGCCACGCACTCCAACAGAAGCAACGCAAGCAATGGCAAAAGAACTAACAAGTACAGTACAAGACACGGGCCAATACATTGAGGATGTCAAGACTCACATAGACAAGCAAATGTCAACAATCAATAAAATCAAAGCGCAAAAGGAGGAATTTGACAGAGAATTAGAGTTATTACAGTTTGGAAGCCAACAGCCCAAGGCGAATTCGTCCGTTGACGAAATGAAGAAAATTCGCGGTGAATTAGTTGAGAAGAAAAGACTTGAAGAGACAAATCTTGTACGACTAAACAATCACATCCGGGTAACAAAAAAACAAGTTGATCAGTATCAGGTCCTAATTGACGAAGTCGATGGCAAGTTAAAAAAAGCGCAGCTCCAAATACCAAAATTGACAGATATTGACAAACAGCTCATTGCAAAGATTTTGTCGTCAACTGGAAAACAAGACGATGTTGAATTGTCACGGACAATAAACCAGCTTGCAGCAAGTCTTTCACAGTCAGTTGATCCCTAAAGTTGAATTTTTATAGAGAGTTCAGAGCCATTTTTCAGATTTGCCTTTTTGCGTATTTCAGTTTCAGATATCAGTTCAATTATGGAATAGTCATGATGCGTTCGCTCAAGCAGTATTAGCTCGCAGGGAATTTTGTCGTTTAACTTGCACCTAAAGCACTTGACCCAACCATAGGTTCTCTTGCCGTCTGAAAATCCGTCTATCCTTACACCATCAATTGTGGCAATCTGCTTTAATGCCTCAACGTATTCCTTTTTTTCCAATTTGACATTCATTGTTCCAGGAAACGGAATGTAGCCAATTTTTGATTTGAATTGTTTTGTGTATCCTTTAAGCGACATATAGTACGCCCCCTCGCCCATTCCAGAAACAAGGGTTCCCTTCAATTCAATAAATGACGGGACAGATTCGAGACTGGCCTTTAGCAAATTAAACAGATTCACTATTTGATCATAGCCTTTTGGGGTGAGCTTGACTGAGACCTTTCTCCCGCTCATTATTCGCTCAATAAACCCTCTCTGTTCTAATTCCAAAAGATGCATTGACGCTGCCTGTTGTGAGCGCTTGATGTTTTTACCAAGTGACGACGTAGTAATTGAGATAAAATTATTTTTTGCCCCCTTTGATAGAAGTTCAGTTAGTGTTATGAGGTGTTGAATTTTTAGCTCAGACATTGAGCAGTTTATGCTACACCAAGATCAGTAAATGTTTTGAGTGTAATACCGTCACGTTTTGTCAGGTTGGCGATTCGGTGTCCTATAACACATTCAATTCCTGCTTGCTTTGCGCCATCTACTAGTCTTTGTGTCACTATTCCATCAAGTATCAGATATTTGATTCCGGATTGAGTCGAGAGTTTTGATACAAGTTCACTTATTGGTACCTTGAAGACCTCGTTTTTGTTCGCATCAAGGCCTATTGCCTCAAGTGTCTCGTTTATGTTTGCAAATGTTTTCTCTGCAATTTCGGCCATTGGCTTGTCATTTTGGTCTGAAAGCACAGGCTTTGGTTTTGGATTGTTCATTTCTTCTATGGTATCTTTTAGTATGTCTGCAATTTGCTGCGGGGTGCATTCTTCTACTTCTACTCCCTCAGGTGCACGGTGGACAACATCGATGTCAACTAAGCTTTTGAGTTCTTTGAGTATGAATCCGCCTGCTCTATCGCCGTCCAAGAATGCAACTACCTTGTCTTTTGTTTCGCAGAATTCCTTGATTGATTCGTCAATTCTTGCCCCGTCGATTGATAATGCGTTGTCAATTCCTGCTCGCAGGAGGTTGATCACATCTGCACGACCCTCGACTAGAATTATCCAAGGTGATTCAAAGATTCCAACACCGCACGGTAGTTTTCCCTTCCCAAAGGTGGTAAGCTTGCTTGCAGTAGATGTTCCCTCATGAATGTCCTTCAGCATGGTTTCGCCTTCACTGATTGTCTTTGTAGCCCATTTTTGCTTGATTTCTTTGGCTCTCTTTATGATGTCGTCTTTTTTTGTTGCACGTACATCGTCAATTGCATTAAGTTTGAATTTACAGTCAAATGGACCAACCTTGTCAATGCTTTCAATAGCTGCAGATATGAGTGAGGCAGTATCGATATCAGTACTCATAGGTATGAGTGCCTCTCCAGAAGTAGTATTTGTTGTAGCATTAGCAGTAACTTCTATTCTTCCGACTTTGGATACTCGTTGCAGCTCATTCAGGTTCATCTCCGGGCCAAGCAGTCCTTCTGTCTGCCCGAAAATTGCGCCGATTATGTCTGCGCGTTCAACGAGTCCATCAACATCAAAGGATAGCTTAACGTGATACTTGACAATTCCTGATGGTGGCAAACGAAAATAGACCTCCTAATAATCAATGTTTTATTTTTTCATATCATAGATATAAGTGCTATTAATTTTGGCGCTGTGAACGTGGTGCCGGATCGTGAAAACTGAGAGCGCCGTTAATGGCAGAATGTTATGGACTTGCCTGCAAATTTTTTATTTTGACAATTTGATACTTGGCACCATAAACGACAAATAGAGGATTTTGGAATATGGTATGAAACTCCAGGATCCAATTTAGATCCCAGAACACATCATAAAAACTTAAAATTTAACCCCAAATGATGTAATTGCGTTGTCTGACGAAAAGCCTCAGGATCCACCCAAAAATAAACAGGGATGGACTGCATCAGAAGCGGCTGAATTAGCAGAGGCGGCGGCAAGAACTGCGGCGGCAAGACTAGCTGCATCAAAAGCGGCGGCAGAGGCGGCGGAAAAAGAATATGAGAAGGCTGCAGAGACGGCGGCAAAAGCGGCGGCAGAGGCAGAAAAAGAATACGAGGCAGAGGCGGCAAAAGCGGCGGCAAAAATAGCAGCAGAGGCAAGTTCTTCGTTTACAGATAATCGCAGGCAAGAGCGAATATTTAGAAGAGAGATGGGCGAGCCGGAATTTTTCCACACCAAAAAGGACCTAGTCCCAACAAGACCAGTACTAACAGAAGAAGAACAAGAAGAAATTTCAAGAAAAGTAGAGATCCCAACAGATCAGGTTCCACCATACAAGCCAAAACACATACTCAGTCCGGAATTTGGCGGGACATCGAATTATGAATCAGGCATAACTGAGCTAGTATCTGAAACTACACAGAAACTCAACCAACTAAAAAACGACCCTCATGCAAATACAGAGGACGTCATTCAAGCTGAACAGGATCTCAAGTATTTGGATTCATTATATCAAAACTTTTACTTTGGCATGAATGTTTTTCGTACAGCAAAGGGTGGAAGAGATAAACTTCGAGAATAAGTGGGGATATTAGATGAGTGAGAATAATTTTAACATCGTAAATATCAGGGTCACTTTCAGAAATATCCCAATTCACAAATTAGAAAGATTCTCATTCAAAGACATCACAGCTGCAAGTGAATCTTTTAAGAAAATTCCAGGCATATCAGAATGTGTAATAGTTCAGACTGCCAGCAGAGTTGAAATATTTACAGTGAATAATGTGGAGAAAGGAGAAGCCCCAGATGCAAGAAGAGATGAAGGAAAAAACCTCGCCATAAACAAAATCAAAGAAACATGGGCAGCACTTACAGATCTAGACGAATATGACCGCGGTCACTTTGACCAGATTCTTGAAGTGTACGACAACAAGGATGTCTATCTCCACCTGCTAAGACTAGCGTCAGGTTTGGAATCAATAGTGGTAGGAAATGAAAGTGTCATGGATGACATAAAAGCAGCAATTGCAAAGGCAAAGTCTGCAAAAGCATCGGGTAGAATTTTGAATCAGTTATTTGATAGCGTCATACGAATTGCAACTCGAATTAGAAATGCTACCGAAATCAGTAAAGGAGTGACATCAATTGGAGACATTGCTGTCAAAATTGCACAGGAAAACGCAGGTTTGGATGGAAAGCAACACGTCCTGCTCCTAGGCACAGGCGAAACAGCCGCCATGGTTGCAAAATCTCTTAATAAAAAAGGCTACGCGTTTGATATTTCGAGCATGATAATTGAACGAGCCAATGGTTTTTCAAAAATACTTGGTGGAAAGCCAATAAAATTTGAAGAGGTGCTAAAAGGATTTGATAAATTCGACATTGTGTTTGTTGCAACTACGGCAGATTACTTCGTAATTACTCACGACAAAATAAGAATAGTTATGGAAAACAAAAAGAAGGGGACTATGATACTAGACATATCAGACCCTAGGACAGTAGACGAGACAGTGTCTACGCTTCCTGGAATTAAATTGATGTTCAGAGATCAGATCACCGAGATGGATGAAAGAAACCTCAAGGCAAGAGACGACAAAGTTATCGCAGTAGAAAAACTGATCAGTAAAGAAATTCCAATCATAGAGGCAACGATGAGACGACTTGATCCGGAACCCCTGATCAATGACATATTTGCCAGCGTGGACTCGTTAAGAAAAAAAGAGCTAGAAAAGGCACTACAAATGCTAGGTGAGACAGATGAGAAGAAGATCAAGATCATTGATGATCTGACAAAGGCAGTTGTGGAAAACATCATCTCCATACCTGCAGGCAGTTCAAAAAAAGCAGAGAAAGTTAACCAATAAGGTAAAACACTTATTCAGTGATCTTACTGAGAGCAAAAAAAAGTCACAGCAACAAAAGACGATCAAGAAATTTAATTTTTGTTTCTAAATCCCACATATTCTAGGATTTGTTCGCCGAATTTCCAGACCACAAAGCCAATTGCCGCAACCAACATGCCAATGTAGATTATTGGCCAGTTGATCTCTTCATGTTGGATTCCTTGGAACTTTTCTAGTTGATTTGAGGCATGGCCGCCCCAGATATTCCAAGCCTCGATGTGTAGACGGTGGTTTGCAAAAATTGTAGTGGTGCAGCCATTGGTACAATCTTGTTTTAGTTCATTTCCATTGACGGTAATTCTTACAATATCCCCAAATTTAGAATTGGGAGTGATTCTTACAAACCCAAATGATTCAGTCACATTTAGCACGTTATCTGAATCAAGGTTTACAGTGTGCACAAAAGGAGATAAAAAGTTCACAAGCCCGTTTACGGTTCTGATTTTTCCCCCAACGGCTAGGGTTATTTCAAATGGAGACAGGGCGGCATAGCCTTCGTTAATGTGCAGATCCAACGGATCATCTGCCAGTATTTTGTAAAACGGTGGGAACCAGGTGGATGTAAGCAAAGTTCTCAAATTGAGTAGTCCTGTTCCGTTTCCTTCGTTTTTTCTATCATACATGTCATCTACGACAATATTTGCTATCTCTTTTTTGTAACCATCATGCGTTATTTTTTTGCAGACATAGTCTTGCGTGTATTCTGCGCCTCTTGAAACATCTGGAACCATTTTGACAGAAATTCGGTAATTAGTCATGGAGCCATCTGAATGATACGTTAGAATTTTTACAGGATTGTTGAATTTCACATTTGGGTAAATGTATCTATATTCTGTGAGGTTTTTGATTCCAAATCCTGCAAAACTGGCAGACTGTAGGACGTTATCGATTGTTGCGTCGACGTATCTTTTTTGTAGCATCACCCCTACAATTGGCCAGTCAAATGAAATTTTTCCATATCCGGACTTGACAAACATGGCAGTGTTCTGATTTTTGGCCTCAAATGAGGTCGAATCCATTGCCACATCATAGCATTGTTTTGCAGGGTCAATGTGAATCTGACTTGCAGAGATCCAAGAAAAGGTTTGATTTAGTTTTCTTATCTCAATAGGATTTAGTGCAAAACCGGACGCATCATGCAGGTTAATCTTACTTCGCCTGTTTTCATATAGGATGGGAGGGTCATCAGGTCCTCCGCCATCGGAGCCCTTGTATTCTAGGGCAATTCCTTGCCTGTTTCCCCAGCTCCACCAGTATTCGTCTTTTAGTACAAGATATGGATAGTTCTCATAAACAGGATCATAGATTACGATAAGCGGTTGAGTTTTGTTTTCATCTCTGTGTATGAGTTTACCTAAATTGAACAGTTCGACTTTGTATGTAAGTAAGTGTTTTCCAATGTCACCTTGTGTGGAATTGTAAATTGTTGATCCACTTCCATATTCGTAGACTCGAAACCAAGGCTCAAAGCCTTTATGAGTCAAAGTGTTTGTGCAGGATTTGATTCACATTGGTATTCTTTTTCCAAAGTCAAATCATATGTTTTAGTCACTTTGACAGACAATGTTCCAACCCGGTCATTTTTCCAAGGATAAACAGGGTTGTGAATTATGTTGATTGCATCCCAGACATAGTAAGTGTGATCTAAATTGCCAGATTTGTAGCCGTCTGCATCATTTAGGTATTCTTGCGCAAGATTTACGTCGATTTTTGGTTTTATTACACTTGGGGCAAACTGCCCAACTGTGGAAATCGTGCGCCAGCCACATACCCATTTGGTGCCTTTTTTCACTTTTGCCAGATGGCATTCCCATCGTTTAGCATCCACTTGGAGTTTGATCAAATGGCCAGAGGCGTTCCAGTCAGCAGTAATCTCGGCGTTGCCAGAAGCAGATGATTTGCCACAAGACGAGGTACCGGTAATTTGAATAGAAACAATCGGGCATTTTGGAAGCGGCCCCCGACATCCTGAGCTTCCTATTATCCCATAAGTAAACGAGTAGCCAAACCCGTCACCTGGATAAAATGTCTTATCAGGACTCACTCTCTGGGAGCCAGCAGCATACGCCTTAGTGATAGTAGTTTGAACCCAAACCTTGCATGGCGCAATGAAGCTTTTTGGAGTGCTTGATCCTGATCCTCCGACAGATGCATACGAATTGAAAAGAACATCAGAGTCCGCATCGGATTTTTCAAAAGGAATTATCAATCCCACAAGCGCCGTCAAAACCAATACGGTGGCAAGAATTTTTGCCATATCTTAAAAATTCAGTTCGTTAAAAAGGTCAGATTGTGATTTTGAGCATGTTTTTTGTATCAGTAATAATCTGGATGGTTTGCCCGCTTTTTTGGACCTGTAGTGTGAGTATTTTGTTTCTAATTATCTTGTCAATCTGATTTGCACCACTTGAATCTACAAGTGTGTATGACGTACTTGTTCCATCTACTAGAACCGCGGTAATGATTATGTCTTTGAGGCCGTAATTTAGTAACTCAATGGTAATTGTATTCCCGACGGATTTTTTTGAGATTATGCTCAGCAATTCCTGAATTTGGTTTCCCCTTAATTCCAAAGCATCCGCTACCGAGTGTTGAGTTTCAATGGTTTTCTTTGATGCTCCATTTAGAGCCAAAAAAGATGCGGTGGCAACAACTGCAATCAGAAGAGTTGCTGCGATGACCTCACTTATTGCGCGTCTTTTTGCCATGCTAGCCTCTTGCAGTAACCGTATCTGCCCAGTGAAATCGTGAGCCAGATTTTGTTGTAGCATCCACATGCAAGACATATTTTTTGCCAGGTGTGACAGAAATATCAGTAACAAGATAGCTGCCCCACTGCTGCCCTGGATTCAGATTTTCATTATTGCTCAAGCTTTGAGAATTTCCATCATCGTCAAGAAATCCAACAGATACAAAGTTTAGGCTAGTTGTACCTGAGTTTTTTACGGTGGCTGCAAAGTATGCCTTGTTTGCCACGTTCATGTTAACAAGTGTAGCATCAATCAAATCTGCTTTTGTTGAAACCGTTGCAATTTCATTTTGTTTGAGCATTGTAGAACCGGCAGCAACAGACCCAGTAATGGCAACGCCTATCAAAACTATAGATGCGATCGCAGGGCTGATTGCGCGTTTTTTCATGGCATGATTCTCTTTTTCCATATCAAGGCAATGTGGAGTTGAGTTGGTTTTTGACAGTGTTGGTGGTATTTGTCAGCAGTTCTACGAATTTGTCAAAACTTGTAATTATTTTCTCGTAATCCGGACCATAAAGATCCTTGAGGACATGGGCAGTCGTAGAATTTTTTAGTTTATCACGAAAATCCGCTTCGTCAAAATACTCGGTTTCAATGTCAGAATAATTGCCGTTAGATGAATTATCGAGATTTGTTTTATCTAGTAATTGATCGTATTCCTCGCTGCCTTTTGAAGGAGTAGTGTTTTTACTGGCAGCATTATCCAGTCCAGTGAAATTTACGAGTGATTCCGTTTTTTGTGGTAAATTTGGCATCGACGACTTGTCGGATGGCGCTGGGTTTGAGTGCGTGGGAATGATAGTGGTTTGAATTGCACAGATGTCTTCTACACCGTTAGTATAGTTTAACAACTCAAACGTCATTGCCAATGGAACGTCTTTGAAGACTGAAACCGGTTTGTAGATTACGGCTTTAATTGGCATTGGAAAGCCATCTTGGATTTGCAAGAAACTGTCTTGGACAAGTGAGTATCCGATTCTGTATGTGGGCAAGATTTCTTCCCCTATTTGCACAGAATCTACCCGCATAACAGTCAGTTTTGTCTCTGGAACCGTATCAGATGCAACCACGCCCCAAGACTTGCCTATCACAAGTGGTTGTGGCTTGTGATTTGACGCAAATTTTATTGCCCATTCCAATGTTCGCTCGAGAGAATCAGCATATGTAATGCTTGAGCCATCAGTGATCATTTCAAATGACGAATCGGAGACTTGTAAAATAAAATCCACGTTTCGGATACGGTGATCGACATGCGCAGACATGATCCAGACATTTCCCTGCGGACTAGGCAAAAGAGCAACAACATCAAGTGTTATGACATAGCAATTATCAGGCGATTCGGGAACTCTTAGAAGGGAGTCACAAATTTTGTATTCAAAAGAATCGCCGGATTTGAGACCTTCACCAAAATGCCAAGAGGGCTGTTTTTCTTTCCCAATTATTTTCATGGAATCTACGCTGGGGGCGAAGAATTCTACAACTAGAACTCCAATAATGAAAACTGCGACAATAAACGATATTATGTTATTTTTCACAGCCTAAAAGAAAATCTGCTTTTTAAGGCAGTTTTTTATTGTGACAGTAGTTCGGTGATCAATAGCACGTGCTGGAAACAAAATTGAAAAATGATAAAAATTGAAGATTTATTCTGTGTTAAAAGAGTGACCACATGAGCATGATTTTGTGACATTTGGATTGTTTATCTTAAATCCAGATCCCATCAGGCTTTCGATATAGTCAATGTTTGCTCCTTGTAGATGTTCTTGACTGTAGCTGTCTACTAGAAGTTTTACACCAGATTCCTCAATTATAGTGTCGTCCTCTTCTGGCTTGGCTTCAAATCCCATGCCATATGAGAGTCCTGAGCATCCTCCGCCTTGAACATAGACTCTTAGGAATTGTGGCTTTTCTGCCTCTTCTTTCATGAATTCCAAGATTTTTTCTGCGGCTTTTGGCGTGACGGTCACAAGTTTTTGTGTTTGTTCAGTTGCCATGATGCTATTGCCGCTCCAAATTATAATAAGCTTTTGACACAGCCAAGTAGGAATAAAAAGAAATTAGGTATAGCTTATTTTTTTGACTTGTTTACAAACGCAGTCATTCGCTCTTGTCTGTCAGGATCTGTAAAGCAGTTTCTCCAAGCCAAAAGCTCAACGCCAAGACCAGTATCCAAGTCTGCGTTTCGTCCCTTGTTGATTGCTATTTTTGACATTCTAACGCCGGAAACAGAGTTTGCTGCGATTTGCTGTGCCATTTTTGTTGTTTCTTCCATCAGAGATGCAAGTGGAACTACTTGATTTACGAGTCCGATTTCTTTTGCCTCGTCTGCTTTGATTATTTTTCCAGTGTATACAAGCTCCTTTGCCTTTGCAATACCGACGATTCTCATCAGTCGTTGGGTTCCCCCCCATCCAGGTGGAATGCCAATCGTTACTTCGGGTTGCCCAAGCTTTGCAGTATCTGCTGCAATTCTTATATCACATGACATTGCGAGCTCGCATCCGCCTCCGAGTGCAAATCCATTTACGGCTGCAATTGTCGGCTTGCTCACGTTTTCAACTGTTGCAGTTACCAGCTGTCCAAGCTTTGCATACTCGACTGATTCGTCTGCAGTAATCTTTGACATGTATTCAATGTCTGCACCTGCGGAGAATGCTTTCTCGCCTTCGCCAGTCAGGATTATCACTTTAATTTCTGGGTCGGTGTCTAATTGCGTAAAGACTTGGACTATTTCTTTTGCAACATCCATGTTCATTGCGTTTAGCTTGTCTGGCCTGTTGATTTTTACAGTACAGATTCCGTTAGATTTTGATGTCGTAACTAAAGCCATGTCTTGGATCCGACTTTATCGTCGAAATAAATGTTGTCCAGATTGTATTATTGATTGATTAATTGAAGTAATACTCTAAACATTAAGCTAATTTTGGACTTGTTTATGCGTAAATTTCAATCTTAAAATGTACAAGTTCATCAAATCCAGTAAGGTTAGGTTGATTTCTATTCAAAAATAATTTCAACGGGCCCGAAGGAATTGTCAACAATATTGGACTAAATTTAGGTTCAAATTCTTCCAGATTAGAGTTCTTGTGGAAGTTATTTTTAGACTCGGTTTGAATCTAGTGGGATTCGGTATCCATCATGGAACTATTTTAGACCCAATTTTGTAAGACAGATAATGCTGATCCTTTGTTTTGGACTCATTACTATAATGTCAGCCCGGTTGCAAAGTTTGCCATGATAAAAATAATACTCAATTGCATTGCCGCTTGAATCGCAACTACTTTAACATACCATCTTGTCATCCTCTGAATCTTCTCAAAGTCAGGTTCAGATTTTTTCAATTCAAAGTATATGCGTAAATTAGTCGGCATAAGTATTCCTATCCCCTGAACAAACATCACAACTACAATAATCAAAACTGCAAGCATCCAGTAAATTACTGGAGCCTGAAATATGATCAGGACCATTTTTTCAGCTAGATAATAACCAGATGTAGTAACCGATGAAACCGTGATCATGTAGAAAAGCATCTTGGCATTAGCCAAGAGATGATCTCTTTTCGAGTTGCAAAACTTACTCGTCTCAGTATGGGGCCAAGTATTAATGCCATGAAAATATCAGTTCCCGTCCAAAGAATAGAAGTGAATACATGCACATAGTTTAGCAGAAGAAAATTACTGGCAACAACAGCAACAATTAATGCTCCAACGGGTATTGCAATCCACAAATTTGTACGTATGGAAACAGTTGGATATTGTGACACAATAATATGCTGAATTTCATGTTTGATAATCTTTGAGGTATTTTAAAAGCAACAAAACATGTTAGACATTTAGGACATAGTTATGAAAGCATCTGACAAAAGAAGCATTTCCAAATTAACATTAGAAGAATTATTTCCAGATACGCTAACTGATACCTCGTGTGTTTATATCGATAAAGGAAGGGAGGTATGGGTTGCTACTGAAATGTGCGCTCAATATCTAGAGTCAATAGTTGACTCGATCGTAGTTGTAGATGACGATGGCATACCGCTTGGAATAGTGGGCGGTTATGATCTACTGGATAATTTACGAAAAAATCCCACACGTGACTTTCAGTACAGGACCAAAGTGGAAGAGATCATGTTCAAAGGAGTCCCAGAAGTTGAAAAGAAAACAAAACTTGGGGATTTGATAGAAAAGTGGAAAGACACTCGAAGAGCATTTGCCATCATTCCTCACGAACTTGATGGTCATTCCCCTGTTTCGGCAAGGAAAATGCTGGAAGTTGGGGCAAAATGCAAAACAGATATCTCTGTTTCCTCAATGACAAAAAAGAAAATTGTCACTTTTCAGCCAGAAGATACGCTTGGCAAGATAATTGATTTGATGTTTGAGCATAAAACCCGAAAACTTTTGTTAGAAAATTCAAACCAATTCATAAGTGATAGATTGATACTTGGCGAAATTTCAAGAATACTAAAATTTCAAACAAATGTGGAACGTTTTCTAGACATTCCAGCTAGCCAACTTAAATTGGAATATGTAAAGACGATCACCGAAGATTTCACAATTGATCACCTTTGCTCAATAATGGAGAAAATGGAGCATCCATATGTAATGTATAAGGACGTATTAGTCAGTCCGTGGGATGTATGCCTTACTTTGATGTCCGAAAATTTGAGGGAGCCACTCAGAGTTGGATATCAAAAGAAATGCCCGCACTGTGGAAAAGATATTTGACCGGGTTTCAAAATTGATTACGGTTTTTACTTTTCTGTGTTAGGATATATGTTGGAAATGGATAATCAAATATTATTTTTGTGTTAAAGCTGAAACCAAATATGATAATTTCCTTAACATGATTTATACTAAAATATAGCCTTTGTTTTATGAACGAAAAATATCGGCGAATACTTGTTCCTTATGACGGCTCGAGATTTTCAAGGATGGCACTTGATGAAGCAATAGAGATAGCAAAAAAATTTGATTCCGACTTGTATCTACTTACTGTAATGGATGCTTTAACAGTGGCACCTCCAGCCTTTTACGCAATACCAGGAGCGATATTTGATATAAAAAAATTTGAGAAATATTACCGGGCCGCAACTTCAAAAACTGACCTCGTACTCCGTGATGAGGTGTTGAGATGCAAAGAACAAGGCACTCATGCGGATTATGAAATAATGACAGGGGTTCCAGGAGATACCATACTGGAATTTGCCAAAAAAAAGAAAATAGACCTGATAATCATGGGCAGTCAGGGACTTTCAGGAATTCGTAAGATAAAGGCACTTGGGAGCATTAGCAGAAAGGTTTCAGAGTTAGCCGTCTGTCCCGTTTTGATAGTTAGATAAATCAAATAACGAAATAGACGTTGAGAAAACTCATTTATTTGATCTCACATCAATCCTATGGAAATTTCATGTACAGATTGTGATTGCCCGCCATCAGAATGTAAAACAGCAAACCTACAAAGGAATGTCCTAATTATACATGGACAGATTGCTGTTGCTAGGAATGCAGTTTATTCATTTTTTACTACACCCTCTGGAAGCTTGAATCTTTTTAGTAAGGTCGAATTTGCTATAACCGAAATAGAGCTTAATGCCATTGCAGCTGCGGCAATTATTGGATTAAGCAGACCAATGGCAGCTATTGGAATTGCGCCCGTGTTATAGGCTAAAGCCCAAAACAAGTTTTGTTTTATTTTCTTCATGGTAGCACGACTCAGCCTAACAGCTCGCGCAACATCCATGATGTCGTCTTTGATGAGTATGATTCCGCCGGTCTCTTTTGCAATGTCCGAACCGCTACCAATTGCAATGCCGATGTCTGCCTGTGCTAGAGCTGGCGCATCATTGATTCCATCTCCGACCATTGCAACAACTTTTCTCTCAGATTGCAGTTTTTTTATGACGTTTGCCTTTTCAGCTGGCAACACATTTGCAATCACTTTGTCGATTCCAACTGTTTTTGCAACTGAATTTGCAGTTTTTTCATTATCGCCTGTAAGCATTATGGTCTCAATTCCGAGCTTTTTCAGATCAGAAATTGCGTCCTTTGATGATTCCTTTATGGTGTCGGCTACTGCGACAAGCCCAGATACATTCTGATCAACTGCAACAATCATCACAGTCTTTCCCTGAGATTCAAGATTTCCCATTTCTTGCTCGATTTTATCAGTTGCAATTCCAAATTTTTGCATCAGTTTTCGGTTTCCAAACAAGACCTGCCTGCCGCTTACAATGGCCTTTACTCCCATGCCTGAAACTGCTTCAAATTCTGCAGGACTTTTCAGAGGGATTTCCTTTTGTCTTGCCTCACTTACGATTGCCTGAGCTAGAGGATGCTCTGAGCCCATTTCCACTGAGCCTGCAAATGCTATCAAATTTTCTTTAGAATGTGAACCAAAAGAAACCACATCAGTTACGGATGGCTCTCCTTTTGTTATGGTGCCAGTTTTGTCAAATACTATGGTTTTGATTTTTTGAGAGAGTTCGAGATATTCAGCACCTCGTATCAAAATTCCAGCTTCGGCACCTTTTCCAACTCCTACCATCAGGGCAGCTGGCGTTGCAATTCCCATGGCACAGGGGCACGCAATTATCAATACTGCAACAAATGAAAGTAGTCCAGTAATGAAATTGCCAAAAACAAAAAACCATACTATGAATGCGCCAACCGCTATCAACACAACAGCTGGAACAAACTTTGCTGATATCGAATCAACAAGTCTTTGTATGTGGCCTGTTGAAGCCTGCGCTTGCTCAACAATGTGAATGATTTGTGACAGTGCCGTTTCATTTCCCACTTTGGTTGCCTTGACTTTTAGCAATCCTTGTTTGTTAATGGTGGCACCAATTACCTGATCGCCCACCGATTTGTCCACAGGTAGGCTTTCACCCGTTATCATTTTTTCATCTATTGCGGAATTTCCTTCAATTATGATTCCATCAGTAGGGATTTTTTCACCAGGTCTTATGACAAGAATGTCTCCCACCTGAACTTGATTTGCGGGAATTTCAATCTCCTGTACGTCCTTTAGTATCCGTGCCATGGCTGGACTGAGATCAAGTAGTTTTCTTACTGCGGCAGAGCTTTTCTTTTTGATTGCCTCTTCCATGTATTTCCCAAGTAACACAAAAGCGATGATTACTGCAGATACCTCAAAGTAGACATCTCGCTCCTTTACAGGAAGAGCATCGGGAAAGAACAAAACCGTAACACTGTAAAAGTATGCAACCAGAGTGCCAATTGATATTAAAAGATCCATGTTGGCAGTCCTTCTTTTGATAGAATGATACGCTCCAACGTAAAAGGTCCACCCGCCAATGAACTGGACAGGCGTAACAATAAGAAACAAAAGCATTCCCCATGAAAGAAACGGAATTTGTGGTATTGGCACCCATGTTACTGCTACTGCTCCAAAGGCCAGCCCCAAATACAGTCCAGCTCGAAGGATGGCCAAAACAAGTGCGCCGGATGCCGCAACATACATTCTTTTTTTGAGTTTAGCTAGTTCTTTTTCGGGATTTACAAAGGTCTTTTGGCACGCTGGACCGCAGAAGTAAAAGTCTCTTGAGCCTATCTCAGAATGCAGTGCTTTCTTTTCATCCACTATCATTCCACAGACAGGATCTTTTGCCATTCTTTACAATTTGAAAAATGGTTTTGCTTAAAATTAAACAAACATCAGATAATCAGAACTGATAATGAGGTGGATGGAACTTTACAAATGTAAAGGTGCATCTTTATGTATGATGACATCTCTACAAGTTTTCAATCTTGAATTTTGTAATTACGTTTAAAAATAAAAATCAAAGACTATCATTCATGTTTGAAAAACATTGCCTAATTTGTGGCGTTGAAGTTGACAAGAAAACTTCACCGAAACGATTTGGCAAATACTTTTGCTCAGACGACCATGCACAGCAATACGTAACAAAAAGGGAAGAGCAAGAAAGAGCCATGGCAGAAGAAGAAAGGAAGCATCCGCGTAGACGGGGTGGATGTTGTTAGAACATGGTTAACAGGTATGCTGTAATAGGAATTATCATAGGTGTGTTTTTTGCAGGATTAGGCACAGGTTATGCCGCATTCCAGTCTACTCAAACGACACCAATGACGATGAACCAGCAACAAATGATGAACCAATTTATGAAAAACCCACAGTTAATGCGTGAAATGTTTCAGGATCCTCAATTCATGCGGGAAGTGATGAGGGATCAGCAGTTTAATCAAATGATGATGTCAAACATGATGCAAAATCCAGCACAGGTTGACATGTGGATTGCACAAGACCCACAACACGTACAACAAATGTCAAAAGCCATGAAAGCGAATCACGAGTTTATGCAAGAAATGATGTTATCCATCATAAACGATCCTGATTTGAGATTACAAATGCTTGGGCACATGTCAGAAAATCAAGAAGTCATGCAGCAAATGAGACACATGATGCAAGGAAACATGACTGGCTCTGGCATGATGATGGGTGGAAAATAACATGTGTGAGGATCTTAGCTGTGACAGATGCTAAAATACCAGCAATCCAATCAGAAAGACCTGCGAGCGTCACCATTCTTGGAATTATTTACGTAATTTTTGGAGTTCTCATGATAATGACTGTTGTCATGGTAGTGACATTTACCTCAATGATGGGAGATTATTCCTCAATGATCGGAAATATGATGGGAAGTACAATGACAGCTTTTGGAAGTGTTATTGCAGTAGGAGTTGGCATTCTTGCAGTAATTGAGTTTGTGATAGCGTGGGTCCTACTTAGTGGAAAAAGATGGGGCAGAATAACAGTCATGGTGCTATCCATGGTAGATTTTATCGTACATTGCGCAACTCTTGTGACGGGCAATCTTTTTGCCATTCCACATATAATTTTAGATCTGATTGTTTTCTTTTACATGTGGAAGCCCAGTGTTGTTTCTTATTTCAATAGAGAAGCATCATCACTTAGATGATTGCAAATTCCTATAAGATACAGTAACCATATCACATCATGACAAATACTCTCAACAATGTAGATTTGGACAAAATCTCCAAAACAATTGAGGATGGAAAAAAAGACAGATCCACTCTCAGAAAACCAGTAAAGCTTCAAGGCCAATGGAATTTTGATCCTTCAAAAGGCTATCAGTTCAAAACCGAGATTGCATACGAAAAGGGAAAACAAGTAATCGAAATAGACTCACCTTCATTTCTTGGTGGGGGTGGAAATAGACTTGGGCCTATGAGTTATTGCGTTGCAGGCATAACTTCGTGTTTTATTGGAACCTTTGTTGGAATAGCAGCCACTCAAGGAATCAGGCTGACAAAGCTTGAAGTCAATGCAGAGTGCAATGTCAATTTTGCCAAAACATTTGATATTTCAGATGAGCCAATCACAGAGGGAATAAACTTTCAGATTGATGCGCAAGCAGAAAATGCCGACAAGCAACAATTACAACAGCTTGTAAAAATGGCAGAGGATCGCTGCCCAGCTGTCTATAGCATGTCGCATATGATCAAGATCAATGCTCAGATACAGTAATCAGAGGCTTAATCGATCAATTGTATTCCAACAACAACATTCATCTCGAGTACAATTAGGACACTCTTTCAATGATCTTGATTCTTTGCACTCAGAAGACAAGCAACCACAATCAGCACAACCAATCTCAACCATTTTTACAATTCCTTGTTTGTCCCAATCAAATCCCAAGATTTCCCGTCATCTGAGCTTTTGTAGACTTCTTGAAATCCATCAGGCACATACCCTGCCACATACAGTATGCGGTTTTGTCCATCAACAGCAATGCATATTATTGTAAGATTTGGCGTGTTAATTTTTTCCCAAGTTTTCCCAAGATCTACAGATTTTGAAAGGCCAAACTGGTCAGTTGAGGCATATAGTATTTCATTTTCATCAAATGTGAGGGCAAATACCAACAACCCTTCGTATTGCTCAAGATTCGTCCAAGTTTGCGCACCATCACTTGATTGGTATATTCCATTTCCAGTTCCAACAAATACCAGATTTGGATTAGTTGGAGAAATTGCAAGTGCCGAAACATAATCAGGAAATTCCAACTTTTGCCAGTTTTGTCCAGCATCCACAGTTTTGAACAGACCCCTTTCAGCACTATCAAATCCAATTATTATTTCAGGATTGGATTTGCTTACGTCCATTGCATGAAAATCAACTGGCGGATCCAATATGGTCGCCACTTGTTGCCATGTTTTGCCGCCGTCTGTGCTTTTGATCAACCCAGTGTTTCCACCAGTTGCAGGATGTCCGCTTGCGTATAATGGAATACCTTGAGAATATGGTGCATCAAATGCCATGTAATCGGCTCTTTGCTCATCTACTTTGAGTGGCGGGCTGCCGTTTACGCTTTGATAAAAGTCACCATGTGTTGCTATGTACAAAATATTTCTGTCTGAAGGATCAATCCCAAGACCGTGAACGTGTCGCCAAAATACAGTCCTTGGATTTTGTGTGGTTTCAGACTCTGGTATCTGAAGATTGGTTGCAAAAGACATACCAATTGCTATTGCAATAGATGCTACAATAACAATTTTTTTGATTCTGTTTTTTCCTTGACTCATTTACATTGTGCACCCATTTTTGCATGAATAAAACAGTTTGTCCAGATTGAGTCGTTTCAAAATCCATGATATTTTAATTAACCACTTTACAATTGTAAAGCACAAATTCTAGAACAGATAGTAATGCAACACAAGATTTGAAGAGAGCTATATTTTACTGATTTTCGTTTATGAAATTTTTCTAGATATGTTCCAAATAAAAATCTGGCTAGCTCCAAATGGCGTCGTATGTTTTTCTTCAAAACTCCTGACATGTTCGAATCCATTTGAAAATAATTTTTTCATAGATTCTTCAGAATATTGTTTGGTATCAAGCCCACTACACATCATTGGGCCGTTTGTAGAGAAGGTGGAGAGAATCAGATAGCCACTTTCCTTTACGTGTTTTCTGGTTAATCCTACATAATTTTTTAGATCTTCTTCAGAGGTTAGAAAATGAAGTAGTGCTCTATCATGCCAGATATCATATATGTCGTTTGTATCAAACTCCCTTATGTCACACTCTATCCATTTTACCATTTCTGCTCTTTTGCCGAGTCTTTCTTTTGCTCTTTCTAGTGCTTTTGCAGAAATATCCAGTATTGTTACGTTCTTAAAACCTAGATCAAGCAATTTGTCCACAAGGTTTGAATCGCCACCACCCACATCAATAATTCTAGCGTCCGTACTTGGATTAGTTGACAATATCAGTTCAATCGATGTCTTTGGGTATTCCTGATACCAACTGACATGGTTGGATTTTTTTCTAGCCCAAACATTTTCCCAATGTTCTTTCATGCCAGACATCTTTTAATCATCTTCTTTTATTCAAATTCTCTAATAATGATTTGTTGAGTAACCCTGCTGATTTCCAGACACATTAGAAGGAAAACCCCATAGTGCAAAATCTAACCACCCAACCATACTCTCATTCACAATGTGCAGGCAGTAAAATTTGAATCGAATAAGATATTCTCAATAATTTCTTACATATAGCAATGGTTCTGGCATTGCATCCTTGTCCCCATTAAAGTAGCCAAATCCATTACCATCGCAAAGTGCGGGTGGGTTTGAGCCATTTGATAATAATGAATTTCTAACATCAGTTGGAGTGGCCAAAGGATTTGATGCCTTGAATAATGCCGCAGATCCAGCCACGTGTGGTGATGCCATACTGGTACCGCTCAGTGTAGCGTATGCTCCGGATTTGTATGTAGAGTAGATGTTTACTCCAGGCGCTGCCATATCAACTACAGATCCAAAGTTCGAAAAGCTTGCAAATGTATCATCTGCACCATAACTAGTTGAGGTACCAAGTCCCCCGCATTTTCCATCAGTATCTACAATAGCGGAAATTGCAATCACGTCAGGATGGTTTGCAGGTGAAAACGTTTGAGCATCTTTTGCACTGTTTCCTGCAGCAACCACATATGTAACACCGGTTGCAACCGATTTACTTAATGCAAAATTCAAGGAAGATGATGTAAATTCACCGCCTAGACTCATATTTGCAACATCGATTTGTGCTGCATTTGCAGTGACATAGTCAATTCCTTTAATTACATTTGATAATGAGCCAGAGCCGTTTCTATCCAGAACTTTGACTGCCCAAAGTCTTGCTCCTGGGGCTACTCCGACAACACCATTAGAGTCATCTTTAGCAGCAGCAATCCCTGCAACATGGGTACCATGTCCGTTGTCATCGTTTGCTGTTTTTGCACCCCTGACAAATGAAATTTGTTTGTAGACATTCAGATCAGGATGTTTTGAATCAATTCCAGTATCAATAATTGCAATGTCAACATTTACACTGTTTTGAGCATCGCCACTAATTGTAGAACTAAGATCCGCATCAACTCGGTTTATTCCAGTTGGAATGGTTTGTGCAAATGCTTGTACCTCATAATCAGGTTCGACATAGGATATGGATGGATTATTTTTCTTGATATTCTCAAGTGCTTGATCATTTTGTACTTTTACTGCAAATCCCTTAATTGCATGGTTGTATTCATAAAGTATTTCTGCACCTTTAGATTTCGCTTTGCCTATTTCGTTTTGAAGATCTGAACTATCCGAGAGAACTATAATGTATTGGCCTTGGATTTTGTTTGCTTTTGGATTTGGTGAAGCCGCATTAATCAATACAGGTTGTATTACCATTAAAGATACAAGGAGTATTGAAAATATTGCAATAGATAATTTACTTTTCAAGTATGCTGAATGTTTAAAAATTTGTATTTAAGGATTTGTGATGAATTTATCATACAGTGCAAAATCAAATACCCCCAACCATCTAACCTACACCATGCTCTAGGCCAAATTTGAACCGAATCCAATAGGATTCACTCTTCTAAAGGAATGAATCATTATGGAATAAAACCATAAGGATTATTTGAAAAATACAGAATAAACTAAAATCATACGACTTTAATGTTGTATTTTTCCAATAAAACTCGTTTTATTTCATTTTGATTAAATGGTTTGTAGATTATTGCAGAGATCTTCATACCCTCTAATTTTTGCTGTGTTTCCAGAGTAAAATCCGCTGTAACTGCAACGACTTTTGCATTAGGGTCACATTCCCTGATCTTTTCAAGTGCATAAAATCCATTCTTTTGTGGCATTACTATGTCAATGAAAGCAATGTCGGGATGATAACTTTGGTATAGGGATACAGCATCATCTCCACTATATCCCTGTCCAACTATCTCCAACCCCATTAGTTCAAGAATGTCTGCAAAAACTTTGGTCGTATTTTTATCATCATCTATCACAATACACGTAATCAATACTATTTTCGAAAGCGATTGTTATTTAAACAGATACAGATTGTTATGGAACATTACATATTTGAGTTCCATATTGAATCCTTCAACTCAATCCAAAGAATTCATAATTTCTTAATATGTGACCATGCCAGAGATTGCATGATGAATCTTCATATTAGATTAAAACTGATCATAGGTTCTTTGATTATTCTTTCTAGTATAATCACGTATGAAGTATTTGTTGATGAAATGAAAAAAATTCCAATAAACTATGAACTAATATCTGAACACGAGGGCCAAGATCGAGTATTGGAATCTCTAAATGGGAATATTTCTGATCCATTCTGGATAAGAGAGACGCTAAGAGAGAAGGCGGTTAAGGTTAATGGCAACATTCTGGAGATTACATCCAAAGTAACCGGCATAGATTCTGCAACAAATCAGGTTATCTTTGATAATGCTCAGACCTTTTTTGTCGATAGAAGTAGCAGAAAGCACCAAAATGTGGACGAGTATTTCACATTCCCTCCAAATGTTCAAAAGAAAAACTACGAATTTTTTTATCCGATGATGTTTACTAAAACCACTTTTGTTTTCGATAAAGTAAAAACTATCAATGATCTTGAGGTTTATGATTTTTCATGTAAATATAACGGAGTTGATGTGTCTTCAGCTTTTCCTCAATTTCCATCTAAAAAGATCCACTCTGATGGAAAATGTACAATCTCAGTTGAGCCTGTGACTGGACTGGTAGTATCTTTTTCCAAAGAATGGGACGACTATTTTGTAAATGACGGAATAAGAGGAGATCAGGTAGAGATTGGAGGTAAGCACACGACAGAATATTCAAAAGCCATTTTAGCAGATAATGCAAAATCTACAAAATCACTTTACTACTTTCTTGATGTAATCCTTCCAAGTCTGATGATCATAATTGGGATCATCATATTATTTGTGGTGATTCTATTTGAAAAAACAAAAAATCAATCTAAAGTTATCATAGAAACACAAAACGAACTAATCAAAAAAGAGAGGCTTTCCGCAATAGGTGAAATCACTGCGAGAATCTCTCATGACTTGCGAAACCCACTAAGCCTAATTAAATTAGCAACTGAGGGCATTCAGATGAGAGTCGAAAAAAAACTAGACCCAAAACTCGATGAATATATTCCAATGATTAGCGACGCGGTATTTAGAATCACACATCAGATAAACCAAGTATTACGATTTGTCAAAACAATGCCGCTAGATATCAGACTAATCTCAATTTCTAGCGTGTTGGATGATTCTATCAAATACGTACCGATGCCAAAAAGTATATCAGTAAAACTGCCAGAAAACGATTTTTCTCTCATGGCAGACAAGATTCAATTGGCAATTGCCTTTAGTAATATTTTATCTAATGCAGTTGATGCCATAGGAAAAAATGATGGAAGTATTATAATACGCACCAGAACTGAAAAAAATAATCTAATCATAGAATTTGAAGACTCAGGAAGTGGAATACAAAAAGAAAATATTGACAAAATGTTTCAGCCTTTGTTTACCACAAAGATACACGGGACCGGTCTTGGTCTTTCTAGCGTTCGTGATATTGTGGCAGCTCATGGTGGAAGCATATCTGTTAAATCACCTCCAACAGTTTTTACAATAACATTACCACAAAATCCAAATTCAAAAACAGCTAGTTTTTGAAATTATCTTAAAAACGGGCTCGAAGATCTGCGTACTATTAGCGGTTTTCTGAAAATTAGATCCTAGTTAGTGCATGTAGTATTGATTATTAATTTTTGATAAATGTGCTGACAGTGACGGTTTCGAATCAAAGATTGTCTTCTAATTAATTCAATGAGAAAACTCGGTCTTTTATTTTGAGTCTATGTATGAAAACAAGTAATTTGTGATATCGTGTTTGCCTTTAAAATAAGCTCTTGGATAATCTGGATCTATTCGTATTAATTTTCCCTCCATATTGAATTTTCCTGAGTTCGATTTGAATATCAGTCTCTTTCCATCATAAGTCCAATAACCAGATGCACCCTCTTTTGCAAAGACATGATTAGAATACAACACCAGTGTAAAAGTTTTGTAAGTTTTTGTAAATTGTTCATTAGTTTCACTCACAGACCATCTGCCCACAGGAAACTGTTCATACCAATAAGACGGTGTTTTAGATTTTGGTGTTGTATGGTTTACTGAGAGTTTTTTCATCTGTTCTAAGTCCGACACAAGGACATTTCGTTGATACAATGCAGAATAATCTGTTGGTTTTATTTCCAATACATCATCATAACACTTTATCGCCTCATCGTATTTTCCAAGATTTTTTAATATTTGTCCTTTATTGGTTAATGCACCCAAATGATTATTATCAACTTTAAGAATTTTGTCATAACACTTTATCGCCTCATCGTATTTTTTAAGACTGTAAAAACATATGCTAGCTTTTTCATATAATGCGTTTATGGCGTCAGGTTTTATCTCAAGGATTAGGTCATAACACTTTATCGCCTCATTCTGTTTTCCGAGATTTGATAGTGAGTAAGCCTTCTTGTATAACGTATCCACATGATTAGGAACTAATTCAAGTGCTAGGTCATAACACTTTATCGCCTCATCGTATTTTCCAAGATTTTTTAATCCATCACCTTGGGCGATAAAATTTCCAAGTTTAGAAGAATTTTGCTCATGTCCTGCCTGTTTTTCAGATTTTAGATTTTCAAGTTCTTTTTGCATAAATTCTATTTGGTTAACATGTTTATCAGGTTCAGGTTTAATGTCCGAGGTGTCTTTTTGTACACCTACTTCATTTTGACTGGATAGTAATTTTTCTAATGCTTCCTGTCGGTCATTTAACAACCATGAGTGGCCTTGCTTGATATCTGGAACCAGCTTGAGTCCTTCAGTGTATAATTTTATCGCCTCCTCATATCTTCCAAGATGAATTAATGCGCCGCCTTTCGAACGTATTGTATACACATCTACAGGATCTATCTCAAGTGCCTTGTCATACCATTTTATCGCTCCTTCGTAATCGTTATTTGAAATACAGTGATCCCCTCGGGCGATAAAATTTCCCAGTTCAGAAGAATTTTGTTTAGTTTCTTTTTTTTCATCGATTTGAATTTCAGATGAGGTAGGTTTTTGTGGCTGCTCCCATTCTAATTTTAGCCAAGATTCGCTAAATTCCCCTACCTGTATCTCCCTTTGTAACAGACGTTCTAAAAGATTCCATTGCTGCTTTTCTTTCCCAGAAATGTGAAGTGGTTCCAAGTTGCTAACAGATAGGGCACTAGTTAGAATACGTTCAGAAATCATTCCATCGCCTAACAAATCGGCAAGCATCTTGCGTATCTTTGATTTCTTTTCAGAGATAGCTTTGGTTTTGATTGCTTGTGCTAATTCGGGATGAGATGCAAGCATTATCTTTCCTGCAGACTCAATTTTTCTAAAAGGTGTTTGGGCTGGACGGTTTCCTTTTACATTGTCTATTTCATGATCGATATAGTTCATCAATGACTCTGGGGTTACAATACCATTTTCATCTACTGATTTTCCTTCAGCACCTCTAAGTCCATTTAACAAGTAATTTGTAAAAAAACTATGATCTCTCTCCGCAGTTGCAAATGATTCCTGGAATCCCATGCATGAAGACAGTAAACACCTCCCTTGACCCTCTTTGAAAGTAGCAGACAGTTTATTTCCTGCAGCAGTAGCTATTGCCGACTCGTTACCTTTGGCACCAATACCCAATGAGCCGGCATAACATGAATCTAAGATTACTACAACCCGCTTTGCACGACAATTTGTTATCTCTCCGTTCAAATCAGCAAATGAAAATCCCCTCATTTTCGGTTTACTAGGGTCTATGTTGCTTGATGATAAGAAAAAATCATCCTTGCCTGGTACGCCATGACCGGAAAAATAAAACAAGAGAGTTTCATCGCTTTTTATGTCATTATCTTCAAAAAAACTATAGACCAAATCTTGCATAAGCCTTCCATCCACATGACCTATCAACCCATCAACATTTTTTATCTCATATCCAGAATCCTTTAAGAATGAAAGCATCTCATTCCCATCGTTTTTGCAAAAGGGGAGATTCTCTAAATTTGAACTCTCATCATATTCGCTGACTGCTATAACAAGTGCTTTCCTCTTATCTTTTTGAGCCAAAAGATGATCTACATACCAGATTCAAGTAGAAAAAATTTTCTTTAATTGACCAAATTAAAACGGGCCCGAAGGGATTGTCAGTAATATTGAACTAGATTTGGATTCCAGTGGTAGCAAATAGTATCGAATTTGAGGAAACTTAAATAATTAAAAAGGCTATTCCATATTAGATGTCAGTTAAAATCAAAGATATTAAAACCAAAATGATCAAAGAAGATGATGGGTCATATTCCGTAACATGTTCTGCACTTGGCGTCTATAGCTCAGGAAAAACCAAACAAAGTGCCAAAAAGAACTTTCTTGCGGCACTTGAACTTCATTTATCGGTTTTAAGAGAAAAGGCTACTGAAGTTATTACGGTTTGAAAAAACTCTCACCAATATCAGGAAAGGAACTAATCAAGATTATGTGCAATAAATTTGGCTTTAGAGCAATAAGGCAAAAAGGAAGTCACGTTACTCTTACTAATGACACCATATACGTAACAATTCCTCAAAAGGAGATTCGTGTTGGATTACTAGGTGTGATCTTGAGAGATTGTGGCATCACAAGAGAAGAGTTTTTGAAAGAAGTTTAGAGAAAATCGAAAATTCCTCAATAATAAAATGGGCCCGAAGGTCTGCATGCTGTTAGCGGTGTCTTGAAAATTAGATCCTAGTTAGTGTATGTTATACTGATTATTAATTTTTGATAAATGTGCTGACAGTTTTGGATTTGAATTAGATATTAGCTTCCACAGGTTGGGTCTAGTGGGAACCAGTACCCATTTTGGGCCTATTTTGGACCCGGTTTTGTGTGCAAAATGGCTCAGGATGCTTTCTCTCTAAAACACCGATGTCGCCGTCAGACTTTGCCTCAAGACGATATCTAGTCCTCAAATTCCCTTCCACAATTAACACATCTTCGAAAACTCACGCATATCATTACGCATTCATCACATCGGGCAATAGAGATAACGGTGTTAACTCACCATTCCTAAAAATCACACAAAACAGGTGCTATCAACACTGAGATTCGTACGAATTCTAATTAATTATGATAAAATTACTTGAGTAATTGAGGATCATCACATGCCTAATTTTTGCAGTATGCTTTGCCCTGTTTTACCCTCATGACGGATTTTCGCTGCAGCCGATGGTGGATTTGTCAGGAAAATGGTCAGGCACAGTTCAAATGCAAGACTCGTATGGATATTGCACATACGTAGGTAGTGTTACTGCAACTTTGCAACAAGATGGAAATGCACTAAGTGGAAGCTACGTCTTTACTGTGACCAGTGCCAAGCCGACAGGCAGGTTAGAGGGACTCGAATCTTGCTCACTTGACCCCTATTCGGGAAATGTGAAAGGAACCGTTGATGGAGCACTTGTGATTTTGACTGATTCTGAAGGATTGGGATTTTCTGGCTCTGCAACAAGCGATATGATGACTCTGAACTTTAGTGACCAATATGTTATTGGAACTGCCAAGCTTCAAAAATTCGCATCGTTTACCACACCGCAAAAACAGACTCCCGAGGAATCAGAGCAGGATGTGAATCAGATGATGCAGGCAGGCAGGTCATACCTGAATCAAAAACAATTCGACAAGGCACTTGAATACTTCAACAAAATCACAACAAAGGAGCCAAACAATGTCATTGGGTGGATGGGAAAGGGCGTCTCGCTGGTGGGACTAAAAAATTATGATCAGGCAATTACTTATTTTAAGAAGTCGCTGGAACTGAGCCCAAACAATAAGGATGTTCTGCGGTGGCTTGGAATAACGTATTACATGAAAGGTGACTGCAAGACTTCAGTCGATTACTATTCTGCGGCATTAAGGTCAGATCCTCAAAACGCAAAACTGTTGACTGAGAAGAAAGTTGTTGACGCATGCCTTACAAAGCAAATCGAGTCAAAAACCAAGCCCTCCGTACCACAAAAGCCAGAGACAACAACAAAACCAGATGCTGTAAAACTAGATTATGCTTCAATAAAATCAACGCTTGATAAAATCAAAGATCCAACAGCAAGGGCTAACCGGGCACTGGAGATTCTAAAACAACTTCCAGCAGGGCCAATACCAGATGATCTACAAAAATTGTTCTCAGACGATTTGTATGGTAAGCTCTGGCTTTCCTCAAAGAACAAGGCGCTTCTCATTGACAAGTTACCCGCACAAGACGGCGCAGTAAATGAGTTCAGGCCATCTGGACGTGCATTTAACGACAAGCCGGTGTATTTCATCAATGGAGTCTGGAACACGATAACATCTTCAGATGACAGTGCCAAGATGCTAGCTGACGTGTTGGAAAGGCCTGTAAAAAGAATCTACAACAAAAGCGACGGCAGAATTGCAGATCTTGTCGAGTCGGGCAAGCTCAAAGTTGGTCTGCTCAACGATAATCCCTCAGTACAATCTCTTGTTAGCAACATCATGCATGATTTACAAAAGGGTGAGATGGTTGAAATTCACGCCCATAGTGAGGGGGCGATCATAACTTCTGCGGCACTAGGTATGATTCAAGAATACTATCCGGATTTTTTTGCTAAATATGCACACAATATTTCTGTAAACACTTACGGCGGGGCATCATGGACTTATCCAGAAGGTCCAACATACAATCATGCGACCTTTGCATCCGATATTGTGGCAGTGGGTCCTGGCAGAGCAACGCTTGGAGAGAATCTCTTGTTTAAGACAAATCCTGGGAAATTCTATTCCGACCTCAAAATCGGAGTCAAGGATCACGCGTATGCAAGCTACTTGGACGATCTTCCACGTTTTATCATAAATCAACACATTAATGAGGTCAATCCGAGACAGAGTTTGGGAAATGATCTTGCAAATTACAACCCGAAACTGATTTCCGGTGTTTTCAAAGAGCTAAGTTACGGGCATGATGAAGTTGTGCATTATTATGTAAAGAATCTGGATGATGCGAAATTAAAGACTCTTCCAAAAAGATTGTTGACTGAGATGAAAACCTACTTGGAGTCTGGCTCAATGAAAGAATCAGACATTACATCTCTGAATAAGATAAACCTGGCCTTGGGGATAAAATGACTCTAAGATATCTGATTTTGATTTCTGTAATTGCCGCGGTAATGTTTTGTGGTAGCTCGGCATATGTCTTTGCAGACACAACCCCAATAGCAAAGCAAGACTATGTTGGCAAGCACATCATATACAAATTAGATTCATCTGCATCCGTCAAAAACAAGCTAGTCCAGAGCGTCTCAGGCCAAATAAAATACAACATTGTATCGTTTGATTCAAAGTCAGGCGAATTCACCCTGACAAGATCTGTGGACCTGAAGTCAAAAGATGGAACAAAATTCACTACAACGCAAGACATTCGATCTAGGCTAAGTGATCCTCTGTCGCTTTTTGATATTGTCTCGTACGTCGACCCTATATTTCCAGGAAAAACAGAATTCACACTAAAACAGGCAAAAGAGTCCAAAAGCTACGACATTGGCATTGTCAGGCGCGATTTGCTAGAGCAGCAGACTGTTCTCAACAAATCAATAGAGCCAACCCTTGTCCACACACTAGAGGGCAGCGTCAAAACGTTTGATCAGACCATGATTCCATCAAGCATCTCACTTGATCTCAAGTCCGTGAGCCTTGATGGAGCAAAAGACAAGGCGGTCTACGATGCAGTACTCGAAGATTATGGCCCACTCTATGATTATTACAAAAACATGAAATTCAGCCTAAAGATAACTGCAACCTATTCTGATTTTAAAAACGGCAAAACCGATGTCTACGAGCCCACAACACCAAAACAAAAAACACCTTCTCAGACTCCAAAATATCTTGTATATGAGAACAAGCAATACGGCTTTTCAATAAAATACCCATCAAACTGGAAAATGCAAGAAACCTTGCAAAAAGATCCAAACTCAAACTATGTATCCATTGTGGGTTTTACTCCATCACAAAACACGATTTATGGCATAGGGTTTTCAGCCAACAACCAAGATTACAAGGGACTGAATGAAAAGCAGTTTTTAGATAAAATGAAAAAACAGATAAGCAATGCATGCTCAGCGGGGGCAAGCAGTGGAGTTACCTGCTCTGAAATAACGACAGCTACTGACACCCATAAAAACGGTTATGTGTTATATGGTGCATATTATTCAGCGTCTGTTCCGTCAGAGCAGGGCACAACAATTCTAATAGAAATGACAGCATACATTCCTGACGGCAACGACATGTGGTCATTGCAGATAGTCAGCGCATCGCCTACCGAGCTTGAGCAGATCAGTAAAGATGTTGGTGCAAGCCTTGACACATTTACGATTTATGACTATGAGGGAGTAAAAGCATCAAAAACAGTCAAGACACAGCCACCGGTCATAACATCAAGTGTGGGAACGCTTCAGCTAAATTCTGGCGAGTTTTTTGTATCAAAGTATGCCGAGACAGATGCAATTGTGTCTGGACGAGTTAGCAACTACCAACAAGGGATTCCACTGACACTAAAAATCACAATGCCAGACAACGCCATCGAAGAACAAAATGCCAGGGTCACAAAGGACGGGAATTTCAAAATGCCACTAAAAATCGGCAGCGACTGGCCCGCAGGCACTTATACGATAACTGCCAGGTATGGCTCACTGGAATTGGGCTCAGTGTCATTTCAGATAACCGTAGCGAAGGCAAAATAAAACGTGATTAATGAAGCCGTATCGTTGGACGGATTTCTGGCAAAACATTCAGACATAACTAGCAAGCGATAGCCAGCCTATTATCTGAGAATCAGCGCAACTACTATCCGCACAAGAGTCGCCACATCAAATCCACCCAACAGGATATAATGAATCCTAGCAAAAAATTAGTAGGTGTACTGTAAGCCCACCGATGGCCCTCTGCCGTCGATTTGTGAAAAATGTTCCCCAACCCACATTGAAAACGGGTCCGAAGGTGTCCATGAGGAACAGTTGTAGTGAGCACTCCTCCCCAATTTTTTATTTTGAGTTTTAAACTTTAATTCAATGCAGGTAAGGAATTGGTACGAAAAGATTGGTGCCCCCACGGTTCAACATACAAACGAGTAGATGAAAGAAATTAAAATTTGGAAGGTTACAATCGAAAGTTTATGAATTCGTTGTGTTTTACGATCATTTTAGAATCCCACTTTGATAATCTGAGATGAACTCTTCTCTAGTTATTCCACAATCATCTAGAATTTGTAGCATTAAACCAGTTCCAAGATCATCATTTTTTGACGGTATTGATGTAAACTTGTGTTTGTCGTCATGTTGTAAAGAAACGTGACTTCCTTTTCTATGAGACACTTGGAATCCCTTTTTATTGACAAGATATTTGATTAACTGATTGCCGGAGACCCGAGGAATCTTGCCCATTAATACTTGTGGACAAATTTAAGACTAAAACTTTTGTCCTTGTTCAGATGATCCACCATGAGTTCTATTGCTTCTTTGATGTTATTTTTTGCTTCGGCTTCGGTCTTACCTTCAGCGTTTGCATGAAGATCATCACATCTTGCAAAGATCATTCCATCTTCATCCTTATCTAAAATTACTTGATAGGTTTTTTTTGATACAGTGGAAGGTTGCATCTATCGTACAATGCGCGTATGAGATATAAAAAGAATAGTACACAATTGACTACAAGGATTGAACGGGTATGTTATGTGGTGTCCAGATGAAAATCAATTCTTCTATGACTTGGAATTAAAATGACTAAATTTGTTCGAGTCCATGAAACATAATTCCACTAGTTCAAGAAAGTTTGATGCCCCTACGTTAAATTCATGGAGTTCAGTTGGTGTCCGCGAGAACAGTTGTAGTGAGTCCCGTGGAACTCGGATTATTAGTTTATAAAAAAATCTGCGGGCCCGAAGGGGTTCGTGAAAACAGTTGTAGCAGGCCCTGCCCTTTTTTTATTATTTTGTGTGTATCCAAGACCCAAACTAGTTTTGGGAAAAATCAGATTAGAATTTCTAAAAAACGCCAGGTCAAAAGGTTCAAACCATCTACAAAAGAAAATATGCCTCATTAAGCTGCTTATTTCAAGTTCCAAAAATCGTTCTAAATGAATAATCAGTGGATTCTATTCGCACGTTCTTGGCAATCATCTCATTCTCATTTGTCATGTGAGCAAATTCTAAATTCATTTATGCATGCGTAAGTAAATCATACTAAACATGAATACAAAAGGAATTGGAATCATCGTTTGCCGTGAAGACGAACAAAGCAAAATTAAAGAATGGACTGAGTTTTTTAATAAAAATGGAGTACAAATAATCGGGATTGTTATTTCCAAATTACAAGGTGATGAAAATGTTACAAATAACTCCATCATTACTGCCAACATTGTAGGTCTAAGTAGAGAAAACGTACAAGTTACTTCTTCCATTAGAGTATTTGCAGCCTTACTACGATCTAAATTGGGAATTTAGGTGTATCAATTCTTTTATAGCAGAAGTTATTTCTTCAGTGGTATTTTTTGTATTATTGAATCTTAATGTGAGAGATATGCCAATTTTTTTCTTTTTATTCTGTAATAGCCTAAATGCTTTTTTTGTATCTATTTTGTAACGAGCAGGATTGTTCAAGATGTTAATTGTATCTAAATCCCCCTCCGGTCTAATAACAACATCAAAAGTATTCCTGAATTCTCTCATTTTGTCAGTGGCGTTATGGTATTGGTCATAATTAAGATCCTTCCACACCGTAGTTAAAACTACATATGCCGGAGATAATTGCTCTACTACATTCTTGGTGTAATTTAACAGAATATTTTGTTTTTTAGCTTCAAAAATCTCAACAACCCCAATAGTTTTGTCTTCTTTTATTT
>JACRJT010000035.1 GCA_016215465.1 Nitrososphaerota archaeon | reverse complement strand
GAAAAAATTCCCAAATCTAAAAATCCAATTGATGGGTCATTCTCTGGGCTCTGAGGTAATTATCCATACACTTGCAAATCTCAAGAACAAAACTGGTATAGTTGAAGGCATTTACTTTTTTGGGGCATCAGTTCCCGCAGATTCCGTTACTCCAAAAAAGTTTGGCAAAATACTACAACGAACCGTAAGGCAAAAAATTACAAATTATTACAGTCCGTATGATACAGTTCTAAAGTACGCATTTTGTAGTGATTTGATTGAAAAACCCCTTGGCTATCAGGGTGTATCTGGAAAAGCCGTGCCTAAATACGTGCAAAAAAAGGTGATACCAAGAAATCACAGATTTGTAAGCTATGCCGCGGTGCTAGAATCATTCCCATAATCTGTGAATATATTGAAGTAATATTTTGAGTAACAACATGGCAAAGTCTGTCAATTTCGTCGTGCTTGGGGATCAGACCATTGCAGCAAACTTTGGCAAAAAAGGAACTGCAACTGACATGACAATGTATGACAAAAAAGAACTTGGTGCCATCAGAACATATACTGCACCAAATGGATTTCCAGAAAAAATTCAACCGCTTTTACAGACAATCAATTTGGCAGAATATGTCGTATTTTACGTAAACAAGCTTGACAAATTTGTCGGCGAGCAAATAATTGCACTGGATATGCTAAAGAAAAAGCATGGAGTCATATCCCATACATTTGATGTTGATGAAAACATGCTAAATACAATGATAAAAAATACTGTTCTAGAAAATTACATCAAAACAGAACCTGATAAGATCAAAGAGGAACTGGACAAGTTTGATCAAATCTCAAAAGAAGGAACCGCGCGAATAGTAATTGATCACTGCTTTGACGTTAAAGGAGTGGGAACCGTAATTTTGGGTAAGGTAGAACAGGGAAAGATAAAACAATATGACAACCTCAAACTGCTTCCTGCAGGAATTGATGTTATGATAAAATCAATTCAAATGCACGATGATCCCGTAGATGAGGCCATGTCTCCTGGAAGAGTTGGCCTTGCAGTAAAAGGTGTCACACCAGACCAAGTAAGTCGCGGTGATATCATATGTCTGCCTTCGACAGAGCAGATATCCACTGAAATTGAGCTTGATTTTGTAAAAAGCCCTTTTTACAAAGGTGATATTTCACAAAATCAAATGTGTCTTGTAAACATCGGTCTTCAAATCAAGGCTGCCAAATTTGCCTCAATTAGTCCGCTAAAACTTACACTGGACAAGCCAGTCGTATACAACAAAGGCGACATTTGTATCATTCTCAAACCTGAATCTCAAACAATCAGGCTTCTGGGTAGCGGACAAATCAAGTAATAGAAAAATCATACGGCATAACTGATGACTCTGCCAAAAAATCAGACAAATCGTCTATCGATCTTACAAAGGCAAAGCCTGACAAAATAATCAAAAAACCACAAAGACAGTTTGTGCAAAAACAAGCCGACAAGATCCTATAATTATCTGCCCGTCTAACCGTTTTCATGAAGGGTATTAGAGCATGTCCAATTTGCCCAAAATGCGGCTCAAAAAAGTTTGAACGACTGGATGGAGAAAACGTACAGGTAAGATGCCTTGGGTGTAACAAGGTTATCTCGATTTGATTGATAGTTTTTATTTCGAGTGTTTTTAGGTCTAGACATGGCAAAAACATGGAAGGATTCGGATATCAATTTAGATCCAATAAAAAATCAAACAATTGCAGTAATAGGCTACGGCATCCAAGGTGATGCACAGGCAAATAATCTCAAAGATTCTGGATTAAAAGTAATAGTGGGACTAAAGGAAGGCAGCCCGACTTGGAACAAGGCCAAAAACGACGGCCATCAGGTAATGTCAGTCGCAGAGGCCACCAAAAAAGCAGACATTGTTCACATATTAATTCCGGACATGATTCAGGCCAAAGTTTACCGGGACGAGATTGAGCCAAATCTTTCAGCAGGAAAGGCACTGTCGTTTTCACACGCAGCCGCAATTCACTGGGAGTGGATAAAGGCGCCAAATAACGTGGATATAATCATGGTTGCACCAAAGGGACCTGGCTCAAAGGTTCGCGAAACATACCTTGATGGATTTGGAACACCTGCTATTGTTGCAGTGTATCAGGACAAAACAGGTTCTGCATGGAACAGGACACTTGGAATAGCAAAAGGAATTGGCTCTGCAAGAGCAGGACTAATCCAGACAACATTCAAAGAGGAAGTGGAAACTGACTGGTTTGGAGAACAAGCTGATCTTTGTGGAGGATGCGCGTCAATGGTTACAAATGCATTTGAGACACTAGTCGAAGCAGGATACCAACCAGAAATTGCGTACTTTGAGGTATTGCATGAACTAAAACTAATTGTGGACATGATCCAGCGCTATGGAATCAACGGCATGTGGAGGCGAGTCAGCGAAACTGCAAGATATGGCGGACTGACCAGGGGTCCAATGGTTATGGACAAAGACGTCAAAGCAAAGATGAAAAAAGTTCTAGACATGATTCAGGACGGAACATTCAACGAGGAATGGATCTCAGAATATCAAAAGAATGGTAAAAACGCATTTGACAGATACATGAAACAGCTAGATTCCCATCAAATAGAACAAGTCGGCAAAAAAATGCGACAAATGATGTGGCCTGATTCTAAAGAATAATCACAGCTTTCTTAGTCTTGCAACGCCAGTATTGATGTGATCGATTATTGTAGCCAGCGGCGTTCCGGGACCAAACACGCCTGAGACTCCTGATTTTTCTAGTCCCTGTCTGTCTTCTTCTGGGATTACTCCTCCGCCTAATACTAGCACGTCTTTGATTCCTTTTTTGTGCAATTCCTTGACAACCCTTGGGAACAGAGTATTATGAGCACCATTGAGAAGGCTTAGGGCTACTGCATCAACATCTTCATCCTCTGCAATTTGAGCAACGCGCTCAGGTGTAGCAAAAAGACCCGAATAAATGACCTCCATTCCAGCGTCTCTAAATGCCCTGCACAGAACTAGCGCGCCTCTGTCGTGTCCGTCAAGGCCTAACTTGGCAACTAAAATCTTGATTCGCCTTGGCGCTAGTTTTTGCTTCATTAATTGATCAACGCTGCTATGTATTTTAAAACTTACTTTATACTGCCTGCTCGTTTGTCTTACCGTTTTTTATTTTGATTAAGTTTGACAATGGGTACACATAGACTATACCGTCTCCGACTTGGCCAGTTCTTGCCCCTTTGGATATTGCCTCAGTTATGGCATCTTTGTCCCTATCTCTGCAAATTATTTCGATTTTTGTTTTGGGAATTAGTGCACTTGTCTTGAAAGTTCCAGGCCTTCCGCCAGATGTGTGCCCGTGAGACAGCCCCGACATTTCAACTTTAAAGGTAGAAAACGCTGAAATTCCGATTTGTTCTAGCTCGTTTTTTACTTGCTGTAACTTGGTGCTTCTGATTACTGCCTCGATTTTCAACATGTGATATTGTGATTTTTAGATCATACTAATTAAAACTGATCTTGTTCTCAGAAAAAAATCAATCCTAAATATACATAAAGGCAGTCAATTTATCAAACTCATGCAGGTATCTCCAATACATTATGACCTGACATTTGAGCCAAACCTTGATGATTTTACGTTTTCTGGAAAAGAAGTAATCGACATTAAAATATCGAAACCGACAAATATTATTCTGCTTGATTCTGCAGAACTCAAAATAAAATCTTGCCATGTCACATCAAACAACCAGAAATTCAGCGCAAAAATAAAGATAGATGAAAAAAATGAATCCCTCACTATTCTAATCCCACGAAAAATTTCAGGTGCGGCAAGAGTTTTTATCGATTACACTGGAATCCTAAATGACCGGCTTGTTGGTTTCTATCGAAGCCAGTACAAGGACAAAAGCGGAAATACAAAGTACTTGGCCACAACCCAGTTTGAGGCAGCAGACGCACGACGCGCATTTCCGTGCTGGGATGAGCCTGCGGCAAAGGCAACCTTTGGAATAACCCTGATCACAGAAAAAATCCACACTGCAATTTCCAACATGAATGTGACATCAAAGAAAAACCTTGGCAAAAAGACAGTTTACAAATTTGCAAAAACCCCAATCATGTCGACATATCTTTTGTATCTGGGAGTGGGAGAATTCGAATATCTGTCAAGCAAGCAAGGCAAAGTCCAATATAGAATAATCACAACAAAGGGCAACAGCAAAAAAGGAAAGTTCGCGCTGGACCTGTGCAAAAAACTTGTCACATCATATGAAAATTATTTTGGAATTAAATACCCGCTTCCAAAGCTCGACCTCATTGCAGTGCCAGACTTTGCATCTGGAGCAATGGAAAACTGGGGGGCAATCACATTTCGCGAGACCATCCTGCTGTATGATCCAAAAACATCGTCAACACAAACAAAGCAATACATCGCAGAGGTAGTCTCACATGAGCTGGCACACCAATGGTTTGGCAATCTTGTCACCATGGAGTGGTGGAACGACCTGTGGCTAAACGAATCATTTGCAACATTCATGGCGACAAAGTTTGTCGACAAGTTCTATCCATCGTGGAAGCTTTGGGATCAATTCCTAGAGGATACGATGAACGTTGCAATGGGGCTTGATTCCCTGCATTCCTCGCATCCCATCGATGTCAAAGTAAACAAGCCTTCTGAAATTCGAGAAATCTTTGATGCCATATCATATGACAAGGGTGGGTGCGTCCTGCGAATGCTTGAGAGTTTTGTCACAGAAAAAAACTTTCGTGCAGGACTGCGTGTATACCTGAAGAAATTTGCGTACAAGAATGCAAAGGGCGACGACTTGTGGAATGAGATAGGCACGGAGGCAAAGATGCCAGTTAGAACCATGATAAATTCATGGATAAATCAGGTCGGATTTCCGCTAGTTGATGTAAAACGACAAAAATCCAAGATCGTATTGACTCAAAAACGGTTTGTCCTCGAACAAAAGGGAAAAGAAAAAGGGCTCTGGCATATTCCGGTATCTGTCACACAAGGCAAGACAACAAAGAACAAGCTTGTGACAAAACAATACGATGCAATCCAAGTAGGTCCATCTGACGTTCTGATAAATTCTGGAAGACCTGGATTTTACCGTGTCAAGTATTCGCCTGATCTTCTCGATGATCTGAAGGACCTGGTTTTGCAAAAATCACTATCCCATGTGGATAGGTGGGCACTGCAAAACGATCTTTTTGCATTGTGTGTTTCGGGGGATGACACTGCAAAGAACTATCTTGATTTTTCAAAATCATATGAAAATGAGGATGACTATATCACACAATCAAACGTTGCAGGAAACCTATATGCATTATACAATAGAACGGTTGAAGAGCCGTTCAATTACGAAATTAAGGAAATCGCTCATGATTTTCTAAAAACAGTTTTTGCAAAAATTGGGTGGGATGCAAAAAAGGGAGAGCCGCACACAAACGCGTTACTTCGGGGATTCATAATTGGCGCGCTTGGCAAACTTGACGATGAGGAAATAATCGCTGAAGCGAAAAAAAGATTTAACGCATATCTGAAAAACCCACAATCGCTAAATCCTGACATCCAGGATGCGGTATTTTCAGTAGTTGCCTGGAGCGGGGATTCAAAGATATATCAAAAGATGCTGGACTTGTACAAAAAAGTAAAAACACAAGAAGAAAAACTGCGATTCCTTGGGGCACTTTGCAACTTTAAAGACGAAAAACTATTGCTAAAGACACTTAACTTCTCGCAAACAAAGGACGTCCGCTCGCAAAACATGCACGTTCCGATAATTAGAATATCTGGAAACCGTTACGGAAAAAAGATTTTCTGGCCATGGCTTAAAAAGAACTGGAAGTCGTTGCACAAAAAGGTGGGAGTTGGAAGCCCACTTCTAAACAGAATAGTTGCAAGCATATCCGGAGTGGCAGACTCATCCATGGAAAAAGAAATAAAACAGTTCTTCAAGAAAAACCCGACCCCTGGAACCGAAAGAACACTTGATCAAACACTCGAGAGAATCAGAATTCACACAAATCTTTTGCAAAGACTCCGACTGGAATTTGCCTGATTTTGATGAACAAAAAAATCACACTAGCGGTAATTCTTACAATCATAGTATTTGGGGTTGGGCTTTCCATCGTACAAAACGCGCAAGACTCTGAAAAGTATTCCGGTGTATTTTACCTCGATGCAACATTTTACAAAGACAAAAAATATGTTGAGATAAAATTTGACGATTCGACTCAAAAGACTACATCCTCAATACTGGAAATTCAGGGAATGGAGACAAGCTTTCAAAAAACTTTTACCGGATCTAACTTTACAATCCAAGTTCCATTTGACAGTGTACCCAAGTATGGTTGGAAGACAATGCCTGTCACTTTGGTAGTGGAACATTCTGAATTTGGCAAAATTGGAATAAAAACAGACGTTCATGATTCTGGTGAGCCATCAGGCAATCTGATATTTAGTAAACCGTGATTTCCATCGCCTCTGTATAATGCATATCTTATTTCAACAAGAATTTATTGTAGAATGAAGAGTTGATTTTGTTGGAACTTTTATCTGATCTAAAAAAAGGCAAACGGGGTGCAATTGCAAAAGCAATATCCATAATAGAAAATGACGAAAAAGAGGCACGAAAACTAGTCAAAAAAATATTCAAACAATCCGGACATTCAACCGTAATTGGTATTACTGGCCCAGCAGGCGCAGGCAAAAGCTCACTTATCAACAAGACCTCTATTGCATTAAAAAAGCTGAAACTAAATCCAGCAGTACTGGCAATCGACCCAACTAGCCACGTGACTGGTGGCGCCATTTTGGGCGATAGGGTCAGGATGACTGAATCAACTGACTCTGGGACATACATTCGAAGTATCGCATCCCGTGGAGCCACAGGTGCCGTATCTCATTCCATTCGAAACAGCATTAGAGTTTTAGAATACGCCGGATTCAACCCAATAATAATAGAAAGCGTTGGTGCAGGTCAAACCGAAGTAGAAATTGCAAACATTGCCGATATCACAGTTGTGGTATTCAACCCAAACACTGGTGATAGCATTCAGACAATAAAGGCAGGGCTCACAGAAATTGGCGATATTTATCTGGTAAACAAGTCTGACCTTGACGGTGCATCCCAGCTATACCAGGCGGTACTAGAGTTCATTGGGATGACTGAAAGAAACCCAATCGTACTGCAAACATCAGCTATGAAAAACAAGGGAATTGACGAATTTGCAAAAAAACTAAAGGAACTGATGATTGCCAAGGAAAAATCCAAAAAAGAACACGATGTGACGCGACTTGAAATCGAACTAAAGGATATTATTTTAAATAATGTACGGCACAAACTTGATTCTGTCTTGGAATCTGACAAAAATTATTCAAAATACCTAAAAAAACTCCAATTGAGGCAAATCGACCCGTTTGAGGCAGCAGACAAGATATCTAGCTCAATCCTAAAGTGATACATATGGAAAAAAAAGAAAAAAAGCCAGAAATTCTAACTGATTCTAATTTCCCAGTAAAACGCGTTTATCATCAAACCAAAAAACTAGCAAAAGAAGAGCCCGGCAAGTATCCGTATACCCGTGGAATTCACGCCGAGATGTACCGAGAAAGACTGTGGACGATGCGCCAGTATTCCGGGTTTGGCGACGCAAAGCAAACCAACGAGCGATTCAAGTTCATGCTTGAAAAGGGGCAAACAGGACTATCCATGGCATTTGACCTGCCAACGCAGATAGGTCACGACCCAGATTCGCAACCGGCAGAAGGTGAGGTTGGAAAGGTCGGGGTGTCGATTGCATCGCTCAAAGACATGATGACTGCATTTGATGGAATACCTTTAGGCAAGGTAAGCACATCTATGACAATTAACTCTACTGCGTCTACACTTTTGGCTTACTATATTGCAGTAGGCGAGTCCCAGGGATTCAAAAGCATGGATCTTAGGGGAACGACCCAGAATGACATCCTTAAGGAATACATTGCAAGAAACACCTACATCTATCCCCCAATTCCATCGATGAGGTTAATTGGCGATATGATTGCATATTGCGCAAAACACGTCCCACAGTGGTATCCAATATCCATATCTGGATACCATATGAGGGAGGCGGGTTCCACTGCAACACAGGAAGTTGCATTTACAATAGCAAACGCAATTGCGTACATCCAGACCTGTCTTGATAGGGGACTAAAGATTGATGATTTTGCGCCGCGGCTGTCGTTCTTTTTCTGCTGTACGATAGAGTTCTTTGAGGAAATTGCCAAGTTCCGAGTTGCAAGAAAAGTCTATGCAAAAATTCTAAAAGAAAAATTCCATGCAAAGGATCCAAAGTCAATCCAGCTCAAGTTCCACACCCAGACAAGCGGCGAGTCGCTAACTGCACAACAGCCAGACAACAACATCGTTCGAGTGTCAATACAGACGATGGCAGCAGTGCTAGGGGGAACGCAATCACTTCACACAAATTCTCGTGATGAGGCACTCGCATTGCCGACTGCAGAATCTGCTAAAATTGCCCTTAGAACCCAGCAAATTGTTGCTTACGAGTCGGGTGTGACAAAAACAGTTGATCCCCTTGCAGGCTCTCACTATCTGGAATATTTGTGCGATGAGATAGAGGCCGGCGTCTGGAAATACCTAAAACAGGTGGAGAAAATGGGCGGCGCACTAAAGGCAATCGAAAAGGGATTCTTCCAGTCAGAAATTAGGCAAAACGCTTACCGACTCAAAAAAGAGGTCGACTCTAACCAAAGAATCCTAGTAGGAGTAAACAAGTTTTCAGAGGAGGCAAAATCAAAGCATGACCTGCTGCGAATTGATGACACCGTGGAAATAAAGCAAAAACAGGCGCTAAAGAAACTGCGTTCGGAGCGTGATGATAAAAAAGTACAAAACGCATTATCGAAAATGAAATCAGCTGCAGAAAAAGACGAAAACCTAATGCCGTTCATTTTGGATTCCGTGAAATCGTATGCCACGACTGGCGAAATAAGCAATACATTCCGCGAAGTGTTTGGGGTGTATCGTCCAAAGGAAGTATTCTAGATGAAAATTGATCACATTGCAATTGCAGTAAACAATGTGGAGTCTGCAGCAAAGCAGTACCAGCAGGCACTTGGAGTGGACGAGGTAATCTTTGAGACTGTGGAATCTGAAGGGGTAAAGCTTGCCATACTGAAACTAGAAAATGGGAGAATTGAACTCATGGAGCCAACTCGTGATGATTCCCCAATTAGAAAGTTTTTGGATAAAAAAGGCGAAGGGCTACACCACATGGCACTTGCAACGGATAACATCGAGCACGAATTTCAAAGAATGGAGGGGTGCGGGATCCAGTTTTTGGGCAAAATCCGGGATGGCTCTGAGGGAACAAAAATCACATTCATCCACCCAAAATCGCTTTCTGGCGTTCTAGCGGAGCTTTGCTCACACCCAAAAAATCACTAAATTTTACTTCGTTTTCAGCCGTCAGTTGATAAATGATCTACTTTACATGCCGTTATTGTAATTGTTCCGGCAAATGAAAAAACAACGGTTTACTTTACCACCACAACTGGAGCATTTACTTTGTGTAGTACCTGATTTGAGGTGCTTCCAAGGAACATCTCTTTTGCTGACCCTCTACCGCGTGAACCAATCACTACCAGGTCAAATCTTCCAGAGTTTGCAATTTTTGTAATTTTTTCTCCGGGATTGCCAGTTTCTATTTTTGGCCTGAATACAACTCTGTTTTTTGCGGCCAGTTCTGTTGCCTCGTTAATTATGGCTTCTGCATACTTGATCTCTTTTTTTCTCATCTCGGGGCTGATTCTAATTGCTGCAGTAGTAGGAATGTGAACCACATACAAGCCTGTCACCTCTGCACCGAATTGTTTTGCAAAAGTAATTGCGTTTTCCAAACCTCGCAGTGAATTTGCGGATCCGTCAAGAGGGGCTAGTATCTTCTCTATTTTTTTAACCATGTTGATTGATGATCAGATCAAGTTATAATTAATTTGCAAATTATCATAACTGATAATAAGAAACTGCAGACTTGATTTATTCTGCGATAGAATAGTCTGATGAATCTTCTAAAATGAGGAGAAGATGTCTGCGACGCGGTCTGCAGACCTGTCCATTACGTCTGGATGGTACTTGTTAATTGTGCTTTGGACTAGATCCTTGTTTTTGATCTGAAATGTTCTTTTTGTGTTTACGAACTTGCTTTCAGTTATTTCGTCCTGGATTAACTGGGTTAGATTGATTGAAACTGTTGCAGGTGATCTTTTGACCTTTTCTGCAATCTCATTAAATGTAAGGCTTCCTTGTTCTAGTAATACGACTAGAATGTTTTTTGGAGTCTCCTGTCTGAGGTTTTTGATCAGGACGAACTCTTCTTTGTTTATTCCAAGTGGGTAAAATCTAGTAACTCGTGGAGTTCTCTCAACCTGTACTGTTCCGCCTTCTTCAAGCTTTCTTGTATAATGACTAAGGACTCCATTTTTCATTCCAGTCTCTCGCATGATTTCTGAAAACTGGATTCCTGGATTTCTCTCTATTACCTGAATTAATTGAGTTGTTCTATCCATTCTAATCATTCCTAAATATTGCCAGGGTGAATATGCCCAACATGCCTATAATTAGTATGTGCTCGAGCTCCGAAAATGGTAAATGACCAACATAAAATGTGTAAGGCCACGTAACGTCAACTAGTGAAATTGCCTCTGCAGCAATAAAGAAGGAAAATGCGATAAATGTGAATAATAGTCGTTTTGTTCTGGTTTTGATGTATGCCATTGATGAAACTACTGTCAAAAAGACAGCCGCAATCATCCCCCCAACGTGAAGCATTATGTGTAAAATGTGAGTTCCGTGAAACAGATTTGGAAGTATGATTGGCGCTATGAGTATGCCCATCACTGAAAATATTACCACGCTAAACAGAGTCGATTTTTTCTCCGTAATCTGGGCGTATATTGACATACGATACAGTTTCATGCTTGAAAAATTTAAGGAATCTGGTATAAGTGCCAAAGTGGGAAAAAGGACATGAGGATGGTTATGTAGACCTCTATAGACAAATTCTTGCTATACGTTTTAAATTATTGAGTGGTTTTGATAGATTTGCCAAATGTGCCCGTTTGTAGAATGTGTTTCTGGGTTTTCAGAATAACTTCAATGCTAACAACATAGTCAAGATATTTGATCATACTCCAAGAAACTACACAAATCCAGAACCTACTGGCAGCGGACAGTATACGTTCCCATGATCTCTTTTTCTTTATTTTTATTCGATTATTCTACCAGAATGATTATCTAGTAAAATCCTACATTGTTCTTCGATGAACGACAAACTCACAATTTTAGCAGTCTTTGCACTGTCTGTGGGATTAATCGGTAATGCATATGCGCACAAGGGCCAAGCTGTGGGTGACTATAACATGGAGGTTGGCTGGAAGACAGAGCCTCCAATAGCTGGCAAGAAAAATGCAATAGAGGTCACCATTACCCAAGCATCATCTTCTGACAAAAAGAATGCAAAAGATAACCGCATGGATCATGGCTCCATGGATTCAAAAACTGAAGACAGCAAAGCAAATGGCTCAAAATCGACCAAGGAAACAAAAGAGCACAAACGCACCGAAAAGGCTACAGAAATATCCGGATTGAGCAAAACCCTCGAGGTAGATGTCATGCTGAATGGCAAAAAGACATTTCTCAAACTAGTCGAAGACAAAAAGAACAAGGGGACTTATCATGGTGTATTCATGCCTGATACAGAAGGTCAGCCTTTAGTGCACGTGGTTGAGAAAATAAAGAAAACACCAGTAGAGATAACATTCCATCCTGAAAAAGTAGTGCTTCCAACCAAAAAGTAAAGCCTTTTTTCTAACGACTGTAGTTTTTTTATTTTTTAAAATTAATGAAAAATAGGCTCCCTAGAAACCATCCACAACAAGCAAGAAATCATACACATCCTATGACAGTTGTAAGCCAAAACGCGGTACAACAACTCCTTTTCTCTCATGGCATCATCATATGATCTGATTTCAGATCCAAACCTTCTCTTGATG
>JACRJT010000032.1 GCA_016215465.1 Nitrososphaerota archaeon | reverse complement strand
TGTCGTAGCTATTGTTCCGGGTGCGCCGACTGGACTGTCAGCAACAGCCGCATCATCATCACAGATAGACCTCTCATGGACTGCACCTGTGGACAACGGTGGATCGGCAATTACAGGCTACAAGATTGAACGCGAGTCACCCGTAGGTGGCGGATGGTCCACACTAGTGGCCGATACAGGTTCCACATCAACTACATACTCGAATTCAGGATTATCAGCAAGCACCCAGTACAACTATAGGGTTTCTGCAATCAATGCCCAGGGAACGGGAGCCGCATCAAGTGCTACAAATGCCACGACATCTGCCACCGGACCTACCAGACTTTACTTTTCAGCCGCTGCAACATCCGCAGTAAACCCAGCATTTGACAGTTGGGGTGAATCAGACAGTTCTGCAAGAAGACAGATGCTATCTGCAAAATCAGCATCAGAAGCACTGGCATTAGGAACAAGATTAGGATGGACGTCTGGAAATAACCAGTTAGATAGACAGTATGTCTCAGATCCAATGAATGCAGGAATATCGTTTTCAGCAACTACGATAAAGATGCAGTTGGCGTGCAGAGAATTCAATACTGCGGATAATTCGGTTCCAAGACTATCTGCCAAGATTGTTTCGCAAGACGGAACCACAGTAAGACAGACATTATTGCCAATAGCGAATTACGGCACCACTTCAGAGTACATCAACAATGCAAGTCTAAGAAACGCGCAGTTTGCAAATGGTGATACACTGACTGGAACTTATGCTACAGTTGCAGGAGATAGACTAGTCATTGAAATCGGACACTCTGATGCGGGCGGCGCAACACCGGAAGCACAATGCAGGTATGGTGCACCGTCTGGCACATCAGATCATGGAGAAAATAATTCTGAGACTACCTCTCTAGTGCCGTGGGTTGAGTTTTCAAACACCATAACATTCCAAGCAGGCCCATAACAGGATAATTGAGAAACGCGCACTAGTAGCAGCACTGTAAGAAACGCTCAGGTGTCATGGACAGAGTTTGAAATTCATCAATGATTAGAAACTAGTCAAGGTTTTCTTTCAAAATCATAAATTCTGGCGTTAATTTGTGCCACAAGCTTCACCTTGGATTTTTGTGCCTTTTTGTTATGGGCGTAATCCTTGTTTTCAACTAGGACCAGCAGATCCTTTAGATCCTCAAGTTCCAGCACCTTGAGTCCTTTCTTTGAGACGACCTCCAACAGTTCGACGCGTTTACGATCGTCTTCAGTTATGTGAGACACAAAAACAATGCCATCCCATCGAATTAATTTTTATCGAAAATCTACAAATAACATGATTTGGCACCAGACATCATGCCAACAATGCGCGCGATGTTACTAGAAAATCTTGCGCCAATTGAGACAAATCCTCTCAAGCTAAGGGAGATTCAAAAACACCAGATCAAAAGACCAAACGAAATCCTAATGAAAATAGACGCGTGTGGTGTGTGCCGCTCCCAGCTGCACGGAATAGAGGGAGACTGGAAAAAGTACGGAATACCACCAGCACTGCCGACCGTCCCAGGGCACGAGATTGTCGGCACCATAATAGAGACAGGTTCCAAGGTCTCAAAGTTCAGAGTAGGTCAAAGGGCAGGAATATCGCCACTTTACGGCTCGTGCAGAGAGTGCGATTATTGCAGGATTGGAAAGGAGCACTTGTGCGATTCTGCCGAGGTCACAGGAGAGTCGTTACTTGGCGGATACGCAGAATACATTACCATAACAGAAGACTTTGCAACCATGGTTCCAGATTCCATGGAATCAGCATACGCTGCGCCATTATTTTGTGCAGGGGTGACAGCGTACAAGGCGGTGATGGCAAGTGAGCCAAAAAAGGGAAAAAAGACAGGCATCTTCGGGGTAGGAGGAGTCGGACATTTGGCAGTAGAGTTTGCAAGTATTAACGGCTGCAGGGTAATTGGTTTTGCAAGAAGTAAAAATCATCTAGAGGTGGCAAAAAAAGTAGGAGCAGACAACGTTATTCCGTATGTAAGTGATCAGGGAGAATTTTTGTCCTCGCTAAAAAAAGAAGAGGGATTACTTGATTCTGCAATTGTCTTTGCCCCATCAGAGTCAGTAACAGATGCCGCCATAAACTCGGTAAAAAAAGGTGGCACCATAGTGCTTGCAACATTTGGCAACATACCAAGCTTTGATGTCACACAGGAAAAAACAATACGCGGAACGCTGATTGGATCAAGGAGTGATATGGCAGATGTAATCAGAATCGCAACCGAAAATGATCTTAGAATAATATACAAGACATTCCCGCTAGAGCAGGCAAATCAAGTTTTGCAGCAGCTCAAGCAATCAAAGATAGAAGCAAGAGCGGTTCTCACTCCTTAAATTAAAGACACCATTTTAAAAAACAATGAACTGTAAACGGTGTCACCACGCTGCCCAGATTCATGAATCATCGACACAGAGCGACTCGCTGATGCGACTTGGCAAATGCTCAATACCAGAATGTCCATGCAATCAGTATCTCGATTCCATTGAGCGAATTGATGATGATCTGTTGTGATTTTAAGTTCATATAGCAAATAGGGAGGAGTGTTTTTAATGAAAAGACACGAGTCTGCAGACGACATGAAAAAAGAACTTGATGTCTTGTTGTCCAAGCTAAATGCCCTTGAGATAATCGCTGCTGACGAATTTCAAAAGGGAACAGTCAAGGTTTTAAGAAGACTAGTCGAGGGCCAAATACATTCGATAAACGAGTTTGAGCATCTAAAGAAGGCACTTGACTTGATCACGTTGCAGCTGTTTGATGTAAAAAACAAAATAAAATCATGATTTAAGAACAGTGTCAGACAGCCCGCACTCTGAACACTTCATCAGTATGGAATTCCCCAAGTCCTGTGATTTTTCCATTTTTGCGCCGCAGCATGGACAGATCATCGGTTTTGCAGACATTGCCAGATTAATTACACGACGGCTTGTATTTGTTGATTATTTTATCTGCCAGTCTTTTTCACTCATCTGGTATGGCATCCCACATCAGACATACCAAGAGGTAGAGATTTGCCAGATCTTGCAGAGTCAACCTAGCATTTTGACGTTTGGTGTTTTTTGAAAAAATCCACATCTTATGATTTTTCTGACTCGCCAACGTAAACCATTTCAAACGCATCTTTTGTTCTACCCAACAAAATGTAGATTACTTGTTCCGGAGGTATCATTCTGATAATTTGATTGATCCGAGAAACTCACATCTTAGAATTTAGTGCCGACCATTTTTTGTGACTGGATGATTTTTTTCTTTTGCGTACGATTAGTCTTTGGAATGGCCAATCATTCCATCAGGATTTGCTCTAACAAATACCAAGTTTTGATTCGTTTGGGAATGTACTGCGGAACATACCAATACGCAGGGGCTCAAAATAAAGCGAAAATCGTCATTTTAATTGAGTTTGGTAGGAAAGGATTATTCATTTAAAAGAATAAATCTCTCTAGAATTTTGGTTAGTTCATGGTAGAGCCACACAACTACAGAACAGTCGGGTATTCCATGATAATGATATCTGCATCACTTGTGGTAATTGGCTTGTTGTATCTTGCCATAGGCGATGACGTCTTGTATTCAGATCATGTTGGGAAGGAAAAACAGTTGGAGTATAAACAAATGTTAGAAGAAAAAGCAAAACAAAATGAAGCCCAACCACAAGGAAAGAATCTCTCAGTAGACCTAAATGAAGAAATGAATGTACGGAACAATCCCTAGATTTTAGTATCCGTTTGCGTAGTCTTCCCACATGTTAAGTTTTGACGTCATCTTGTTCATCTGGTACAGTGCACCTCCAATTATTCCGGCTTGGTAAAATGCGTACAGATACACCTGGGAGTGAGAAGGATGCGTGTGCGATAGGCTAAGCGCCATCATTGAGAAAAAGATGAATGTTCCAATAAAGGTAAATGTGCTATTTACTATTCCATCAAGTCCTATCATTCGCCTTGTTGCTACTGCCATAAGCGATATGCTCGATAGTATCAGAAACGTGAGCCCTCCGTTCTGTGTTACAAACTGCGTAACCCATTGAGCAAGTCCCATCTCAAGTATTGATTTTTCTGGGATCATGATTCCGCCTCCAAGTGCAAAACTGACTGCGCTGAATAGCCCGCCCATGATAAAGAAGAACAACAGTATCTTGACAATTCCCCGCTTTATCGGGCTGCGGATTTCAGACGGCTTTATTGCCCGCTCTGTAATTTTTATTCCAAAGATAAATCCAATAAAGACAGTTGGGAAGTAGGCCATTTCTATCAAAAACGGCGATTCCATGGTTATTTTCTGGATGTATGGTGCAAAAATCAGAAAAAGTGAGAGGGCAAGAATTGTAGCACTTGCAAAAAGCATCACATTAAGGTACGGCATGCGAGGTCGCTCATCCAAGTCAGCACTCCAGTTGTACATTTTTGACATTTTAAGAAATTAGATTAAAGAAAAGAGCGGAAAATCATTTGGTCAATTAATCAATTCTCTTTACCTTTATCAGCGAAGGGCGCCAAAGAAAGCCAATGAGATTTGGAAGACACATGATCATAGTCGGCATAGTTCTAATTTGCTTTGGAGTGATTTTCCAGTTTCAGGGAAGAGGCCAATTGGGCCCAGAATCCTCATTTATGTACTACAACAAGGACTGGATTTCCCATGGAATGATAATCATCGCATCCGGAATCATAGTCAGCGGATTTGGGATGTTCCTCTCAAGACACAAGCGCACATAGAATACATTTTTGCGATTTAGAGTCTGACATCAAGGGTGTCAAGCGCATTGGTACTCAGATCAAATGTTCGAATCAAGTGATTGTTCGTATCTGCAATGTAGAGTTTGTTGTCGTAAAATTCGACATCGCTTGGTTCATAGAGCGGCAATATATCACATTGCGGATTTCCAGGAAGACATACCAGATTTTTTTCAGTCTTGCCAATCAGCGTTGCCACCTGAGCGCTTTTCAAGTCAATGATTCGTATTACAGAGTTGTAAGTATCTGCCACAAATACAGTATCTGAAACTGCGCACAGTCCAAGCGGGTGTTGTAGCAATGCATCATCAATGCTTCCATCCCGATACCCAAACTCAAAGAGGCCGCGGCCCACAATTGTTTTTACCTGCTTTGATGCAAGACCAATTTTCCGAATTGCGGAAACTTCGCTGTCTGCAAAATACAGATCATCCCCAAATATCGAAAGTCCGCTTGGCTGTGCAAGTTGCGCGCTGCGCACAGGCCCGTCAATTATGTTTTCATGGCCAGATCCAGCATACGGCAACACCATTTGGGATTCTGTATCATATGCCCAGATTTGGTGGTTTCCTGCCATTGCAATATAGATCAGATTGTCCCTGAGCGCCACATCCCATGGCGAGGTAATTGAGACAGATTTTCCTTTTCCTCCAGCTGAGATCCACGGGCCTTGCTTTCCAGTGCCCACGACAGTTTCCACCTGGTTTTGCTCAAAGTTGATTTTCCTTAGTGCGTGGTTTTCAGTGTCTGCAACAAAAATTTCGTTTTCTTTCCAGACCACACCCTGCGGCCTGAAAAACTTGACAGACGCAAAGTCCCCATCCTCAAGTCCAACATTTCCGCTGCCAATGACATGTAAGATTTTTCCTGAAACGTCAGTAACCAAAATTCTATTATGATTTGAATCACTCAATGCTATTTTGCCTGTTTTTGAAATCGAGATCTTACCTGGAAATGAAAGTGTGTGACTTGGGATTTTCCAAGAGTTATGGATTTGAAGTGGGTTTTGAGCAAGTGTTCCTTTCTTGGCATGATTCTGCAGCAAAACATCAATGGTGTCATCGATTTCGTCTTTTTGGCCCTCCCCTGACTGCTTGTAAACTATGGTTCCAGTCGGATCAATTATTAGAATGGTCGGCCATGCGTTGACCTGAAATTTGCGCCAGATCTGCATTTCCTTGTCAACTACAACTGGGTGCCTGATTTCATATCTTGCGACTGCGTTTTTCACATTGCCTGATTCCTGCTCTGTGAGGAACTTGCCAGAGTGTACGCCGATGAACACAACTGGTTTGTCATGGTATTTTTCCTCAAGTTGTGCAAGAGTGGGCAGTGTGTGCATGCAGTTGATGCAGCAATAAGTCCAAAAATCCAAAACGACTACGCTCCCCTTTAGTTTTGAAAGAGTTAGCGGCTCATCTGCGTTAATCCACTCAAAGCCTTCTGGAAAATCAGGTGCCTTTGTAAGTGGCGGGAAAAATCCTTCAAACATGTTTTATTTCAAATGCTGAAAGATAAAAATCGTGCACGGGTAATTACTGGTCTGGGAAGCACGAGGCAACTTTGGCCGCTGCTTGCCTATAGTTTGATAATGCCCAGTATTGCCCAAGTTCGTGTTTTTTCTTGATTTCATCGCAGCTTGCGGCATCGATTTCGGCACTTTCTTGAAGTATGAGTGGCTTCATCACTACTTCTTTGTGATAAACAACATAAGCTCCAATTGAGCTTGCCAGTACCAGAAATACAATGCCTATGATGAATATTGGATCCATCGGTAGCCGTTAATTTGGTAGGTATTTGAGTTTTATGAATTGGATCGGGGACAAAAGATCTTTAGCTCCAGACTTTTTCTTTGAACGTCCACTTTTTGTTCAAGAGGAAGTTGCTCAGTGCCGCAGAAAACACCGCCAAGATGAGTGCTATTGGGTATTGTATGTGGTATTGATCAACTAGCACATACACCATACCTATTTGCGCAAGTGCGCCAAGGGAGCTAAATCCAATGAATTTTGCGTATTGCGTAATGGTGTGCCTTGCAGAAAAGTTACGATCCTCAAATGTCCACACCTTGTTTAGTACAAAGTTACTTGACATCGATACCACAATTCCAATTATTGTCGCATGTAGATACCACAGGTTTGAAACAACATTTGTGAACAAAGACGATACCAAATAATTGGTCACAAGCCCTATTGCGCCGACACTGTAGAATCTTCCAGCTTTTGAGAAAAAGCTGACAGATGTTCTTTTTTCCTCCTTTGCGGCTTTTTTGCCGTACCGGTACAGATTCCATACCGCCTTGGTGTAGTCCACAACGGTGCGGGCATCTAGCTTGCTTGAGCCAAATTTTCTATTTGTAAAAGTATAAGGTATTTCCAAGACGTTTGCATTCTTTGTTTTAACCAGTATCTCAAGGAGCATCTTGTATCCTATGGCATCAAATTTTAGCCCCTGAATCACCTGACGCTTAAACGCAAAGAATCCAGACATTGGGTCGTTTGCATTTACGCCAAGGCCTCGCTTTGCAATCATCGTTGCACCCTTGCTTAGGAGTTTTCGCTTTACTGTCCACCCCTTGACTGCGCCGCCACTTACGTATCTGGACGCAATTACAATGTCCCATTTTGGTTGCTTGAGAGCATCAATTATTTTTGGCAGCAGGCTTGGCGGATGGGAAAAATCACTATCCATTACAACGATTGCATTCCCAGTCGCATATTGAATGCCTTTTAGAATTGCGGAGCTGAGGCCGTCCTTTGTTTTTCTGTGTATTATGTCAATTGTATATCCTGCAATTTTTCTGACACTTTTCATATAGTCTTCAACAATTTTTCCAGTTCCATCAGGCGAATTGTCATCGACTACTATTGTTTGTGCGGTGATGTTTTTTGGAATGTGCTCCTCAATGGATCGTAGGACCTGAAGTATGTTCTGTGACTCGTTATATGTCGGAATTATGATGGAGACCTGAGGTTTACCTGAATATGCCAGATCTCCCTTTGTTGCCATGATTGCACTTACCCGATTTTGTGGATATTAATTTTTTATTGAATCTCGTTGACGTTTGAGTAAAATCGTTTAAAAGCCAGCCTTGAGGGGATCGGTAGGCTTCATTATCTCCCGCATTACCATTGTTGCAAACGATCCGCGCTGCAAGGTAAAGTTGACGGTGTTTTTTTCAGTGGAAAAGTTTGTGCAAAGGATAGACACAGTTCTAAATCCGCCTTCTGTGCTGATTTCCTGCATTTCCTTGAAGAAAAAGTCCTTGGGGTTCACCTGCTCGTCTTGCAGAATTTTTGAAATGTGCAAGTCAAATCTTGTTTTTTTAAAATAAGAATGCCCCACAAGCGGTATCGCAAGCTGCTGGTTTGGATCCATCTCGTATTTTCCCAAATTGGCGTTTTTGCCATAGCACACGTCCCCTTCTTGCGGCAAGAACAACTCCTCGCCGTATTCAAACGCCTTGCCAAGGGTCAGGTTGAAAATAAATGACTGGTACGCATCCACAAAAAGTCGCCTAATTGACAGAGGTATCTTTTGGAACGCCTTTTGCGGATCTTTGTGCTTTAGCATTTCCTGCAGTGCGATTCTTTCCAGATCCATCTTGTGTGGCAGAATTTTCAGCGCTTCGGAATAATTGGATTGGTCCGACATGAATTTTCTCATCTTTGTGTTCTCTTCAGAATCGTATTCGGATGTAAACGACAGCAGCAATGTTATTGCGTCGTCAAACCTTCGCTGGACTAGTGCCTTCCCAATCAGATGGGTCACAGGCCGCTTTGAGCCAAATCTTTGGTACCCATAAAAATTAAAAATTCTATCAAATTCTGTAAAATCAGAAAAGTCCCGCTCTGGGTCAGTCACGGTGATGACAAACTTGTTTCCAATCATGTCTTTTGCAGAAAGCGGTTTTTTCAAAAACCCAATTCTTTCAAGCGAGATTTTGCCGTCAGCATAGTTTGGAATGGATTTGTTTTGCCCAAGCGAGCAGACAAACTGCTCAGTTACGGCAGAAGAGTCCTTCAGGCCTAACGCTTTTAGATGGACACCAAATTTTCTGAAAATTATTTCAAGCGCATGGTTTGTGTCGATTCCAGACTTTTTGAGTTTGTAGATGGCAAATCCTTCTTGTGAAATAGAGTCAAGTGTTTTTTGCGACAAGACCTCAAAGACTTTGAAATCCTCATTGCGTACTTTGATTTTTCCCCCGCACCCAGGATACTTGGTAGTGTATACTGAGATTCCAATGTCAGAGTCTATTTTTGGGATCACTCTGTTATTGTCACGGTAACAAACTTGGACACTGAGACATCAGATGTTTTTGCAGACAGTAAAACCTTGTATGTTCCTGGCAACGCAAAGTCGCTCACATTTATCGACACAGGTATTGTTTGCGCGTTTGATTCTGTCAGATCCACCTGTGCAGTTGGAATTAGTACTGAAACATCGTTAAACTGTGACGTGGTTCTGTGGGAAATTGTTGCCTTGGTGTTTGTTTTTGGTGTGATCTGCATTTGGATTTCTACCGAGTCCCCCTTTGCCATGGAAACATCCGCACTTGACACTTGCAGATCAAACGGCAGTGCTTTTGCCGTGTCAACCATGCCAATGTTGTTCTCTACCCATTCAGTAAACCAAATCTTATCGCCAGACGATACAAATCCAAACACCTGAGATATTCCACATTCTTCTATACTGCCACAGTCAGACCAGTTGGGGTTCTTGGACGGCACATTATACTCGACAAGCGACTCAGAGGTAATGTCAAAGACACCTATTGCGTTTGCAATCTGTTCGTTGAATATCAGTTTGCCATTGTCAATTTGTGTCCAGTACGGTCCACTTGTCGGGGATTTTATCAGTCCTGTAGCGTTGCCATAAACCAGTGGGTCTGGATCAGATGTGATGTACCTTGTGAATTTTTCACTTTGAGAGTCAAATTTGAAAAACGAACTGCTCGACGTGTCAGCCATCCATATGTTGTCGTTGCCATCAACTGACAGCCCTATTGGGGTGCCAAGTGTCGGCGGCAAGTCAAACACGTCAGAAAACTGCGCTGATGTTGAATTGGTCATTTGTGGAGACGAGATGAACTCTAAAAATTCATTATAGTCGAATTTGACTAGTACACCGCCCTGTTTTAGTATCCAGTTGGTGTACCAGATGTTTCCTTGTGAATCAGTGTCAAAGCTGCTTGTAAACGATCCGGGAATTGGGGACGGAATGTTAACATAAGTGCCATTTTGCCCCGTTTCTACGATATCAAGTATGCTGATTTTGCTTTCGTAAAAGTCATTTACGATGAGTTTGCTGTTTTGTATTTTTAGGTGATGTGGAAGCGAGTCCTGTGTTGTCGGATAATTTGTCCTATCATATGTTTTATCAGATGTTGAAAATTTCCAAATAGAGTTGTACGCGTCATCAGTATACCAGATGTCTCCATCGGAATATGCAATTCCCCAGAACATTGAGCGGCCTTTTTGCGGCCATCCAGGGTTATCAAACTCTGTGAACTGTTCTGACTGAGGATCAAACCTGGCTATTTTGCCAGTATTTGTCTGGCCAAACCAGACCATCCCGTCACCGTCAGTAGTTATTGCCAGCGGCTGTGTGCATTTTGTTGGAATCTTAAATTCAGTCACATACGCGTTGCTTTTGGCGTCTCCAGTCTCACAGAACTTTTCTCTTTGTTCGTCTGGAAAGTTATCCATCGGGGTGTTGGTGATTGACATGTCATCGGTTTTTTTTGGATTTGAGTTAAATGCAAATGTGGCAGTCGATGCTAAAAGAATGACTGCAAAAAATACTGCTACTACTACTCCTTTTTTCTTCAACATGTCAGAATCTGCCTTACCTCGTTATATCTTATTCTGAGAAAATTACAACAACTTGAGGTCGCGCGTTATTTTGTCAATCAGATCTTCAGGTGCAGGCCCAATTGAAATGCAAGTAACTGTGCCGGGGGCAATCTGTGTATGTCCTGCATCTGTTACTTCGGACCATGGAAGATTCAGTTCTATTGCGTCCATTTTTACCTGGTCTAGTTCCTTGCTGCTGTTTACCTTTAGCACGATTTTTGCCTGCCCGCCCCACCACTTTTCAAACCAATTTGGATGAGATTTTCTGACATGCTCTGCGCCAAGCACACATGCGTGTCCCACCTGCGCTGCAATTTTTCCTTTGCCCATGCCAAGGTCGTTTCTTACTACAATTACCTGTTTTATCAAAACCAACAATACATTGACAAAGAGTCCATTGAAAAACTTTTGAGTGAATTATTACGCATCTGCAGAGCTGCGATGAATTAAATTAATCCAAATCAAAAAACAACGAAATGTCCTACGATGTTGTAGTTGCAGGCGGCAGTGTAGCTGGCCTGTTTTGCGCAAGAGAGATTGCGGCAAGGGGACACAGCGTGCTTGTGATAGAAGAGGATTTTGAGATAGGAACGCCTGAGCACTGCGGCGGCCTAGTCAGCGCGTCAGGCCTAGAGGAGTTGGGAATAATCCCGTCAGGCAAGACGTTTGACAGTCAGATTGTGCGCGCCGAGATCAGTTCCCCAAATGGCAAAAAAATAACAATTGATGCAAAAAAACAAAATGTCGCAGTCATTAATCGGCGCGAGCTTGATAAGCAAATCGCACACCAAGCGCAAAAAAACGGTGCAGAGATCAGAGTAAAGACGTCGTTTAAGGAGATAAGGGAAAACAAGGCAATTACGACATCAGGCGAAATTGATTTTAAGATACTAGTTGATGCGCGCGGAGCATCAGCACTAGTCCAAAAGGACAGAACCGGAATACTCCAGTCGGCACAATACGAAATTTATGCAGACTGGATAGAAAAAGGAAAAGTCGAAGTAAACCTAGACGCAGAAAAATACCCCGGATTCTTTTCGTGGATAATCCCGTCATGCGGTGGGACAGGTAAGGTAGGGGTCGCAGGGCGCAGCATAAACGCAATGCAGGCGCTAGAAAAATTTCTTGAGCAGAAAGGAAAGTGCTCAATAATTAGAAAGGTCTTCGCCCCAGTTTGGGTAAACGGCCCAATTGAGAATTTCGTTTCAAAAAACATAGTGACAGTAGGTGATGCTGCAGGACAGTCAAAGCCCACAACTGCAGGCGGAATATACTCGTGCGGAATAGGTGGGATTTATGCAGGAAGGGCAATCTCGAAATTTTTGGAAACAAAAAGACAAGACGATCTGGAGTCATATCAAAAGGCATGGGTTGAAAAATTTGGAAAAGAGTTTGAAAGGCAGTTATTTGCAAGAAAGATGCTTGAGAGACTCGACAACAGGTCGATAGATGCGATATTTGATTCTCTCACGCCAGAGATGATTGCAGACATGTCAAACAATGACGATTTCGATTTTCACACGTCTGCAATCATAAAGATGCTTGGCCTCAAGGGTTCGCTCAAGGTGGCACAGACAATATTTGGTGCGGAAATCAGAAAGCTTCTAGGCTAGCACAAAGACTAAGCAAGCTATAAATGCAGAAGCGAAAAAAACAGCTACATGTCAACATTGGCACTTCCAGTATGCAGTTGCTGTCACAGACACATTATGCCAAACGACAGGTGTGTCAAGTTTAACTGTCCAGAATGCGGTGCGATCCTAATCTGGAGATGCGAGAGCTGCAGGGAATCTGCAAGAACATACACTTGTGGGTCATGTGGTTTTCAAGGGCCATAGAAAAATGGCACGCTTACTCTTGATTACAAAGATTCTTCCAACAGGAACTGACATAGATTTGGATATCTTGGCAAAGGCGGTTCAATCAAAAATAGACGCAGGAATCACCTTGGAAAAATACACAAAAGAGCCACTGGCTTTTGGTTTGTACTATATCAAGGCAGAGTTCACACTAGACGACAAGGAAGGCCAGATGGATCTTTTGGAAAACGCAGTAAGATCAGTCGACGGTGTAAGCGAGTTCGAAGTGCTCAACATGAGCCGAAAATCAGTAGATGTGAAGTGAGCTAATTGGCACGCAAGGACGAACCTTTGCAAATGCGAGTAGGCGAGGCAAAGCAAAGGGATGTCGGAAAAAAACGGGCAAGAATTGGCCCAGACGCCATGGACTTTCTCAAGGTCAATCCCGGAGACATTATTGAAATTACAGGCAAGCGCACAAGCTGTGCAGTTGCATGGCCGACAGATGAGGACGACAAGTTCCCAGATGTCGTAAGAATGGACGGCCAGACAAGAAAAAACACCAACAGTGCACTAAACGATGTTGTAAAAATTAAAAAAGCTGTAACCAAGGTTGCAAAAACAATTGTCCTACTCCCAGTAAGCGACGTCGTAACAGTAGACAAAGAGTTTACAGATTTTGTGAAGAATCGTCTCAAGGGGCTACCTTTTTGCCAGGGAGATGAAATTTCAGTAATGATACTTGGAAACTCGATGGATTTTAAAATAAGCAAGACGGCGCCAAAGGGAATTGTCACAATAGACAGGACGACAGAATTTTCCATATCGTCAGACAAGGTAACTGACAAAAAGATCCGTGTAACATACGACGAGGTAGGCGGACTCAGAAACGAAATCAAGGTAATGCGGGAAATAGTTGAGCTCCCGCTCAGACATCCTGAAATTTTTGACAGGCTTGGAATTGAGCCTCACAGTGGAATTCTTTTGTACGGACCGCCAGGATGCGGAAAGACGTTGATTGCAAAGGTTTTGGCAAGCGAGTCTGAGGCAAACATGTATTCCATTAACGGCCCTGAAATAATGAACAAGTACTACGGTGAGACAGAGGCAAAGCTCCGAGACATATTCAAAGAGGCAAAGGACAATTCGCCTAGCATAATATTTATCGATGAAATCGACGCGATTGCGCCAAAGCGAGAAGAGGCATATGGGGATGTCGAAAAAAGAGTAGTGGCGCAACTTCTTGCCCTGATGGACGGATTGACAGACAGGGGAAACGTAATAGTGCTTGGCGCTACAAACAGGCCAGATAGCGTAGATCCTGCACTTAGAAGGCCAGGAAGATTTGACAGGGAAATCGAGGTATCAGTCCCAAACGCAGACGGAAGATACGAAATACTGCAGATTCACACGCGCGGAATGCCAATTGCAGAAGACGTGGAATCAAGGCGACTTGCAGCTGAACTGCACGGGTACACCGGTGCAGACATCAAGTCGTTGTGCAGAGAGGCGGCATTAAAGGCAATCAGAAGGTATCTTCCAGACATTGACTTGGAAACAGAAAAGGTTTCAACGGAAGTTTTGCAAAAAATGGACATTAACATTCAGGACTTTTACGATGCAATGCACGAGGTAGTCCCAACTGCAATGAGAGAGTTTTACGTTGAGCGACCAAAGGTCTTCTGGAACGAGGTCGGAGGCCTAGAGGACGTAAAGGTAACCCTGCAGGACAACTTGATTGTCGCATTAAAAGAGCCGCAGAAATTCTACAACATGGGCATAAAGCCACCAAAAGGAGTCCTCCTTTACGGTCCGCCTGGATGCGGAAAAACTCTTCTTGCCAGGGCAGTAGCAACAGAGAGCGGAAGCAACATGATACTAGTCAGGGGACCAGAAATTCTATCAAAGTGGATTGGAGAGTCAGAAAAGGCAATCAGGGAGATTTTCAGAAAGGCAAAGACGTCTGCCCCATGTGTAATAATTTTCGATGAAATGGACTCACTTGCCAGAATGAAATCAGGTGAAGAGGCAGGAATCGGACAGACCATACTAAGCCAGCTGCTAACTGAAATGGAGGAAAGTGGCTCTGCAAGGGTAGTGGTAATCGGAATAACAAACAGACCCGACCTGCTTGATCATTCCTTGCTAAGGCCTGGGAGACTTGAGCCAGTACTTTTTGTACAACAACCAGACGAGAAAGGAAGGCTCGAGATAATCAAAATATTGACAGAAAAAATGCCGCTATCAGACGATGTCAACTTGGAGGAAATTTCAGTCTCCACGCAAAATTACACCGGTGCGGATTTGGTAGCCCTCTGCAGAGAGGCAGGAGTGCATGCGATGCAGAATAACTCTGCAAAGATCGGAAGCTCGGATTTTGCAGCGGCATTAAAGAAGATCAAGCCATCAATCACAAAGGAAGTAGACCAGTGGTACACCGCAATAAGGGAAACTATTTCTAACGTAGTTCCCAAACCAATAGACAAGACCTTTTACGGTTAACAAACATGACAGAACTCCCATTAAGAAGCGTAGTGTATGAGAAAATCAAGAGTGCGACCTCCATGACAGATGAGGCCCTAAACAAGAGCCTCATAAAATCAGGACTCACCCTCCCAGAGGACAGATTCAACAAAATCCTACTAGATTTAGAAATACTTGGACTAGTCAGAGTGTCATGGCTTACAAAAGACACTAGGCGAGTCGAGGTCGCAGTCCAGGAAGCGGAGGAAGACGAATACGAAAAACAGAATAGAGAAACTATGGAAAAAGACTATGAGGCATCGTTTCCCGGTGTCGAAGAAGAAAACTAGAACCTAAAGTGAAATGCCGCATCCAGTGCTATAGCTACGAAAATTATTGTCAGATATGGTGCAGTTACCTTGTATGCTTTCCACGCAAAGTCCGAAGTCGGATTCTTGGTAAGCTTGTAATGGTACACTAACATCAGGCCTCCGCTTGCCGCAGCAATTATGAAATATATTATTCCAAGTCCGTTTGGCACAAAAGACAATGCGAGTGAGTATGGGAGCAAAATCGCAGTATTTACCAAAATGTATTTTGACGTTTTGTGCATTCCGATTAATACAGGCAGCATTGGAACCTTTGCTTCTGCATAGTCGTCCCGTATCTTCATTGCAAGGCACCAAAAGTGCGAAGGGGTCCAGACAAACACCAAAAACCCTACAAGAAAGCCAAGCAGGTCAATCCCATATGGCGGCACAAAGCCAGTGGCGGCAGTCCACCCAGCCATTGATGCTGCACTTCCTGCAAATCCGCCAATTACTATATTTGAAGAGTTGTTTCGCTTAAGCCACACAGTATAGATTATGACATAAAAGAATATCCCAAGTCCGATAAAGAACGTAGAAGTCCAGTTTAGTGTTAGTGCGGCATACACCACTGATGCAATGCTGACTGCAATGCCATAGATTAGAACATGTCCTGCCTTCATTCTTCCTGACGGAATGGGTCTAGTGCTTGTCCTTTTCATGAGCGGGTCGATGTCCTTATCGTAATAATGGTTAAGTGCGCTTGATCCTGCAGATGCCAATGCTCCTGCAATTATGATATGGAATAGCCCAGTCAGGCTAAGCTCAGGGCCGACTAGCTTGCTTGCAGCATACATCGATGTAATTGCGGTAATGACAAGCAGTACTACGATCCGCGGTTTTGATATTTCTAATACTTCTTTTAATCCCAAACTCTTTGAAAGTGGCCGCATTAGGCATATAATTCTAGTTGGCTCTTACATCTTCGGTTGCCGCCAATGTTTCTCATTGTCAGCATAGTAATTCTGATTTTTCCAGTTTGGAATCGAAAAACCATCTAAAATTCCAGAGTTCCTATATGCCATTTTGTTTTAAAGTGTGAAAATGAGTAGTAGAATTTGGACTTGGTGTATTTGAGCACCAAACCCAGACGTCTTGCAGTTGTCATGTCAGTCTTGATTTTGTTTAGTATTGGCTCAATTTCATATGCCAAAGCAGAGACCGTCAACATGTATGTACAAAAGATGCCGCAGCACTGGCAAGACGAATTTGGGGACGTCCTGACAAATGCCACACAGTACTGGGAAGCCAAGACATCCAATCTCAAGTTTGAGACAGTTCAGTATGTTGACAAGTCAGACTTTGTAGTAGAATGGGCAAGCCAGTACGGAGAAGGAAAGCTTGGATATTATTCCACAAACACTGCAAACGCATACGGCAAGCCGACAATGGCAATCACACTTGGATTTTTCAAAGACAAAGAGTGGCACTTGGCATCTCCAGAGTACGTACTGCAAATAACAAAACATGAGATAGGACATGCATTGGGTTTGCCACACAGTGTAGATCCAAATGACATAATGTATCCAACAATTGAAGACTATGAATCATGGTTGCAGGATTCAGAGCAAAACATTCAGGCCCCAAGTAACACTGCAGACTGGCAGAGCAGATCAGAAAAATACCAAGAGATGGCAAGCGAAAAAATTCTTCCACTTGAATCAAAGATAGACGAAACCCAGTCATTGCTAAATTCCATTTCATATGAGGGTAACGCATCAAATGAGTCACTAGATAATGCATGGACTTCGTTCTGGTGGGCAAAAAAATATTTGAATAGTGCAGAAAAGACACAGATAGACGGAGGCGCATCAGTTTTGCAGTCAAACTACTACGATTCGTATATCAAATTCAAATCATCGTACGATTATGCAAAAAAAGCGGAGCAAAAAATATCACAGATAATAGAACATATTGAAAAAGCAAACAGTTTGGCATATGACGGCAACTGAGCAATCAGGTATGAAAATCATCCAATAAGTCAGATATAGAAAACAAAATCACATCATGGAAGATTGATTTTTCCACCCATTTTGGATTCTAGCTCTGCTTTTTCCTGTACGGCAAAACCGAGGATTTTTTCTTCAGACGCTTCTAGCTTCGTGATGGTCTCATGAGAAACTTTTTGCACAGAGGATTGCGAGCTCGTGAAAGGAAGCCCTACCATGGACGCAACGGAAATAATAAGACTGATTCCAACGACTAGGGCGATCCTGGTTTTATTGGCAGGTTGCATTTGATAGTAATGCCCACACCATCAAGATTAATTATTTGGTGATCGTTTCAAACAAATTATTCGTTTTAATTAAACTCAGGCATTTTATCGCATGACACAAAGTCACAGATCAACTGGTGCATCCAAAACACTTCACTCTAATGCCAGGTTGGGTCAGGCGGCAAACGAGATGCATGTAAAATGGAGAAAGATCATGCCAAGTCAAATGCGGTAAAACTGCACTTTAATTGCAGTAGGGTCCAATCACAGGCATTTAGTTTCTTTGAGTCGATCGTGGTGCAAAAGGAATAAGTACCTCGCATTAGGCATCAAGCACAAATGAGTAATTGGGACCTCATGATGCCAGGGATGGGTCTTACTGCCATAGGCATAACAGGTGTTACTATTGCATATTCGGGAATAGCTCATACGTTTATCGATGGAATGCATGCATTAACAGGGCTTACACTTTTCTTGGGTCTGATCTTTTTGGCTGCCGGAATTTTAGAAGGAGGGGTGTCGACTAGCAACAAAGCAAAGGCTACTACTTTGGTAATTTTGGGAATTTCCTTTTCGTTTGGACTTGCAGCGCTTAACTTTAACTCAGTAACAACAATTCCAACATTTGCAGGGGTCATGCTGATAATAGCAGTTCCGGCAATCGTCATTGCATATGTAACCATGAAGATGCCCCAGTACGCAAAACCAGTATCAATAATTTTCATACTAGCAGTTGGCGTAGCAGTTGCGTCTTATGTTGCCTTTGGCCTAATTGGACCATCCCAGTATCTTGTCCCACCTCCAGTCGAAGAAGAAATGCCAGCAGCTCCAGTATCAACTGCGCCAGTATTCAAGATTTCAATTCTCAAAGATTCATCAATACAGGGAAATCCAGACTATGATCCAGATATGGCGCAGGTGCCAATTGGCAATGTCATCGAATGGACAAACGATGATGTCGCAGCGCATACGGTTACGAGTGCCGCAGATGCAGGCGCCGCATTTGACTCAAGTCTTATCAGTGCAGGAGATACATTCAAGCTGGACACTGCGAAACTCAGCCCAGGCAAATATGACTACATGTGTATCGTACATCCGTTTATGACAGCATCGTTTGAGTTAGGCGACGTAACAGAACAACCAGAAGCAAAACTCACAGAGGATGCAACGGTGAGTGAACCAAGTTCAGTAATTCCAGAACCAACACCAAGCGAAACTCCAGCAGAAGTTCCAGCTGAGACTGCACCAATCACCCCACAGGAGCCAGCCGAAGAACCAGTCGAAGCACCTCCAACCGAAGAACAACTTGCAGAGACAATTGTTTCAATTCCAGCAGGCTCATCTGTTCCAGGATGTGAGGCAACTAACGAGTGCTTCATACCAAGTTCCATAACAATAGTAACAGGAAACACAGTAACATGGACAAATGACGACACCGCCGCACATACAGTAACTAGTGGAATGGACGCAACTCCAGACGGAACATTTGACAGTAGTTTACTTCCAGCAGGAAAAACATTTTCGTTCAAGTTTGAATCAAGCGGCGAGTATCCATATTATTGCATGGTCCATCCATGGATGACTGGAAAGGTTACCGTAGAATAAGTTTGGAAATAGTCCTTACAGAAAATCAAAAGGAAATTCTTGTAAAGCATGCACAAAGTAATTTTCCAAACGAGTCGTGCGCGCTTTTGTTTGGAACTGACGATTCCAAAACATGTACTGTAAAGGATGTCTTTTTGGTAGAGAACGTAGAGAAATCCCCAATAAACTTTACAATTTCAAACGAGGAACTGCTCAAAGGATACAAAGAGGCAGAGCGGAAAAAACTTGATGTGATTGGAATATTTCATTCCCATCCGCATTCTGAGGCCGTTCCTTCTTTGACAGATAAAGAATTCATGGTCGGAAATCCAGTCGTATGGGTGATATTTTCAAATAAACATAATGATTTCAAGGCTTACATTTTGGAATCAAGCATGGTCCAGGTTTCTGTGAAAATAGTCTAAGTCATTTTAAAACAGATTCTAGCGGGAACCCAGATATACCATTATGAGACTATTTTATACCCGTTTTGTGCATAATTTGCTGATTTTGAGATTCTTAAATGATGCTACAAAATGTCACTAAACTTTGTCTTGGTATTTTCAAAGAAGATTAAATGATAAATTGTTCTTACATGTTTATTTTTCTAAAAATGATGAGAAGGTAATACCATATGAAATCACGAAAAAACGATAGGCGTGATTTAGCATGTTTTTTGTGAAAAAAACAGTTGAAGGATATAAAGTTTTGTCTGTCCATTTTAGACAAACGGTTACTGTTATGTTTAGAATGAGTAATAGATCCATGATCAAGTTTTTTGTTGATAATAAAAATGCAAACTGCAAAAAACAAAAAGACAGTAACACAACAAACAAACCATCAATGATTGACGTGTCATTTAAAAATCCACACAAATTCGCAGACATACTTTTTTTAGAATCTGAAGAATTGGTGAGATATTAAATTTGGAGCAAGAGAGAATAATAGATCTTGAGCAACAAAAGATCATATTTGCACACATAACCAAAATAATGAAAAATAAAATCGAGATACTTGAAAATCAAAGAAATGTCCTATCATATGCATTAGCTGCAAAAGTCACATCTGAGTCAAATACAAAAATATTAAAAAAACGAATCAATCTCAAAACAATTTATTGCATAACAGTATGTGCAGTCATTGCAAGCGGATCAGTTATCACAATTAACCAATTAAAGTCAGATGATACTGGAATGCCATTCAAGACAAAATACGTGGTTGAAAATCTTAGGGGCGATACTGTGGACACATGGAAATTTTGGAAAATCGATGCAGAATCCACACTAGTTGTAAATATCGCAAATTCAGGTATAGTTGACGAGCATAAAATAAAATCAATAAAAAACGCCATTCTTTCAACGGATCGAATAAGCATAGATGACTCTATCACTCACAAAGGGCTAGGCACCAGCTCGACTTACTTTGCTGGTTGGAAGGGTGCATTGGAGGAATCTTCGACGATAAAAACAAAATACTCAATACCGACCAAATTCAAAATAATTGAATCTGAATCTGGAATAGGAAATATAGTCATAAAACTATCCACGCTAAAAGACCAAGACGGCTATTCGGGATTTACAAAGTCAACAGTTGACGGGGACGAGATCCTCAAGTCGCAGATTGTCATTTATGATGTGGACAGCCTTTCTGATGAGGAACTTGCCACAATTATACGACATGAGTTCGGTCATGCAATCGGTCTTGGTCATTCGACAGCCCCTGAAGATCTTATGGCACCTACCATAAGCATGCAAGTCCCATACATTTCTGAATGCGATACTGACGCAATTTCCCAGCTATATGATGGAGTGACAATGGACAAAACGGTGTGTGCGAAATAGGATGAAAGATGCAGATCTGACTGCAATTATTATCGATGATGACGATAACACAGTTGTAACTTTTACTGAATTTCTTCAGTTTAATGGAATAAGGGTGATAGGAACTGGCTACACAGGAAAGGATGCAGTAAAAATGTACGAGAAATTGCGGCCAAGGGTAGTTTTTTTGGATGTCATGATGCCTAAACCCCATGACGGGTTTTTTGCACTAGAAAACATTCGAAAAACAAGCCCCGATGCCACAGTAATCATGATCACAGCAGATCTTACAGCGCAGACAGAAGACAGATTACGGCAACTAGGAGCCTCTGCCATTGTGTACAAGCCTTTTGAAATTAAAAAAATCATACGAATACTAAATGAGTTGATGGCAAAAAAACGCTAGAATTGTGAAAATTGGCTCTTGACAGTAGGACTTGTTTTTGTGTTTTTCTATAAATCGGGTTTTTTTGGTTATTGCAACTGTAAAATCTTAATCCCGATCCTAATTCTCACCTTTGTAACACCTTTTTAGAAAAACAGCGTATGCCAAGCTATTTCAACTTCGATTCATCGAAGCTGTAGGTTATTAACCAATTTTCTTATACTGATGAGTTGACAAGTGCAATCATAATTGATGACGACCGCGATACCGTCGAAGTTTTTGCCGATTATTTGGAAATGTTAAACGTGAATGTACTGGCAAAGGGTTACAATGGAAAAGATGCAGTCGAATCGTATGAGCAATACAAACCAGATTTGGTGTTTTTGGATCTTATGATGGCAGATTACGACGGGTTTTACGCGCTAGAAAAGATCAGAGCAATCAATCCCGACGCAAAGGTCATAGTGGTGACAGCAGATCTGCGGAGCGACAGTAAGCAAAAACTATCCGAACTAAAACCTACGGAGGTTCTTTTCAAGCCGTTTGCCCCGGAAATACTTGAAGAAATAGTAGAGAAGTACAAGAATGTGTGAGGGGTTTTTAGTAAAATTTTGAAGCGAATAAATTTGTTTTTGATTGCTGAAACGATTCAATCTACAATTACTGAGAATCCTGGCAAATTCCGGACATATAGAAAATCTTTGTCGTTTTTTGCAAGTTTTGCCATATTGGGATTGATTTTGATTGCCCTATCAAGGTATGATAACGCTTCATTGATTTCGCCCATCATGGATAGGTAGGCTGCTTTGTTGTATAATGCGCCAGCCATAAACGGATCAACCGTTAATGCTTTTTCTAATAATGGTATGGCTTTTTCGTATTCGTTCATATCAATAAGAGCTCCAGCCTTGTTAGAAAGTGCTATAGGATCATTTGGTGCAATGATTAGTGCTTTATCAAACTCGGAAATCGCTTCAGGATATTTTCCATTATCATACAGTCGTGAACCGGAGATCAAAAGTTTAACGAGTTCTTTCTTTTCAGTGGCTTTGTAGGAAGATTCATCTTTTGCATATACTGCATCTTTCTTAAAATTTGGTGATTTCTTTTTCAATCAGTTTAATTTTCCACAAGTGAAATAAAAAATTTAGGCTGTAGATCCTGGATGATTTATTACCCTTCTGCAAAAAATTTGGCAGTGGTATTCTAAGCCCCACAATGACCTTCTGCCAGTTTTAGATGCCAGAGATTCGAGACCAACGGTCCCTCGAACCACTTCGATCCATTCCTTTATTGGCGCATATGTAAGATTTCTTTATTATTGTGGGTGTGGCAGAGTTGTAGATTTTGTACTCGGGCCTAGGTGAAAAATTAATCTATTAATGGCAATAAACATACGTATGCAAGTATTTAGTACTAAAAGAATAAAAAATTGGAATTGTGACACTAATACTTGAACAGAGAAATAACATTAACAATCATAATTTTGATTTCTACTACGGCGTTAATTGTGGGGATATTGTCTATTTACACAAATAATGAGATCAAAAGACTGAATGACGAAATAACAAAAACAAAAATAAATGAAGTTACACTGCTATCATCACGTTTTGCATTAAGATTGCAATACGCTGCTGGAATAATAGAGATGGCTGGTCAAACTTCCCCAATGACGAAACCTCCGGCATATTCAAATTTAATCTCTGATCAGCTGAAAGGCATACCTGATGATGCAGACTCTGAGAAAAGAGAAATAGCAAAAAAGATGCTTGATAAAAGATTTGATCTTGATTATGTTTTTTATGCAATGCCTAATGGCGACATCTATTTTTTAGAACCGTTTTATTCGCAGATCAAACTCTCGCAATTGAACTTTGCCTTTAGGGATTGGTATCGTGGCGCAATTAGCACTGATTCAACATATGTAAGCGAGGTCTATGTCTCTGCCAATGAAAAGCACAACGTGATAGGCATAGCAGTTCCGATATACGATAATTCTAACCTGACTTTGAATGGGATCTTTGTTGGGGCTCTTAATCTCGGCACACTTCAAAAATCGCTGGCTACAATTAATTTGGGACAAAACGAGTATTTGCTCATCGTAGATCACAATAATAACATAGTGGCAGATTCTAGAAAATCCGAATCTGATACTGAGATTAGAAAGTTTACTTTGGATTTGAGTGAACAATCTAGAAGCGACGTTAGCACCGTTACGAAAGCAATTGATGGAAATGACATGTTCATAGCCTTCAAAACCATCCCTGTCGGAATACACGAGTGGTCAATCATGTCAATTCAGCCACATCATGATACGTTCGCATCATCAATCTCCATGAGAAATGAAGCGATCATGATGATTAGTATAGTAATCACAATCACAAGCGTTGCGGGATTTTTTATGATCAGAAAAATAAATACCAACCTGGAACTCTCAAATCGACTAAAACGGATCAATTCTGAGCTAGATCTAAAAACAGAGCAAATCAAGCAAGTTGATATTCAAAAAGAAGAGTTTTCAGCCATGGTAACTCATGAGCTCAAGACGCCGCTAGTGCCAATCATAGGTTATTGCAAGATGCTAAAGAACAAAATGTTGGGAGAATTGAACAATGAACAGCTGGAATCAATTGACACCATTGAAAAAAGTGCAAAACGGTTAGAATCTTTGGTTAGCGACATAATGGATGCAAGAAAGTTGGATTTGGACAAGATGAGATTTGAAATCGAGGATGTGTCAATCGATGAACTTTTTGAAGGACTGAACACAAGTTATAAGATATTACGAGAAAAAGGCAAGGAGTTTACCGTGAATGTTCCTGTAAAAGAATTGACTGTAAAGACAGACAAAACACGTTTGCGCCAAGTTTTTGACAATTTGATCTCAAACGCAATAAAGTTTACGCCAAACCAAAATGCCAAAATCGAGGTTGGGGCATACAAAGAAAATGATAAAATAAAATTTTATGTCAAAGATAACGGAATCGGAATTCCACCAAGTAAACAACCAGAACTATTCAAAAAATTCTACCAGATAGATACTTCAGAAAGACGAAAAGCTGGGGGGACAGGTCTTGGTCTTGCCATATCTAAGGGAATAATTGAAAAATTAAATGGCAAAATTTGGGTTGAAAGTGATGGAAAGACAGGCTCGACTTTTTACTTTGAGTTATCGTACTTGCGTAATATATGAGCCTAATACCAAAAGCTTTTAATTTCCAAAAGTGGTAACAACTCGTGGACATTCTCTTGATCGATGATAATCACGACATCACAACAATGTTTTCAAAATTTTTCAAATTAAAAGGCCACAACATCTCTGTATCAAACAATGGTCAAAATGGTCTGCAAATGATGGAGGCTGCAAAATTTGATGTGATATTACTTGATTTGGCAATGCCTGATTTTTCTGGAAAAGACATTGTCAATTATTTGTACGATAACAATAAAATTAACTCTCACACGATCGTCACACTTACTGCCTCATCAATATCTGATGATGACAAAATAGAACTAAAAAGCAAGGGGGTGCACTCCATACTCAGAAAACCCATCGATCCTGACGAACTGTTGGACTACCTAGAGAGAGTCAAATCTTAAACGCGCATGGAACAAGAGCAACATCTTATTCGTGAGTTACGACAGCTTATCCTAATTCAAAAAAAACTGGATTACTTACTAAACGGCGAGCCAAAAAACGAACAAATTCCAACGATAATCGAACAGCTTGATTCGACTCAGAATTCAACAACAAAAATAATTGATGCTATTTCTTCAAACAAAATCAAAATAACTGAAGATCTTTTAACTACAATTAATCATGAATTAAGAACACCACTTGTGCCAATACGAACCTATGCTGAAATGTTGCTGCAAGGAAAGTTTGGCACTCTAAATCCGGAACAAGCAAAAAGAGTTGAAACAATCAACTTGAGCTCACAACAACTTCAGAAAAAAATCGAATCATTGCTTGGCAAAAGTATACCTGTTGGTGACGCCAATTATTCAGAAAGCGATCACAAAATAAGAGAGCTTGAACAAGAAAAAATACTACTTGTCAAAATCAACAAATTATTAGACAAAAAAATCAACGACGAGTCCGCAGAAATTAAAGATCTGAAAAAAGACCTAAGCGAATCCGAACACCAAACAAAGGAATTTGAACAGGAAAATCTGATCCTTGATAAAACCGTGCGTATAGAAGAACAAAAAAACATACTTCTTGCCAAGAAAAACATCATAGTAATAGCAACCGCGGCTTTGGTAGTAGGTGCGGGATTCACTGCCTATTCTCTTTATGTGGTGGATTTGGTAGGTCAACAGTACCACGTATCAAACCTTGGCAATATGCAATCAGGTTATGTAATTCAAAATCTTCGGGGCGATACAATTGACACATTCCTTTCATGGAGGCTGGTCTCAGGTGCTTTACTGCACGTCGGGATAACAAATGGTGAGAAATATCCTGAAAAAATCCGTCTAATCAAAGAGGTTGTGCTTTCTGATGAATCTGTAGACATTGACGATTCCTTGCTACATAAAGGCCCAAAGGGCTCCGTATCTACATACTATATGGGATGGGCTGGAGCGCTAACGCAGGCCTCAAAAAAGAAAACACAGCTTTACATTCCATCAAATCTGCAAGTTGTTGAATCATCCAAAGGGGAAGGTGACATCAACATAGTTCTGAGCAGTCTGAAAAGCGGGGATGGGTACACTGGCTATACCACATCTATTGCGGATGACTCGCAAAACCAGATCCTAAAATCCACCATTACAATATATGATGTTGAAAATCTCAGTGATGATCAATTCACAACCATTCTAAGGCACGAGCTTGGTCATGCCTTTGGCCTTGCCCATTCCACTGCACCCGAAGACCTGATGCACCCTGTAATTCAAACTGGCTATCCATACATCTCTGATTGTGATATTGATACCATTGTTAGCTTGTATGATGGTGGAAAAAACAGTCAGGTTATATGTGAAAAATGAGTTACAGGTTGGATGAGTCAATGAAAACCAAATCTTTTATGAAATCCGCCACTGGATTTCAAGGTCTCCGAACATAAAGCGCGATTCTACATTATCTGAAATTGGAATTCATGAGTGCGTAAATTAATCTAAAATAATGTTGATTGCAGCTGATGTGTTTATTCGCCGATTTTTTTTACAAAATCTGTGATCATCGAATCGTCAAAGCTGACTTCTTTTTGTTCAACCATCGTTTTTACTTTCTGCCACTCTGATTTACTCATTTTTTTGGTATGTGTTAGACCGCCAGTCACAAGTATGTTCAAAACCATGGATATGCTCCAGGACTGGTCTGTTTTTTCGATTAATCGTGCCTGAATTTTACGCACTTTTGTCTCGATCTCTTTTTCCAAGGTGATACTTTTCTTGCTTTTTGGTATCGTCATGGAATCTCTAGTTGCCATGACTTGATCAGAAAACTCTATCTTAAAAACCCCCTCTACCAAAACCGGAAATGACGGATTACGTACGTTCTTACCTTGTTCTGTGCCCAACTGGTTAGTTAAAACGCTGTTCCTTACAATGCTTTAAATTTTGCATTTTTCAGTTTTGCACTGGAGCAAATTTTGGCTCATATGCCAAATTTGAACCCTCCAAAGGACGTCCCGCTTCCCTGAGTCCCACTTGTGTGTTTGACGCCAAGAAGATCAATTAGTTCTGAGATTCTTTGTTTGAAAGTACGCTGTTGCAGGCCCGATAATTTCAGTTACTAGTCCTTTTCCACCAAGAATCATATTCTTTAATCAATGCCGTATTGAGTTTGAATCGAGCCTTCTTTTATATTGCTCAAAAACATGGCACATGCATGTGTCAACATGAGAACCTAACTCTCCAGAGACGGGGCAATAGACGACTCACTGTGGACAAAAATGATGATCCATTTGAGGCGAATTTTAAAACGTCAATGTTATTTACAAAGTCCATGAAATCATTATCTGTTGAAGACGAATGTAGGTAACATTACTGTCCGTGTGTTTTTTACAAACACTATCTAATACGCACAACATAAAATTAACAAGTGTAATTTGAAAAATCTTTCAAAAAATCAAGAGTTGAGTAAAAACACACTGACTGAATTTGATGGCATTGTGCAATTGTCTAACGTTGACCAAATAACCATTGGCGCCCTTGATTGCGCTGAAAAATTATGGAATAATTCTGCGAATGAAGGCCAAAAAATAAAGGACTTGCTCGAACAAAAAACCATGCTGGCGATAGAGCCATACGCGTTGGCACTGTTGAAAGAAAACAAAATAGATCAAGACTTGCCATGCCTAAACATTGAGCAAATTAACTCTATTTTACAAAAAATCACGTCCCAAATACCTGCCCAAACAACTTGCTATTTTCGTGCAGGTAGGGCTTATCTGAGAATTAGTCATGAAATGGGAGATGTTGGTAATTTGTTTTTCAAATCCTTGTTTCTCAATATTTTAAAAGATTTTGGAGAAAACTATCATTTGCAAACGCAAGAAAATACCGTCTGCGCAATATGCAGAGTCTAAAACTCTAATCATAAATAACAAAAACAGACACCTGCCTAAAACGATCGGTGCTTCAATTCTAGTTTTTTGTTGCTGTCTGGCAAACGATTTTGTTATAAAATGCCATGTTTGTTTAAAGCAATCATACAAAGGATTCTAATAGAAAGTACTAAGTATATTCGTGCAAGTATCAGAAACCATTCAAGGAAAAAAATTTACTTTAGAAGAAGTCGTGGAATTCACGGATCTTATTGCAGAAAAACTAGACAATGCAATTGACAAGGTGGATAACATTAATCATAAAACACATGTGCTCTCTGTCAATGCCTCCATAGAAGCTGCCCGTGCGGGAACTTTTGGGCGACCTTTTGGTATAGTTGCTGCAAACATGAGTGAATTATCGGACGAGACGATAAAAATTACTGAGCGAATGCGAAAGGACACCAAAGAAATACTGGAAGTCGGCAATCTAATAAAATCGCAATCAAAGGAATATCGTGGGAATAGGCTGTCCGATCTGGCTTTGGTAAACATTGATCTGATCGACCGCAACCTGTATGAAAGAACTGCCGATGTGAGGTGGTGGGCAACTGATGGCAGTGTAGTTGACGCATTAACCAAAAAAACCCCAGAAGCATATGCGTCTGTTTCACAACGTCTTAATGTCATATTGCAAGCCTATACCGTTTACTACGACCTCGTGTTAGCTGACACGGAAGGTAATATTGTGGCAAATGGCAATAAAGAAAAATATTCTTCGGTAAACACCAATGCTGCAGATAGAAAATGGTTCACGAGTGCAATTAGAACAAAAAGTGGCAATGAATTTGGATTCCAGTCCGTATACCGATCTCCGCTTGTGAATAATGATCTCGCAATAACTTACTCCGCAGCTGTGCGAGAAAACGGTGACACCAAAGGCAAGATAATCGGGGTTTTGGGAGTGATCTTCAAGTGGGAATCGCTCTCTCAAACAATAATTGATCACACTCCAATAGATGAGGATGAAAAAAAACACACCAGAATTTGCATTGTTGATAACGATGGGCTGATACTGGCAGACTCTGAAGGTAAAATGTTAAAAGAAACACTACAGTTTGACAAAAAAACAAGTCTTTTTGGAGAAAAAAAGAACTACGCATTCACTGAATGTGCCGGTGTGCCGTGTTGCATTGGACATGCACTTTCTCATGGATTTGAGAATTATTCAACAGGTTGGCATTCAGTTATAATACAAAAACTAGTTAATTCAACTAAAAAATCAAATCCTGGATCTCATTAATTACACTGACTTGATGTCTGGTCTGTAAAATGTTCGCTTGACGTTTGACCGTTTTTGCTAATGTATATTATGCCTAATTCGCGTCTTTGAATTAAAGCATGAATGACGTTTACTTGTTGTGGGTAATATTTTCACTGTTTGTTGGCGTTTCGCTTGCAGTTGATCTTGGAGTGTTTTCAAAGCTACGACGAAAAAAGCAAGAAAGCACACACAAAGATCAGGCCCCTCCAATCAAGATTGCTCTGGTGTGGACAATAGTGTGGATTTCACTGGCTGGAATCTTTGCAGGAATCATCTATTATGACATGGGTCCTGAGAAATTAACTGAATTTGTTACCGGATACGCCCTTGAAAAATCACTGAGTGTGGATAACATGTTTGTATTTTTACTGATATTTTCGTCACTGAGCATTCCTCACAAGTTCCAGCACAAGGTTCTGTCAATGGGAATACTTGGTGCTATCGCAATGAGGGTTCCCCTCATCTTGGTCGGTGTGACGCTCCTTGAGAAATTCCATTGGATGATCTATATTTTTGGAGGATTTTTGATTGTGACTGCGATAAGGATGTTGCTGCAAAGAAAGGAAAAGAAAATCGAAATTGAAAAAAACATTGCAATCCGAGTACTCAAAAAATTCATGCCAGTTGACTTTGAGCTAAAAGACACAAGGTTCTTTGTTAGAAAAAACAGCATACTATATGCTACAACACTGATTGTCGCACTTGTGATAATAGAATTTACAGACCTATTATTTGCACTTGACTCGATACCTGCTGTCTTGGCAATAACGACTGATCCGTTCATAGTTATCACGTCCAACATATTTGCAATTTTGGGTCTTCGTAGTTTGTACTTCCTGCTTGCCGGAGTGATGGAAAAATTCTACTATCTAAAGCCTGGATTGATTGCAATTCTAATGTTTATTGGAATAAAGATGATGGTATCTGAGATAATTGAAATTCCGACTACCATGTCATTAGGGGTGGTGCTTGGGATACTTGGATTTGTACTTGCCTTGTCGTTTGTTAGGGCAAGAAAGCATCCTGCCTGATTTAAAATCACGTAAAGTAAAATATCAAAAGTACTAGATTACTTTTTGGCGCCCAGTGTTCTGTTCTTTAGCCTAAGGTAACTTCCGTGGCACTTGCGACATCTTGTTGCAGCCATGGAGTTTCTGACGCCACAGTTAAGACAAACCTTCATGTGTAGACGTGCCGCTTGAGCAATTCGTTTCTTTTCTGGGTCTGTGATTGGCATCTTTCTTAAATCTCCTTTTTTGTCCTTTTTAGTCTTTGGTTTTTTCCAATTTGCCTGCCAATAATACGGCTACTTCATTTGGTCTTTTGGCAACTGGGATGTTTGCCATGTTAAACATGGAAATTTTTGATTCTGCAGATCCGTAATTGCCCATGACTATTGCGCCTGCGTGCCCCATTCTCTTTTCTTTTGGAGCACGCCTTCCTGCAATGTACGATACAATTGGTTTCTTGAAATTAATATCCATGATGTGCTGCGCAACGATTTCTTCGGCATCACCTCCTATTTCGCCGACTATTACCATTCCTTCTATGCTTGGATCGTCTTTTACCATGTCAAATGCGTCAATTAGTCTTGTACCGTTTACTGGGTCGCCCCCTATCCCAATGGTGATACTCTGCCCAAACCCTGCCTTTGTCAGCGTGTTTGAAATCTCATAGAGTAAGGTGCCACTTTTTGATAGGACCACAATATTTCCTGGCTTGAACGGACTTGCAGGCATTATTCCGATTTTTACAAGTCCTGGTATCATCACTCCCGGCGTGTTTGGGCCAATTATTATCGCGTCTTTTTTCTTTGCCAATTCAATTACCTGCATCGTGTCCCTAATTGGAACATGTTCTGGTATTGCAACGAGAAGCTTTATTCCTGCCTCTAGTGCCTCAGTTGCCGCACTCAAAAAGAACTTTGCTGGAACAAAAACAATTGAAACCTTGGAATTTGTTGCATCGACTGCCTCCTTTACCGTATTGTATATTGGAATCTTGCCTTCAAACTTTTGCCCTCCCTTTCCAGGTGTTACACCGGCAGCAATGTTTGTGCCATAGTCTAGCATTTGCTTTGCGTGCAGAGAGCCAAAGGTGCCCGTTATTCCTTGGACTATTACTGGAACTTTTTGATAGTTCCCATCTGAATCCTTTTTGCCTCTCAATAATTCGTAAATATCAGCCACGCTTGTTTACCTCCATTACTACTCCGTTTATCGCATCCTCAACAGAATCAAACATCTTTGTCCTTGTGTCTTTGAGCATCTCTTTTGATTTCTCAGATTCAGAGCCCATCAATCTGGAATAAACAGGAAGATCAATTAGCTTATCATCATATGCCTTGATAAATGCGGCAGCAACAGTCGTAGTCTTTACTATTCCTCCATACAGGTTCACCAAAATCGCTTTTACTTTTTTCATTTTGGAAACCAGTGTGAGGGCCTCGTACACTGATTCAGTTGTAGCCCCGCCTCCTACGTCAAGAAAGCATGCGGGCTTTCCCCCGTTGTCTGCAAGCATGTCAAGTGTCGACATGACAAGACCTGCGCCATTACCTACTACAGCTATGTTTCCGTCAAGCTCTACTAGAGTAAATCCACTTTTTTCCGCTCTTTCCTCAAGCTCTGTTTTTTCCTGATACTTGTCCATCTCCGGATGTCTGAAATTTGCGTTGTCGTCTGTAACCACTTTGCCATCAAGCGCAAGAAGTGATCCGTCCTTTAGCAGCGCAACCGGATTTATCTCCGCAAGCTCTACTTCTTTTTCAACTGTAATCTTGGCAAGCCTTTGCAGCATGTCTACAAAATCCGGAATCGTTTTTCCCTGCAGCCCGATTTGCTTTGCGACCTCTTCTGCAGTTTGGGAATCAACGTCACCTAGCCCGACTTCGCGTATCACTTGGCTTTTTACGGACTCGATTTCAACTCCTCCTTCGGATGAAGCAATGATTGTGTAGCATCTTTTACTGCGATTCAAAAATAATGATAAATACAATTCTTTTTCATATTCCGCCATTTTCTCAAGCAAAATGGCCCTCGTCTTTTCGCCCTTAATTGACATGTCTAGGAGTTGAGGATATTTGATCTCAAATTCGTCATCATTGTGGCACTTTTGTATGCCGCCTGCTTTTCCCCTTCCGCCCACTGGAACTTGGACCTTGATTACAAACGGGTAGCCTAGCTGCTTTGCATCGTTTCTTGCCTGCTCGATGTTTTTTGAGGATATTCCCTTTGGGATCTTGATGCCGTACTGTGCAAACAGCTCCTTTGCCTGATATTCCAAAAGACGCATGCAGAAAATTTTTTCACGGTCTTTATATTCTGTATGTTAGCTTATCTGGCCCTCAAGAAGCTCAATTGTCTGCAAGAATAGATCCTTGCTTTTTCGCAAAAGCCTCTGCGGAAACTCGTCTATGGTAAATATGAATTGCTGTCTAAACGTAGGAGGAAGTACTCCACCTGATATGACCAGCTGTTCGACTACGTACTTTTCTGTAAGCGAGCAAACAATTTCCTCATATGCGTCCTCTTCTTCTTCAAGCATCTGCCTGTACAAAATGATAGGGTTTCCAGTCTTTGTGACTATTGCGGATGCTTTTTTTAGCAGACCCTCTAGATGCTGTGTCTGCCATGCATCTAAGCTGATCTGCTTTACCATGTCGTATAATGGTGTTTTTGATATTTAATCCCCCTGATTTGCTAAAAGTGAGCTTCTTACTCTACTGAGATTCGAATTTTTTGACCATCGATGTCATCGTCTTTGTAGTTTTTGCCGGCTCCTGCAAAGTCGATCTGTTTTACTCTGACCAAAAACGCAAGATCTGATGATTTTTCTTTTGCCATTTCAAGTGACTCATCGTCTAGATCAAGTATTGATGCAGTCTGCAAAATGTCTGTCGGGTTGTATCCTCTTTCCTTTCGCAGTGTTTGCAGTCTTCTTGCAAGATCCTTTACCAACCCTCTTGACATCATCTCTCTGTTTCGCACTGTCGAAATAAAGACAACAAGGCCATCCCTTTTTGAAAACGCAAAACCGTCCCCTGCATCAAAATCGACTACAAAGTCTTCTCTATCTAGTACTATCTTGGCGGGCCCAACATCAAACGTGTAGGCACCACTTGACAACAATTCTGTTACAATGTCTTCTGGTCTTGTGTCTGAGAACTTGGAAAGTAACAATGCCATGTGTTGTTTTGCCTTCGGACCTATCTTTTTTCTGTCCATTTCTATGACTGGCCTTACTGGAAGGCCGACTTTTTGCATCTCGTCTAGTAATTCGAGGCCTTCCTTGTTTTCAAGCTCCACAATCTTGAACTTTTCAACGTTTAGCTGTGACCTGAGAAGATCCGAGAGTATCTCGATTTTGGGTTTTTGTGACTTTTTGACACAAATTATCGCCTCGTTTAACGGCCATCTTCGCTTTAGCTTGGCCTTCATCCTTGCCGCAGCCGACACCGACGCTGACTCCTTCATTAGATCAAATGACTCCTCGATTGGCTCGTTGATCAGTCCTTGCTGGTACTGCGGCCATCTGTCAAGCAGTACGCTGTTTTTGCCAAATGTTGCAAGATACAGGTACTCACTGGTATAGGGGCATAGTGGGTGCATCAGAATGTCAAGTGTTTTGAGTATTTCGTGCAGCACTGCATAAATTGCAAATCTTCTTTCGTTTGAACCGTCTTCCTCCCAGAGCTCGGCTTTTGTGATTGGTATGTATATCTGGCTTAGAGAGTTTATGACAAAGTCTTCTATTGCCTTTGCGGATTCGTGGAACTTGCACTTGTCGTTGTTCTCCCCAACTTGTATGATGAGTTTCTGCAACTTGGATAGCAGCCAAATGTCTGGAGGCTGGAGCAGTTCCCTGCTCTGAACCGACTGGATGGGGGTGGCACCACTGTCAAATTTGTCGTATTCGCTATTTTGTTTGAAATACAGGTGAATGTGATATAACGTGTTTAGGATTTGGTATGGTCTTGACATCATCTCATCCGTGCTAAAGTTGAGCGGCTCAATCGGGCTTGATTTCCACATAAAATAAAATCTGATCAGATCCGCAGGATACTTTGCAAGCATTTCTTCTGCATCCATCACATTTCCAAGACTCTTGCTCATTTTGTTGCCATTTTTATCAAGAACGTGGCCCTGAAACAAAAATGACTTGAATGGGGCAATCGGCTTGTTGTTCAAAATCACATTTTCGATCAAAAGAGTATATGCCCATCCGCGCGTCTGGTCTATGCCCTCAGTTAAAAATGGCGCAGGTATGCCAGATGCATATTCTTCGTCTGTCAGAGAGGAGTATGGCGCAGAGCCGCTGTTGTGCCACGTGTCTAGAACAAATTTCTCTCTTTCCATGTTTGCGCTGCATTTTTTGCACCTGATGACTACCTTGTCAATCCACGGCCTGTGAAGCTCAAAGTTTGGCCCATCTGGCAGCTCTACTGCAGAGTCGACTATCTCTTTTCTCGAAAAAAGCCTCTCGACGTGGCCACATTTTTTGCAGTTCCAAATTGGCAGCGGGCAGCCCCAAAACCTTTCACGAGAAATACACCATGGGTGCTTTTCTTTTATTATGCCTAAAAATCGGTTTTTTGGCTGCTCAAAAAAGTATTCCACGTTTTCCGCTGCCTGTATTGCTTTGTCCCCTAACCTGTCTAGCATGTAAAAGAATTCCCTTCTTGCAATCCAAACAATTGGATGGTGCGACCTCCAGCAAAGCGGATACTTGTGCTTGATTTTGCCAATTCTGACCAGTGCTCCTGCATCCCTGATGTCCTCTACAATTACTCTGTCTGCATCGCGAACAAAAAGGCCAGCATACTTTCCTGCGTCTTCTGTAAACTTTACTTCGTCATTGATTGGATTGAAGATTGGTGCGTTTCTCTTTCTGGCAATCTCATAGTCTTCCTCTCCGTTTGCAGGGGATAGGTGCACAAGCCCGCTTCCCGTATTTGCATCAACAAATGACTCTGCGACAGCAACATGAATTGCTGCGTCTCCTGCCAAATCCTTTAGCTTTGGAATTCTGTCCAACAATGGGTGGGTGTATTTCTTGCCCTCAAACGTAGAACCCTTGAGCGTTTTTGTTATCTCATAATTTTCAATTTTTACCTCCTTCATGAACTCATCAAGTCTTTTTTCACCCACTACCCAAGTTTCGTTTTCAACTTTTACATAATGATAATTTTCTTCCGGATTTAGGCCGACCATTGCGTCTGTTACCAAAGTAAACGGCATTGTGGTCCATACAATTAGGAACACGTCTTCTGATTCCAACTTGACCTTGTAGTATAATGATGGGTCTTGCACCATGTCATACCCTTGATTTATCTCTGCATGGCTAAGCGATGTCTGACAGCTTGGGCAGTATGCGACAACTCTGTACCCTTCGGTGAGAATTCCAGTCTCGTGCGCTTTTTTTAGAAACTGCCATTCCCGCTAGATAAATTCGTCCTTGTAAGTCCAGTATGCTTTCTCTTGATTAAATGACATGCCGAGCAGCTGGTCAACTTTGATCCATTTTTCATTATACTTGTGAACCAGGCGCTTGCATTCCTCAACAAGTCTTTCAATTCCAAATGATTTTAGAATCTCTGTTTTTCCGCCAGTGATCCCAAGCTCCTTTTCTGCTTGCAGCTCCACTGGAAGCCCCTGTGTATCCCAGCCTGCATTGAAGACAACTTTGTGTCCTCTTAGCGTCATGTATCTGTACCAAAAATCCTTCATGACGCGTCCGCGCAGGTGTCCAGCATGTGGAATGCCGTTCATTGTAGGCGGGCCCTCGATGAAAATTATTTTTGATTTTTTGTCATCTGACTCTGAAATCATTTTCTGAAGGTCTATCTTGGTATGGTACGACCTGATTTCATCCTCAATATTTTTTGAATCAAATTCTTTTGCTAAATGCAATATCAATTTGGTATCTGATCTGATTTTATAAAGCTAGATTAGACGCTACTTGTTCTTGTGGGTTGCAATCTAACCGTCCTAAATTTGGAATATATACAAGACTCCAAGAGTCCACGTGTTGGTTGACGTTTTAGTTGTTGGCTCTGGCGGACGTGAACACGCAATTGGGTGGAAATTATCCAAATCGCCAAAAGTGGGAAAGATCTTTTTTGCACCTGGGAATGGCGGAACCAAAAACAACATTCCAATACAAGTAGATGAGATCGACAAGCTGGCAGATTTTGCTGCAAAAAACAACTGCTTTACCGTGGTGGGCCCCGAAGTCCCGCTTGCCATGGGAATAGTGGACAAGTTTAACGAACAAAATCTCCCGATTTTTGGCCCGACAAAAAACGCGGCGCAGCTTGAATCAAGTAAAATTTGGGCCAAAACCTTCATGAAACGAAGCCACATTCCGACTGCTACCTTTGAGGTCTTCGATGATCCTGCCTCCGCTAAAGAATACGTCAAATCAAAAGATCACGACGTCGTAATAAAGGCAGACGGGCTTGCCGCAGGAAAAGGGGTAATCGTGTGCAATAGCAAGCAAGAGGCCTTTGACGCAATAGATTTGATTTTAGTAAAGCAATCGTTTGGAAACGCCGGAAAAAGAATAATCGTAGAGGAAAAAATAGATGGGGTTGAAGCGTCATACATTGCACTTTCTGATGGAAACATTGCGATTCCAATGGCGACAAGTCAGGACCACAAAAGAATATTTGATGATGACAAAGGCCCAAACACCGGCGGAATGGGGGCGTATTCGCCCACTGGCGTAATTGATGACAAACTGGCTGAAAAAATACAAAAAAACATCATCGATAAAACAATCGAGTCCCTAAAATCTGAGGGAATAACTTTCAAAGGGTTTCTTTATGCTGGAATCATGCTAAAAGATGGCGAGCCGTACGTACTGGAATACAATGCAAGAATGGGGGATCCAGAATGTCAGCCGATACTGATTCGTATGGACTCTGATCTGTTTGAGTATCTCAAGGCAAGTGCTGATGGAACACTTGCAAAACTGCCTGCTGTTTCCTGGAAAAAGCAAAGTGCCGTCTGTATAGTTCTGGCATCAAAGGGATACCCTGAATCATATCCAAAAAATGACGAAATCACAGGCCTGGAATCTGTTGATGGAAATTACACAGTTGTGTTCCATGCAGGAACAAAACTTGAAAACAACAAAGTTCTCACAAGCGGCGGGCGCGTTTTGGGTGTAACTGCACTTGGAGATTCGCTACAAAGTGCCATAACAAACGCATATTCTGCAGCAGACAAAATATCCTGGAAAAACAAGTATTGCCGGATGGATATTGGAAAAAAAGGCCTACTGTACCTGTGATGTTCTTATCACTTCGTCTTCTGTAACAACCCATTGTATTGGAATGTCGCCTTCTGATTTTGGTATGTTCCTGACAACTAGTTTCGAATATTCCAAAGCTATTGCAGGCGTCTTGTGTTTTGACAAAAATCTGTCATAGTATCCCCTGCCGTAGCCCAATCTCTGGCCTGTTCGCATCATTGCCACCGCTGGAACCAAAATGATATCAAATTCATCGACTACGGGGCAGTTTTTTCTTGGCTCCATTATCCCAAACTCCCCTTTTTGTAATTCCTCAAAGCTTTTGACGGAACAAAAAACTAATTCGTCGTCGACAATTCTTGGAAGCGCAACCATTCTTCCCTCGCTTATCATCTGTTGTATTATGTCAAGTGTCCTAACCTCGCTTCCAACCGAGTAATAACAAGCAACTTTTTCTGCATTCCTAAAGGCCTCGATTTTTTTGAGGTTTCTTTGGATTTGTTTACTTGATATTGTCATAAAGTCATGCGACAGTCCGTCGCGCTTTTCAAGCAAATGATTGCGTAGCCTTGGCTTATCTTCTGACAATGTTCTCACTTAGCGAAGCTGCAGTAACTGTATTTTTTAAAAGCATTGCAATTGTCATTGGCCCGACGCCCCCTGGAACTGGGGAAGCAAATGCTGCCTTTTGTATTATTTTATCAAAATCGCAATCCCCGACTAGTTTTTCATCATGACGCGTCGTCGCAACGTCTATCACTATAGCGCCATCTCGTATCATTTCTGGAGTCAAGGTAAACCTCGTTCTATTCCCTACCCCCGTTATTATAATGTCTGAATCCTGACAAATTTTTTGAAGATTCTTTGTTTTGGAGTGACACGTGGTAACTGTGGCATTTCGTTGTAGCAGCAGGTGATATAGTGGCTTTCCAAGCAGATTGCTTCTGTTGATGATGACTATGTTTTTTCCTTCCAAGTCTATGTTGTAGTAGTCAAATAATTCAATTATCCCTGACGGTGTGCATGCCTTTAGGATTGCTTTTCCCAAAGATAACAACCCGACATTGTATGGTGTTAGGCCGTCAACATCCTTAATTGGCGAAATTCTTGATGTGGTCTCAAATTCTCCTAGTTGCTTTGGAAGTGGAAGCTGAACCAATATTCCATGGATGGAATTATCTGAATTTAGGGTACCGAGCAGCTCATTCATTTCCTCCTGCGATGTGGTTGCTGGCAGCTTGTGATCCTTGGTCAAAATGCCGACCTCAGCACATGCCTTGTGTTTGTTTTTCACATATGTGGCAGATGCCTGGTTATCACCAACCAGTATTGTAGCCAAGCAGGGCTCAATTCCCTGCGATTTTAGCTCAGATGCTGCCTTTCTTACTCTTTCTTTGACTGAAGATGCGACTAAAACTCCGTCAATTTTTGTTCCAACCAACGTGGGTTCTTTGGGCTGATTGTATTTATTTTAATCAAGCTGAAAAACAGGACAATCATTCCTAGAAGTTATTTATCCTCAAAGCGACTTGAAAAATTGTGACAGTTACCAAGGGTTACAGGGACAAGATCTACATAATAAAAGACATAATTTTACTTCTCGCTCAATATGGCGAGCTGAATCAGACATCTCTGGTAAGCTACAGTGGACTGAATCTAAAAAAACACAAGCACATAATCGATGAATTAGAGGCACGCCAAATAATTACAAAGACTGTCTTACAAGACGGTAAGCGCACAGTTACAATTTACAGGGTAACTGCAAAGGGAATGGAGTTTTGCCGAAACATCATAGAACCATACGAAGATTTGTTTCCAAGAAAAACAAGCACCGACAGCAATAATCTAAGTCTCTTGATCCTCGTCTAGTTCAAAGCTGGACGATATTTTCTCATCGAGTTTTTCTTTCTTTTTTATATAACTTGAGTATCTTGCATTCCAAGACTTTAACATTGCAAACTGCCGTATTCCCAAACCTAGCCAAATTGATGACACAATTATGACTGTAACAAGCAATATGACCAGAAACGTTCCAAACTCATCATATTCATCAAGGATGAAAAAAAAGTGCTCATGTTTTACCAAATACACTGAAAGGCCCATTGCCAAAGGGGCCAGAATCAACGCAGAAATGGTGATTCCAAATAATAATTTTCTAGTTGATTGTATCTGCTCTACAAATGATTCGATTACGTCTCTGATGCTGTGATTGGGGTATTTCTCAGCGTCTTCCAATCAATATTCTCCCCGTTGCAAGTTGACGCGTTCTGCGGCACGGAACAATTTATTTGCCCACCAGAATGGTTCCATTCATCTTGGGATTAAGTGAATCATAATAGCCGAATTTTCCTGATTTGTCTGCTACAAACGTAATTGATTGCGAACCAAAGTGATCAAGATCTTTTGTATGGACATTGAACTGATCTATGTTAAAATTGTGTTTTTGGTGGTCTTCGTTAAGTACGTGTATGGATACAAGTTCGTCATTATTGACCTCAATTGTAGGTGTAAGGTGCCCTCCTGTTCCTGAAAATCCTTTTCCTCCTCTCGTGGACGCACTAACAAACGCAGGACCATTCTGAGAATTTATCACCTTGATGTAATGATTGACTGGAACTCCTAATACCGGATACCTTGCGTTGACTGGGGTTGCAGACATCAATGCAGCATAGCCGATTCCAGCTACTGCAAGTACGATGCCACAAATCCAGATTAATCTACGTGAGTTAAATTTCTGATTTGCCTTGTTGTTTCGCTTTGCCAACAACACAAATGCAAATTCCTGCTATTTATTCAGTGATTAACAATGTTCACTGAGGCGATGTAATTATGACGAGAACCGTCCTGGAGATTAAGACAAGGGTATGGGTTACGGGCTTGTTCTCGTCACATCTGGAATTACACAATCCTGGTATTTAGAGACAAAGTAACAATGTTAATTCAGTTTTATCTAACGATTAAGAAAATAACTATTTGTGCAAGAATTCAAACGCTTACAATTTCTGCGCAATGGTTATAGGCAAAGTCTGAAATGTTTTCAATAACTCAGAAATAATCACTGGTGCAACAAATGAACAATCGAGAAAAAATTCAGATTTCGGTAATTGGGCTTCTTTCGGTCCTGCTAGTACTTAGTGTTACGACAAACCTTGGTCGCACATCTGACGCTGAACTAATTTCAACTGTGCAAAAAAGCATGGATACGGTTGCACAAAATGAAGATGCGTCTCTAAAAAATGCAGTCTTGACGACCATATCAAGTTCTGAATCAGGCAAACCGAGTTCATTAACACTTATCTTCAAACAGGTGGAAAACTCGGTCGTTCAAATAACAAGTAAGGTATCAACCGTAAACGAAAGTGTCATCATAAACGGAAGTCCTCTTGAAAGCCAGTCGACAAGACTTGGCTCTGGATTCGTATATGATAAGCTAGGTCACATCATTACTAATAATCACGTGGTTTCCGGCGCAAAAACAGTCGATGTCAGATTTGTTGACGGGAACATTTATTCTGCAAATGTGATAGGGACAGACCCCTTCAACGATATCGCAGTACTGCAAATAATCGATGACTACTCTGATGAGCAACTAAACCCACTACCATTGGCAGACTCGTCTTTGCTTGATGTGGGACAGCAAGTAATCGCGATAGGTAACCCGTTTGGCCTAAGTGACACCATGACCACTGGCATAATTAGTCAGATGGGCCGCCTTTTACCAAATCAGGGATCTGGTTATTCTATATCAAATGTGATACAAACCGACGCCGCAATAAATCCAGGAAACTCTGGCGGGCCGCTTTTGAATATGGATGGACAAGTAATTGGGATCAACACCGCAATCCAGTCTACAACTGGAGAGTTTTCTGGAATAGGATTTGCAGTACCATCAAATACCGTCAAGAGAATATTGCCGTCACTGATTGAAAAGGGAGCATATGCGCATCCATGGCTTGGTGTGTCTGGAACAAGCCTTGTCCCAGACATTGCCCAAAAGTTAGGCCTTGCAAAAAACTACAAGGGTGTATTTGTCACAAGTACCATAAGTGACGGACCTGCAGCAAAAGCAGGCATACAGGAGGCCTCCTACAACATTAATCGCGAGATAAAGGGCGGCGACGTAATAATTGCACTAGATGGATACAAGATCCGGGATATCGATGATCTGATCATATACCTTTCTGAAAACAAAAATGTCGGCGATAAAGTGGTACTCCAAATAAACCGAAATGGAAACATAATAGACCTGACTGCCGTTTTGCAAGAAAGGGCAACAACTAATTGATGTTTGCAAACTGGGTCAATAATTTAAATTCTAGATTTCTTATAACACATTAAATGAAAAAGGACACAAACCCTATCGATAAAAACGGTTTTTCAGAGAGGTTTTTTGAGGAGCTTACCAAGGAATATGACAAGGCGGATACGTTTGCAAACAAGCAAAAAGAACTAAAACACAAACACACTCAATCTACATTAAGATGAGAAGGCCTAGTCCATAAATGCATCAATCCAAAACTCCGTTTGCTCTTGCGGTGCTCTTATTGGCAACGATTACATTCTATGGTGCCGATGCAGCAACAATAAAGCAAACCATGGAAGGAGCCGTGGATGTAACAATAACCCATCCTGACTCTGTGATTGTGGGGCGCGATTTTACAATATCTGCACTTGTCCAAAATAATGGGTGGGAGGATAAGCAGGACATAAAGTTCGTCCTTGCCAGTCCTGACGACTCAATTCTTGTAAATAATGGAACTCTGGTGATTGACCGACTTTCCACTGGAGGCTCATATGGCGGAACAATCGTTCTTAAATCCGCTAATCATGCACAGCTTGGAACTCATTATCTGAATGCCTTATACTCGCAAATCTTACTTAGCCATAATGAAACACCGTTACCTGCAACGCAAAAAAACATTGCAATACCTATTGAAATAAAAAAACTGCCCGAAGTGCAGCTAAACACTTCTGCCCCCGAATCAATATTTACAAACGCAGAATTTCCTTTTGATGTAGAAATAATCTCAAAGGACATTGACATACAAAACGTACTAGTTGAGATAAAATTGCCAAACGACATTTCCCTTAGGGGTCAGACAACGCACACGTTTTCAACCATTGCAAAAAATACTCCTCTCACGGTCCATTCGCAAATAGTGACGCCTGCATCTGAGGTAGCATTGGAGCACAAGCTGCCGTTTGAAGTCTCCGTCAAATACACCGATGACGCCGGCACTGAAAGAACGATATCAAAAACCGTATCGTTATTACTGCGACCCCGCACATTTATGGAATTTACCACCGATGGCGGATTGTGGATTGGGGGATTTTTTTTGGCGCCGTACGTCAGCATTGGGACCCTAGTTGGCATTCCCGGCGGCGCACTGTTCTCACTTTTAATACACCGATTACAAAAGAAAAACAGCAGAAAACGAAAAAAGTGATTTTATATGAAGATAGAATTTGACATAAAAAAATACATTGATGATATAAGAAAGTCTGATGGATACTTTCACACGTTTATCAATAAACAAAACCTTGCAGCCGGAGTCTTGGTGCTGGAGCCAAACGAAGAAGATACCCAGGAACCGCACGATTCAGACGAACTATACTATGTGATTTATGGAGATGGGTTCTTGAAAATAAACAACAAGGATTATGACGTGTCTGAAGGAAAGGCTTACTACGTTCAAAAAAACGTACCTCACAAGTTTTTTGGCAACAAAAAAGAACTAGTCGTCTTGTATTTTTTTAGCGGCCCTGACTCTTGATCTTTCTTCCAGATATTTTGATCTTTCCTTCTGCAAATAACTTGACTGCTTGCGGGTAAATTTTGTGCTCTTTTGCAAGAATCTTTTTTGAAAGAGTTTCTTCGGTGTCACTGTCTTTTACTTCAACTACTGCCTGCAAGATTATTGGCCCTGTATCAACTCCCTCATCTACAAAATGAACCGTGCACCCTGAATACTTTGCACCATATTCTACTGCCTGCCTTTGTGCATGTAATCCTGGGAAAGAAGGCAATATTGCAGGATGAATGTTGAGCATACGGTTCTTGTACTTTCGTATGAACTCTGGACTGATAATTCTCATAAACCCTGCAAGGCAAACAAGGCCGTTTTTTTCTGTAACCCCGTGTCTTGAAAGAGCTTGTATTATTTTTTTGTCATAATCCCATCTGCTGCCTGTGAATCCTTTGCTTTCGACGACCTCGGTTTTAACTCCCATCCTTTGTGCTATTTTGAGCCCAACGGCGTCTGGATTGTTTGATATTATGACTGCCGGGTTTATTGGAATCTTTTGTTTTTTGATTGCCTTGAGTATTGATTCCATATTGCTTCCTCGACCTGAAATGAGTATTCCTAAATTAAGCAAATCTGAACTTTCTCAACTAACAAACAATATTACTGTTTTATGTCAGTTTATGCCTTTTGGCAATCTTATGGTAAATGCAGTTCCTTTATTCACAATGCTGGAACAGTCTATTGTGCCATCGTGGTTTTCTATTAATGCCTTGCAACTTGCAAGTCCAAGCCCAGTTCCGTTCGGTTTTGTAGTGAACAGGGGCTCAAAAATATGTTCTAGATTCTTCTTTTCTATGCCATGTCCGTTATCGATGATCTCAATCGTCGTATCTTTGTCTGAATCAAGAACCTGGATCATTATTTTCCCTTTATCATCAATGGCCTGAATTGCATTTAATATCAAATTTGAAAACACCGTCTGCATTTGTTTAACGTCTACGTGGATTGTGGCATCTTGGGAAGGTAAAATCACTTGAATTCCTTTTGGCACGTCTGTTTCTTCAATAACTGTCTTTAACAATTTGACTACTGAAATATCTTCTCGCATTAAACCCCTAGTTCTAACAAAGTCCAGAACCTCCCTGATCTGTTGTGACATTCTGGTAACTGCTCTTTCCATTCGATCGTAGTTTTCTTTTGTTTTTTCGTCTAGATTGGGATTTCTTAGTCTTAGAATTTCCAAAGTATTTTTTATTACAGCTAAGGGATTTTGCAGATCATGTGTTAGTCTTGATGATAATTCGCCGATTGTATACAATTTGTTTTTGCGTATTGCAGGTTCGTCGCTATCCCAGACCTGTTTTTCTATTTTGGGCAAATTCCTAAACCTGTCCTCCTGCGCATTCTTTAGCATCCTAGCTGCATCCTCCTGCGCATTCTTTAGCATCCTAGCTGCATCCTCCTGCGCATTCTTTAGCATCCTAGCTGCATCCTCCTGCGCATTCTTTAGCATCCTAGCTGCATCATCTTCTGACGCACTCATTTTCCAATCCTTGATCTTAATTTAGCGCACATGTACATAACCGTATGATATTCATATGATATTTGGATTAGTTGTTTTCTGCAAACAGTATGCGCATAGTCTAAAAATCCGATGACGGTATTGCCAGAACGAATAAAACAATCTGTTATATTCATTAATGATGTTTGGGATAAACATGGATGCTACTGATACTCAAATTAAAAAGGCGCTAGTTGCTTTTGCGGTCGAAAAAGCACTCATTAACATGGGAGAGCCTGTATTTGAAAAGGTCGCAAAGACACTCAAGGATGACTATAATTGCTATATCCCTGATTGCTATGAGCACCCGGAATATCTAAAAAGAATACTGTCTGACTTGTATGGCAATGCCCATATCGCAATAATTGTTTCTATAAAAAACAGCCTGCAGGAATTTTCCCAACATGAGTCAATCAACAGATTCCTCTCCGTTTTAGAATAGAAAATGCAAACTGGGCTTGATACTGTCACTGCAAAAAAATACCTTATCTTAGCACTAGTTGCCTGCGCATCCGTAAACCTGATTTCTAATTTTGTTGGCAATTATGCTGCAATATTTGTAGGTAATGTGATGTACATCCCAGTATCTGGTACCTTATTGATTGTGTCTATATTGATGATATCGCGATTTGGCATATCTGGGAATATTGGCCTTGCCTGGGTTTCATTTGGGGGCTATGCGATATCGTGGTTCATTGCAGAGATGTTGTGGATTGTTCAAGAATTGTATCTTAAAATCGATCCTTTTCCATCCCCCGCCGACATATTCTATCTTATAGGATATCCATTTTTACTAATGTTCTTTATTGCATATTTGCAACCGGTACGATTCGCAATTACAAAAAAAATGCTCATCGCGACATCTTCATTTGCAGTGGGAATTCTTATCCCAAGTCTGTATCTTGCCCTTGAACCAAGTAAAAGCTCTGATCTACTGCAACGTGTACTATCTGTAATTTATCCAACTTTTGATGCCGTACTACTAATTCCTGCATTGCTTGGCGTTGCGTTGTTTTTCAAAGGTCAGGTGAATTTTACGTGGACCCTCATATGCATGGGCACGATTTCAGTTTTTGTAGCAGACACCGCTTTTTTGTTTGCACAGAACGAAGATTCGTATTACACTGGAAACCCAATGGAAATAATGTTCTACTGGAACTATATTCTTCTTACATTTGGCGTATATGGGCATATGAAATTATTTCAAAGGCCAAAGCAGGATGATGCTCAATATGGGTAGTTGCTCTTTTCGCCTAGTCCTACACCATTACCCGTAAACCGTTACGTTTGGCTGTGTTTTTTTTACACAAACATTGGTCATTAAAGATAAAAAATATTGAAAATCGCCTGAAAATGAGGTTTTTTCAGATAAAATTAACAATTTGAGGCAATATGGAGAACTTTAATAATTATGATCATACACTCATTTTCAAATGTGGAAATACGTAGATGTTGGAGATGGGGAAAAAATCTTTCACAAAATAGACGAATTCGTTTTTTCAAAAAACACGAAATATCAATTACTGGAAATTGTTAAAACTAGAGATTTTGGCAATGTCTTGTTTTTGGATGGCGATCCTCAGTCTTCTGAGATAGATGAGCATGTTTTCAACGAGTGTCTAGTCCACCCTTCAATGGTATCTCACTCAAAACCAAAAACTGTCTTTATCGGTGGCGGCGGTACTGGCTTGACATTACGCGAGGTTTTGCGTCACAATGCCGTTGAAAGAGTAGACATTGTAGATATAGACAAAGAAGTGGTAGACACTTGTAAAAAATTCTATAATTATGCAGCACAATCCTTTTCAGATTCACGCACGAAATTATATCATGAAGATGCGAGACAGTTTCTTTCAAAGACGGATTCAAGTTATGACTGTGTGTTTTTAGATACGACCATGCCTCATCATGAGGATATCGCCGCACCCTTGTATAGGAAGGAATTTTTCGAAATAGTGAGTCAAAAATTAAAACCTGATGGAATATTTGCTACCGCTGCAAATTCTGCAGATTTTAGACATTCTGCAAGATTTGCGTCCGTGGTCAAAACATTGCAGGATGTCTTTGCTTTTGTAAAACCCTACGTTGCATATGCTCCTCTATTTGGCCAAGACTGGGCGTTTGTAACCGCATCAAATGTCTCTGATCCTTCTGAACTGGCGCCTCATGAGGTAAACCGGAGACTTGTGGAAAAAGGATGTACTGAGTTGAATTTTTACGATGGTACTACTCATCAGCGCATATTTTCGCTTGACAAAAAACTACGAAGTCTTTTGGATGAGAATGGCCATGTTTTGACAGATTCTATCCAAACTAGGGATGAAATCTTTGTGCCCGAACTGCCAGAATCGCGTCACTTTGAGAATTATGTAAATTTGGTGGATTTGGCTTCATATCCTAATCTGATAAAAGTGGCAAACGGGCCTCACAAGACTTTTTGATGCTTGTATAATGAATAAACGATGATCATCCATCCTGCCTGCCAGAGGGCATTTACAATATGTGTATCTGTGTATTGGCCAAATATTTCAAGATAATAGTACCATATGTCTGCAAATGTGTGGAAAAACAGTCCCACTGCGAGAAGTGACCAGACTACTGCTAACGCACTATGTCTAAATGACTGAGCGCCCAAAATTGCAAATGAGATTGATGTAGAAGCTATTGAGACAAAGATCAAGCTGTAGTAATAATGAAAATTAGCGCCTCCTTCTGTTGAAATTGCCAAATATGAATATGCGCTGACAATAAAAACTGGGATTGCAATCATCCAGATCTTTGTTTTTCTGGTTACCTTGACTTCAAAACCTCTGATGTTTGTTATCATGTGGTATATCGCAAATGGATAAAATGCAAAATAGAAAATGTCTGCAACAGACGGATATGGCTCTATGAATAAAATATTTTCAAAAATTTGCCACAGAACTTCTGCAGTAAACCACATCCCAAATGCTATGCCTAATGCAAAGTACGCCCTTCCAAATATTTTGCCAGGCCAATACAATTTTGAAATAATAAAAGCAGATATCATGACAACTACTTGTAGGGATAACTCCACTATGTCGATGGCGTTGAATTCTTCCGTTATGTCCTTAATTGCGTTATTTACAACATGGTACGCTAAAGTCAGGCACAATATTATTGCCAATATTTTGTAGTCAATCTTTCCCCCAAGTTTTGGGATCGCGTTTGACTCTGAACTCATAACTATGTTTGACTAAATCTGTTTAATAATATGAGCTTGCAATGTCTCCCCAATCTGTTTTTCTGAGATTATGCCATGATAATGCGGCCTTGGGCGGTATTATGTTATTATAAAATGATCATCTTAAATCTTTGAATAACTGTTTCCAATTGTGGAAATGGTGAATTAATCTGATACCTCCGTTACAATTCACAAAGACTCGTTCTGTCTTTTCTAGACTCCTTACACTCAAAACTTCTACTGCTATTGGGTTTGCTGTCGCCATTCTCTCTGCGGCTCTGTCTTCTCTGCCTGATGTTGTGTCAAAACCAATAGTTGACCCAAATGTTAACGGAATTGCCCCGATTGAGCCGCTCATGGTTGTCTTCATCATGTACTTGGCAACTGGCCTGTTTTTCACCCCAATTACAAAATTACAAAAATCTACTGCCAAGATTAAAAAATCATCTTATGCAGTTCTCATAATTTATGGTGTAGCGTCTGCTTGCTCGACTCTTGCCTTTTCTTTTGGACTAAAAGAAACAAGTGCAACAAACGCCTCCATCCTATCTAACAGCGAGATAGTTTTTACGGTGCTAATTGGCATGATTCTCTTCAAAGAATATCTTGCAAAAAAAGAGGTTTTACCATTTGCACTTATAGCTGCAGGCGCTATTCTTCTTCCAATTGGCTCAGACATATATGAACAGCGATTTGCGTTTTCAGAATTTGTTTTTGGTGATATCATGATTGTAATTTCTGGGTTCATATACTGTCTGTGCACTTTTATCGCAAAACACGCGGGTAATATAAAAACCACCCGTGTGGTACAAATCATGTCGTTGTCAGGTGCGCTTTTTTGCTTTGTAATGATGCTGGTTTTTCAGACTCCATTTACCATTGACCTATCTGCTCTTCCAGTACTTTCTTTTGTTGGCATTGCTGGAATAGGCGGCAGTGTCTTGTTTTTTGTAATGGCCGTTAGACTGATAGGTGCCGTTAGAACCATTTTGATTTTTTCATCAGCCACTGTTTTTGGCGTTGTTTATTCTGCAATCTATCTATTGGAATCAATTGATCTGTTCACTGTTTCGTCTCTTGGCATAGTGACAATAGGACTATATCGTCTTAGATACAAGTTAGCTGCATAGATACTAGATCCAAAAACCACGTTGACTGTAAAAATGAAATGACTCCCCTTTCAAATTCTCCTATTCGTAATGTGCACAAATTAGCATGTTTCTATTACCAAGTTTGGAAATGCCCTGATTGTGTTAAACCCTTATGAAGTTTTTTTGGAAATAGTAATATACCATAATGGTGTTCTGTAGTCATGGTAGGCATCGACAGACTATTATCAAAGTCCCTAGATGAGATCATTCGGGAAAATCTTGGTGCTAGAACCGTTCAAAAAATAGAAAACAGACTGGTTGAAAAATACGGCATAACATTAACTGAATCAATAGAACAATTTCAAAAATTAGATTCC
>JACRJT010000033.1 GCA_016215465.1 Nitrososphaerota archaeon | reverse complement strand
CTGAAGATTGTTGCGTGTCAACAAATGTCAATGCAAACTTGGTTTTTCCATCCGGCGACCAAATTGGTTGACCGGTAGCCTCGCCTTCAGCTAGTGGCCCATGTAGGGCTACAAGCTGGACTGGTTCGGACGCTGCATAAGTAAGAGTGCCTTTGTAGATCTTGTTACTTGGAGGCAAGATAACTGCAAGCTGGTGCGATTCATGACCTGCTGCGGGATCCTGAATGGATTGCATTGTTTTTGTGACGACTACGGATTGATGCATTTTTGCAGAACCCATTATTTTACCAGAATCCATCATTTTTGATTTGGATTCTTTCATTGACATTGATTTCGTTTTTAGTTCCATCATGGTGTTGGTTCGTTCTGTTTTTACAGAGTTGCCCGCATCATAACATAGTTGTTCACCACAGACTTTGCTTGTTGTTTGCGGTCCAAATAATTTTTGAGGCATGGTACTTTTTGACTTGACAGCATATGCTTGCTCCACCATACCAGATGAGGCTACAAATGCTGCTGACAAAAGAATTGTGACAGTAAACAAGACTGAAAGTGTTGTTTTAGTCATTAAACAAACAGTCCTGTATCATTATAAAAAATATACTAGTTGCAAATGGGCGTGAATTTGTGTTTTGAATATTTATTTTATAAAAAACGACTTGGTATAGCTTGACATAAGTGGAGACGGATCATTTAACGACTTCCAGACAAATGTCTCTATTCTGTAATTGCCGCTTTCCGTTGGGATCCATGATTGCGATAACTCAAAACTCTGAAGCTCGGACAATTTGCCTACTATCCAAGAAAGCGAAACTATTCTGTTTTGCTCATCTGTGATTTGTACGATAGATGTGAACGGTTGTGAGTAATCCTGGTTATTGCGTATGTGGCTTATGATTTGGATTTGATTATTCTTTGTCAATTCGCTTATTTGTTTTCCAGTTGAATCTGCAATGTAAAGTTCCTCAATTGATACTCGTTGTATGCCAGGAATGTCTGAGCCAACAGAGGATGTGGTAGTTATGTCAAGTTCATCGGATACGCCATATGGTAGAGGCAGTGTTCTGTCCTCATATTTTGCAGTGATAGAATCACCTGGAAACGCACGTATCCTATTGCCGCTTGACTCACTGGTTTGCGTCAAAGAAATCGTTGACTCAAAAACGCCAGAGTCGTCCTGCGTCTCAACTGCGACGACAGAAATTCCAGCAGAATCAGATTCTGTCGATACTGTGATTTGGATTTGATCTAAATTTTCAGGATTGAGATTCATGTCAGGATCATTTACTTGAATTTTGATTTGTTCATCGGGAAGATAGTTCAGATTAGAAAATGCGATTTCTCCAATGTTCCAGCTAATTTTTACAGATTTTGTGAGCACCACACCGTCTGCAAATTCGAACGATATTGTAATACCATCATCTCGCTTCGTTTCAAGCAATCCGCTTGTTGGGCCATTGCCGGATGTTCGTGGAGTGGTATCAGATGCCCCATCACCGTCCACATCATGCGAAAATCCAGTTAGTGTTATCTCTCCTACAAAAGTTCCGCTGTTTGGTGATGTCTCGGTGAGTCGATATGGCCCAAGAGAATTACTTGCAGTAGATATTTTGACTTGATGATCTCTATCGTCCCCAATTGAGTCAATGGCGTGTGTGTTTTCATTCCAAGCTGGAGAAACAATTGTTATGTGAACTTTGTCAGTCCATGTGTATACTTGCTTGTCAGTGTATATTGGAGCATACGGCTTGTAATAGTCCGGAGTACTTTCTGCAAAAGACACGCCGGTGAACAAGCTAACGCATGTAACCAAAAACAGTAGTTGACTTGTTATCAACAATAGAATTTTCACCAGTATTGGATTTATCAGTTTAGAAGGATTCGTTCCCATAATCCCAAATGTCAGGCTGAATGAGAAACTTGCAAAATTTAAGGATTGGATTTTGAAAGACTAGTTTTTGGAGACCTGCATGAAGAGGTCAACGGTACCAGAACCAACTGGGATGTTGCTTCCAACAATTACGTTCTCTGTTACTCCTTTGAGGTTCTCAACTTCGCCAGTCAATGCAGCGTCTGCTATAGTTGGGACGGTGATTTCGAATGCCGCTCTTGCCAAGACGCTGTCTTTGGTTCCTGCAATTCCGTGTCTTCCTATTTGTTGCAAGTATCCACGTGAGCACATCATGTCAGATACCAGCATGATGTATCTTGCATCGACTTCCAGTCCTTGGTCTTCTAGAGTTGATGATAATTCGTTAATCATTGCGTTTCTTGCAGCCTCGATTCCAAGTGTTGCTGCGATTTCAAAGACATTGTTTGTTCTAACATTTCTTTTGTCAATTCCATCAATTTCAAGTACCTTTGGCAAGTTAGATCCGGTTGTCTGGATGACCCACTCATCGTCTTTTTGCGCAACTGTAACTCTAGTGATGTCTGGAACTCCTTTCACTATTGTATTCAAGACTTTGTTTCTAATTGCAATCACAGTTGGTGCGTCACCTTCTTCTGCAAGATTTAGTGTTAGTGTGTTTCCGCTTGTCTCAATTTTGAATTTCTTGTTCGATGCCAGTGCCGTCTCAACCTCCTCCACAGTACAGCCCCTTTGGTTTAGTGCACCAGGACTTAGTTCAAGTGTAATTTCATTTGTATAGTTGGTATCTACGCTGGATAACAATGCAGATATTTTGGTTTGCAGTGTGTTTCGTGCAACCTCGATTGCCTTCTCTCTTGATTTTTTGTATTTTTCCTCAAGGTAGATGTCCATGGTTGGTGTGACTGGTTTCTTTCTTGCATCTACTAGTTCAATTAATCTTGGAAGACCCAAGGTTACGTTTCTTTCTCTGATTCCTGCAAAGTGGAATGTTCTAAGAGTCATCTGGGTTCCTGGTTCACCGATTGATTGGGCAGTGACTATACCGACTGCTTGTCCTGGTTCTGCCTTTGCCTTGTTGTACAAGTCCAGTGATTTCTTGAGGACCTTTTCTATTCCATCTCTTGATAATTTTGATTGAGTAATTCCTTCTTCGACTAGTCTTGTCAGTCTTGGGTTGAATGTCTTGGTGTATTTTTTGAGTAGTTCTTCTTGTTCGTCTTTTACCGCTTTTTTACCAGTATCAACAATTGTTTCGGATTCGACAAGTCGGGTAATGTTAAATGCCTCACCGTGGTCGCTTTTTTGAACGTCAACTCCGTCCTCACCATACAAGAACTGGATGATGTGCCCGTGTGGATCTCGTACTGTTCCATCATATTCTAGTTTGATGTGTTCTAGTGCGTTGATGAGTCTTCGCTGCATGTAACCACTTTGCTGGGTTCTGACTGCAGTGTCTACGAGTCCCTCTCGTCCACCCATTGCGTGGAAGAAGAATTCTATTGTTGATAGGCCATCCCTATAGTTTGATTTTACAAATCCGTGCGCATCTGGATTATCCTCATTTTCCTTAAAGTGAGGCAATGCACGATTACTGTATCCCTTGTTTAGTCTATTACCACGAATTGATTGCTGGCCCAATGCACCTGCCATCTGACCTATGTTTAGCGAGGAACCTCTTGCACCAGTTGTTGCCATAATTCTTGCCGCGTTCTTTTGGTCAAGTTGTTGGTCTGCGGTGTTACCTGCCTTGTCTCTTGCCTTGGATAATTCATTTACAATGTATGCTTCTAGTGCTTCATCTGCTGAGAGACCTCTTGTGAGCTTTAGTGTACCTTTCTTTGCTTGTGAAATCAAATCATATACAGTGTCATATGTTTCCTGTATTCCTGCGTGAATGTCACCCTTTACTTTCTCAGATAGCTCAAGATCTGCATATCCATAGCTGAACCCATAATGAGTAATGAATTGTTTTGCGATAATCAAAACAGAGTTTAAGAATTGTTTTCCGATTGCATTGCCATAGTCCTTCACTATTCTGTGCAGTACACTTTCTGGCTCTTCAGCGCCAATGGATGCCTTGTCAATTACTCCGCTGATTAGTTCTCCGTTTTTAATAACAACGTCTTTTGCTTGTCCCTTTGTTCCCTTGGACCACTTGGATGTTAGAATATAGTTAAAGTCTTTTGGCAGGAATAATGAGAAGAGTTGTTTTCCGGAGTACATTGGGCCATCCTTTCCTTTGATGGAAGGCTCTGGGAGTGCTCCCTCGTATCCGCCAAGCATTGCATAGTTTGCAAATTCCTGTGGTGGGATGACAGTGTCGTCCTTTGTCATCAGGTATGATCCCGTGATAAAGTCTCTTAGTGCACCAATAATTGGACCTCCATATCTTGGAGATATGATTTGGTCTTGTACCCTCATGAGCAAGATTGCCTCTGCTCTTGCTTCCTCGCTTTGCGGTACGTGCAGGTTCATTTCGTCTCCATCAAAGTCTGCGTTGTATGGTGGGCATACTGATGGGTGAAGTCTGAATGTCTTTCCTGGCAAAACGCGCACATGGTGAGCCATAATTGACATTTGGTGGAGTGATGGCTGTCTGTTAAACATGACAATATCTCCGTTTGAGAGATGTCTTTCAACAAGATATCCAACTTCAAGATTTTGAGCTATGACAGAGCGGTCCTCTACGAAATCAAGTCTAATTTTTACACCATCTGGTCTGACAATGTAGTTTACCCCTGGGAATGTGTCAGGTCCGTTAATTACAAGTTCTCGCATTCGTTCAATGTTCCATTCTGTTATAATTTCTGGAATCGTCAGTTTTTTCGCAACAGCCTCTGGGACTCCCACCTCTGATAGATCCAAGCTTGGATCTGGTGAAATTACGGTTCTACTTGAAAAGTCGACTCTTTTTCCAGAAAGTGATCCTCTGAATCTTCCTTCTTTTCCTTTGAGTCTTTGTGTTAGTGTCTTTAGTGGTCTACCTGAGCGGTGGTGGGCCTGTGGGATGCCAGATACTTCGTTGTCAAAGTAGGTGGTAGTGTGATACTGGAGCAAGTCGACCAAGTCCTGAACAATAAGCGGAGGAGTTCCTGCGTCCTTGCTTTCCTTTAGTCTTTGGTTAACTCGTATGATGTCGACCATTTTGTGAGTAAGATCATCTTCTGATCGGATTCCGGTCTCAAGAATAATTGATGGTCTTACGGTTACTGGCGGAACTGGCAAGACTTGTAAGATGAACCATTCAGGTCTTGCAGTGTTTGGGTCATATCCAAGCAGTCTGAGGTCTTCGTCTCTAATTTGTGTGAATCTTTCTCTAATTGTGATTGGAAGTAGTCTGTGCTCTCCGATTTCTGTTTTTTCGATGAAAATTGTCGGTTTTGTGAAAATCATATCATACTGAGGTTTGCCACAGTGCGGGCATTCTTTTGCCTTTTTTGCCTTGTCTAGAATTTCATCTGGAATTCTTTTTTGCGACAAAATGGTATATGCTGCCTTTTGCTTTTGAACCTGGGTGTGATTATCAAGGTCTTCTTGAGGAAGCTTTAGTCTTGAGCAAGAACGGCATGTTGCCAATAGCAACTTGTGAATATTGTCAATAAACGCAATGTGTAATACTGGCTCTGCCAGTTCGATGTGGCCAAAGTGTCCAGGACATCTTGCTGCAGTGTTTCCACAAGTGAGGCATTTTTGCCCTGGCTCTAGGGTTCCTAGTCGTCCATCCATCAGTCCACCTTGAACTGCCATTCCGTCTTCATCATATGTTTCAGGTGCAGTTATTTCAGCAACAGAGTATTTTCTAATTTCAGTTGGAGACCAGACTGAGAATCGGATTCCATCAATTGCTTTTACTGTTTGAACTGACAATTACACCCTCTCCTTTATCATTAGTCTTGGCGCCACATTTAGGCTCTGCATTTCTTGGAGCAATAGCTTAAACGCATATGCCACAGAAACTGAAGAAACCTTTGCCTTGTCTCCACAGACTCGGCAGACGTATTTTCTTTGTTTAACATCATGATATGCTACCAGTCCACATCTTTCGCAGACATAGATTTCAGCTTTGTCGGATTCGTCAAGCAGTCTGTCTTTTAGAATCATGGATGCACCATATGCGATAAGGCAGTCTCGTTCCATTTCACCAAATCTCAGACCTCCGCCTCTTGCTCTTCCTTCCGTCGGTTGTTTTGTAAGCATTTGGACTTGGCCTCTTGCTCTTGCATGAATTTTGTCTGCAACCATGTGGTGAAGTTTTTGATAGTATACAACTCCCATGAAGACCTCAACTGGAAATGCTTTTCCAGTTCTTCCGTCATACATTACTTCCTTACCAGAATATTTCAGACCGCTGCCTTCCAGTGCAGTTTTGATTTCATCCATTTTTTCTCCTACAAACGCAGAGCCATCAAATTTGGTTCCTCGCTGTGCTGCTGCCTTACCTGAAATTGATTCCATGAACATTCCAACTGTCATACGTGACGGGAATGCATGTGGGTTAATCAAAACGTCTGGAATTACTCCTTCTGCGGTGTACGGCAAGTCTTCATATCTTGCCAAAATTCCAATAACACCCTTCTGTCCGTGTCTTGATGCGAATTTATCGCCAATTTCTGGAATCCTCATGTCTCTTACTCTAATCTTGTACATTTTTCCGCCTTCGTTAGATTGTGTCATAACAACAGTGTCTACTACGCCAGTCTCTGATGGTCTTACACCTATTGAGGTGTCACGTCGGTATGGGCCCTTTGATTCAAACTCACGGTACTCTTCCATGAATCTTGGCGGGCTTGTTTTTCCAATCAAGATATCTCCGCCAGTTGCTGGAGACTCTGTGGCAATGACGCCGTCCTCTTCTAGTAATCGATATGCTTTTTCTCCCTTGTAACCACGGATGTTATCTTCGGCATTTGGAATTTCAAAGTTATCGCGCATTCCACCAGGATATTGTTTTGCTTCTGCCTCATAGATTCTAAAGAAGAATGTTCTTCCAAGGCCTCTGTCTACTGCTGCTTTGCTGATTACGATTGCGTCTTCAATGTTGTAACCGTCAAATGGCAATACTGCGACAACGCAGTTTTGTCCTGCCGGTCGGTCTTCCAGTCCAAGTAAGTTCATTGCTTTTGTAGTAACAATTGGTGTCTGTGGATACCACATGAAGTGTTGTCTGACATAGGTGCTTGTGTTCATCATTGGAGTTGAGAATCCAAGACTTTGTTTTGCCATTGCAGACTCGTATGTGTTTCTCGGTGACTGGTTGTGTTCCGGATATGGAATGATTGATGCACCGGCTCCCAAGATTGCAGATGGGAATATCTCAAGGTGAGTGTACTTTTTGGTGTCCTTATCATCAAGTGTAAGGAAACAGTTTTCCTCCTCGTTCGCGTCGTTTAGCTCAATTACTCCCATTCTAAGAAGGTCGTTCCAAGACATCAGTTTCTTTGATACTTTGTCAATTAGATCTGGTGTCAAAAGGGATTTTCCGTCCTTAATCACAATTAGTGGACGCAGTACACGGCCTGCGTTGCAATTAACATAAAGTCTCTTTGTTGCACCCTCGACATTTGATTTATGAAATGAAATTCCAACGTGTGGGTGTATCTTTGAGCTTCGTCTTAGCTCACGCAGTGATTCTACCAGTTTTTCTCCGTCTTTGTAATAACCAACTAGTCTTCCATCTACGAATACCCTCGTTCCATCTCGTTTTAGATCCTCTTTTGCGTCAGTAAAATGAACAGAGCCCAAGTCATAGAGTTTTTCTATGATTTCTTCTGGCGATACGTTTACTGAAATAATTGCAGATAGCGCCAAGTTCTTTACAAGACCACAGTTGGATCCTTCTGGAGTTTCGCTTGGACAAATTCTGCCAAAGTGAGTTGGGTGAAGATCTCTTGCCTCGAAGTTTGGTTGAGTTCTAGATAGCGGAGATTGAATTCTTCTCAGATGAGAAATGGTAGAAAGATAGTTTGTTCTGTCAAGCAGTTGCGTTACGCCGACTCTGCCTCTGCCCCAATTTCCTGTTGCAATTGCATTGTTTAGTTTGTCTGATACTATTCCAGGACGAATTGCAGCTGCTACTGCGTTGATTCCGCGCTTTTGTCCTGATCTTTCTAGTTGGTATTTCATGTCTCTGACCAGGTTTCTAAATGCGGTTCTAAACAGATCAGCTAACATTTGGCCTGCAAACTTGATCACTTTGTTTCCATAGTGATCCTTGTCGTCAGGCGATATCCAGTCAAGTTTTAATTCAATTAATTTACATGCGGCCTCTCCGAGGAATTGTGCTTTTTCTCTCCTGTTTTCTTGGTGCTTCCCTAGGTGTGGCAAGAGACCCCAATCAAGCAATGTCTCTGCTCTCTTTATTTGGAACTCTTCTAGCATTCCAGGTGCGATTCTTTTACTGATGTATACAATTGCGTCTTTTGTTGTCTGTACGTCGGCTGCCTTTTCAAATGATGCTTCTAGTTCGTTTTGAAGGTTGTCCACAAGTGATACTGCTGCTGCAACCTCACGGTCTGCTTCAAGACCAAGTGCTCGCATTAGTGTTACAACTGGAATGTCAACAGGAGAGCCAGGAATTCTTGCAACAATTAGTCCGTCGTTTTTCATAACGAGTTCTAGTTTTGCGCGATAACCTACAATTGACGAATATACTTTAGCTTTGAATACGTCATTGCCGCCAACTTTTTCTTTGTCGACAATTATTTTGTTGTAAGACAAGTCCTCTAGTCCTACAATCACTCGCTCTGATCCGTTAATTATGAAATATCCGCCGGGGTCGTTTGGATCCTCGCCGTGTTCAATTAACTTTTGAGTTGAAAAGTTGTGCAGTATGCACGCATTTGATCTGACCATCACTGGGATGTCGCCGATGTGGACAAATCTTGATTCTAGTATCTTGCCATCCTCAACTACACTTGCCTCCATCATTATTGGTGCAGAGTATGAAACATTTCTGAGTCGTGCTTCTGCTGGAGTGATGTGAGTAATGGATCCGTCAAGCTCCATCATTCTCGGTTGTTGTAATTTTACTTTGCCAAGTTGGATTTTATACGGATATTCCGCGTTTTCAATTTCAATTTGTGCCACCTCATCAATTATGCTTTGTAGTCCTCGTTCAAGGAATTCATCAAAGGAGTTGAGGTGCTGTCTTGCAATTCCCTCTCGCTTTAGAAGATCCTGAATGATTGGCCAGCGTTTGTTTGAAGTGTCAGACATGTTCTAAACCTCCACCACATATCGATAATAGATACTTTCTCCAGCAGTTGGACTTTTTCTTGTGATTTTTATCATGTCTCCCGGTTTTACTCCAAGTCCGATGATTGCAGGATCATTTGCAAAAATAAATGGCATTTCAGTTGGCTTGCAGTTGAATTTTTTTAGTATTTCTTCTGCTTCTTTTTTTGTCATGATTTCATGTTTTGGAACATAGACATGATCTGGGACAAGAATGTGACTCTTCTTAGTTGCCACTTATACCACCTTGGATAGCATTAGCTAAATATACAAAATTACCAAACAAACTGTAAAAACTGCCTCAAGGGGTTTATATATATTTAATCAAGATCCCGACAAGAAATCAATATTTTTTGTCTTTAGTCAATGATTTTTTTCTTAAGCTTAAATAGTATTCGTTAACACGAATAAACAAGATGAGTACTCTGTACACAGTAATAGCATTGTTTGCAATTCTGGCTACAGGTGTGAACGTAGCACCAGCTTTTGCTCAAGTTGTAGATCCAATAACAGTAACCACAGACCAAGAGGCGTATAACGACGGAGACATAATATCGATAACAGGTCAAGTCAGAGAAAGACTGTCCGGTTATCCTGTGACTCTCCAAGTCATCGCAGCTAATGGAAACTTGGTCACTGTAGAGCAATTAGACGTTTCAGAGGACAGTACCTATGGAACCGAAATATCAGCTGGTGGATCGCTGTGGAGATCCCAAGGGACATACACCATCAAAGTACTCTATGGAACCGATACAAGAACGGCAGAAACTACCTTCGAATTTAGCGGTAGCACCGGAACAGCACCTTCAGGCAAAACAGTCCCAGTGACTGGTAATCCTGAACTGTTAGTAGGCTACTCTATAACAGGAGGCAGAATAATCAGCATTGAACCAGACATACCAGCAAAATCACTGATAGTAACAATCGAACCTACCAGCGACGAAGGCGGTCAAGTCAAGCTAATGATACCAAGAGAGGTAATTGATGCTAAAAATGGACCTGACGGTAAATCTGGAGAGGATGTAGACTTCTTCGTACTAGTCGATGGATCGGAGGTAGACTTTGAGGAAACCACAACAGCGTCTGAACGCACACTAACAATTCCGTTCGAGGGAGATACTTCTCAAATTGAGATTATCGGCACCTGGGTAATTCCGGAATTTGGCGCAATGGCAGCAATAATTCTCGCAGTTGCAATTGTATCAATAATTGCAGTTTCTGCAAGAACACGACTTAGCATAATGCCAAGATACTAAGATCAATCAACTTTTTTCATTTTTTAAATATACATAAATAGTCAATACTCTAATCGCCAATCAAGATGAATAGTTATGCACTATACGTGCTAATTGCCATAATGGCTGCAGCAGGCACTTTAGCAATAGTACCAACTTATGCATCTTCCTTCGACGAAGAAGCATGCCCAGATTGTGGCAGCATGGACATATACGAAAAAGCCAACCTAGCTAGTCAAAACGACGTACCAGTTAGGTTTGTGACTGAAAATAGAGTATATGATCACAACTCCGAAATTCACGTACACGGATTTGTTGCAAATCTTAGAGGCGATGCTCCAGTTACGATCACAGTGACTGGTCCACAAAACAACATTGTGACAGTTCAGCAAGTAGAAGTATCCGAAGACAAAAGCTTTGAAGCAATGTTAAGCACTGCAGGTAATCTTTGGAAACAAAACGGTATGTATACAATCAGAGCTCAGTATGGTCCACAAGAGATCAATTACAAAGTAATGGTTGAGATTGCCGGTGAAGTATCCCAAGAAGAATCAGCATGTGCCGCAGATGAGCTTGTAGTAAAAGGTGGAAGCCAAGTATATTGCGTTCCTTTTGACATAACAGGAGGAGTAGTAGAAAAGAATTCCATTAGCTCCAAAACATCTTCGCTTACTTTGATGATCACAACAGATAGTGACGGTTCAGTATCTTTGAAAATTCCAAGAAATGTACTTGATGCAAGACAGCACGGAATGGAAGGAGATGACGCCGATTTTATCGTACTAGTCGATGGTGAAGAAGCAGACTTTGAGGAGATAGACACCACTTCAGACGACAGAACATTAGATATAACCTTCCCAGAAGGTGCTACACAAATCGAAGTCATTGGTACCTGGGCAGTCCCAGAATTTGGCACTACAGCAGCAATAATTCTCGCAGTTGCAATTGTATCAATAATTGCAGTTTCTGCAAGAACACGACTTAGCATCTTACCAAGATACTAAGATCAATCAACTTTTTTCATTTTTTAGTATGATTATCTAGAAAAGGAAATATACGATCACAGTCAAACTTTGATAATGAAATATCTTCACGGGTTATTGTTATTTTCAGTCTTAGCGCTAGTTACAGTTAACGTAGTATCTGTGCATGCGCAGGAATGTAAATTGTGCATTGCAAAAGAATTCTACAAGCAGGGTGACGCAATCGTGATATCAGGTAAAGTTGATGCGGTCTTGGAAAAGACACCAATAATCATACAGATATTCTACGGTACAAACATAGTAAACATTGCCCAAGTCGAAGTGTCTCAGGACGGAAGTTACACTCATACGGTAATTGCAGATGGAATATACTGGAAGAGCGACGGCAAATACACAGTAAAGGCGACATACGGGGTAAGCGGCAATGTCTATGAGACAAGCTTTGATTTTCAAACAAGTTCTAAGGTAGGCGAGACAACACAAATTTTTGAGGTAAAGGCGGGGGATTCTGGAACATTTGATGTCCCATACACAATACGTGGTGGAACGGTAAAGGACATCATTGTTGACCCGCAAATACTTGGATTTATCATAACAATACAGTCAGACAACGACGGATCTTTGACTTTGGACTTGGGAAGAAAATGGATTGACGCCAAGACAACAACAGGTGACGACGATTCATTCATAATTTACATTGATGGCTCCGAGGTGCAATACCAAGAATCGGCAGATGCGGATTCCAGAATACTTACAATACAGTTCTTGGAGGGAGACTCAGATATTGAAATTATTGGAACCCAGGTAATTCCGGAATTTGGTTCAATCGCAGTCATAGTTTTGGTACTTGCCATTATTTTGGCAATAACAGTTTCTACAAAGGAAATGTCCTTACTTCGCATTAGTTAAAAGCCGTATTTTGTTTTAAATGGGGATACACTTCGCAGCTCTTGGATAGTTTTTTTTAGGATATCTACTGTCTGGTCCATTTCCGGTATGGTGTTGTACAGGCCAACGGTAATTCTAAGAGATCCCGTGATTTGCTCATGAGAAAACCCCATTGCCATCAAAACGTGTGACGCCTTTTGGGTTTTGACAGAGCATGCAGAGCCAGTAGATGCGGCAATCCCAAACTCATCCAATTTGATTATCAGGTCTTCTCCATTTACGCCAAGAAAGGTAAAGTGCGCATTATTTGGAGTCTTGTTTTCCACATTGCCATTTACTGAAACGTGCGATATTTCACTGACTATTCTAGATGTCAGATGATCCCTGAGGCTCTTCATGTGTGCTGCGTTTTTGCCCAAGTGTTCTTTTGCCAAATGGCATGCCTTGCCAAAGCCTACAATGTTTGCCACGTTTTCAGTTCCTGAGCGCATGCCATTTTCCTGTCCCCCACCAAGGATGAACGGGTCAAGTGTGGTTCCGTCTCGGATGTAAAGTGCTCCGATTCCCTTTGGACCGTTTATTTTGTGAGATGATATTGAGAGTAAATCAACACCGATCTCTTTGACATCAATTGGGATTTTTCCAACTGCCTGAATTGCATCAGTATGAAACAAGACGTTGTGTTGCTTGCAGATTTGGGCGACTTTTTTTATTGGTTGGATTGTGCCAACCTCGTTATTTGCAAACATTACACTAACAAGTGCTGTTTCCTTTGTGATGGAGTGCTTTAGCTTTTCAATGTCGATCATTCCGTAATTATTCACCGGAAGGTAAATCACATCAAAGCCTTCTTTTTCAAGTTGCCTACATGGTTCAAGTATTGCATCATGCTCAATATGAGACGTTATGAGCTGTTTTGCCTTGTTTTGGCGCATTACTCCAAATAATGCAGTGTTGTTTGACTCTGTTCCGCCAGATGTTAGGAGTATTTCGTTTTGTTTTGCGTTTATCAGCTCTGCGATTCTTTTTCTTGCAGTTTCAATTGCCTTTGACGCAAGCCTTCCGTATCGGTGAATTGAGGAGGGATTGCCGTATTGCTCTTTAAAGTACGGTAGCATCTCTTGAAATACTTCTTCGTGAACCTGAGTTGATGCGGCATTATCCAGATATATCAATCTGCAATCACGTTAATTTTTCCTGGCCTGTATCCTTCGGGGTCAAGTATTATTGAGGTAAACCCGATTGATTTTAGTTTAGCAAAAAGATCATCCATGTTTAATTTTTCTAAGAGATATAGTTCGTCTGATCCAACCTCAATTTTTGCCACACCATCAATATCGCGAACGCGAACCTGTTTTGCTCCAATTGTTTGCTTGACAAACATTTCACCAATTTCTATTCTAGCTAGTCTTTCTGCTGTGACTCGTTGGCCCCATGGAATGCGAGATGCAAGGCACGAATTTGATGGCCTTTCATATACAGATAACCCAAGTGTTTTTGCAGTTTGTCGTATCTCTTGTTTTGAGAATTGTGCCTCAACTAGGGGGCTCATGACTCCATTATTCCGTAAGGCAACGATTCCCGGCCTATAGTCTCCCAAATCATCAGTGTTTGTGCCATCAACTATACATGCAATGTTTTCTTTTTTTGCCACACCTATGAGATGTGTTGAGAGCTCAGACCTACAGTAAAAGCACCTGTTTTTGTCGTTTCTAGCAAAATCCTCGTTTTGTAATTCGTTGTATGATATCACAAGATGCCTTATTCCTATTTCTTGGCAGATCTTTTTTGCAGAATCCAGTTCTTCTTGCGCCAGAGTTTTGTAATCGGCCGTAACTGCAAGTGCCAAGTCGCCCAAGGCTTTGTGTGCAGCATATGCAACAAGCGCGCTATCTACTCCGCCAGACAGCGCTACCATGACGCTTTTTTTGTCAGAAAACCAGCAGAGTAATTGTTCGAGCTTTGTCATTTTAGTTGTTTTTTTACTTCTGCTTTGATTAATTCTTCGGTTTGCTTGAATGAGAGCGCAAGTTTTTCAGATATGGATTTGATATCGTCATATTCCACTTTGAACTGCTTGTGAGAGTCAATATTTGCCACCTTGCATCTTAGTGTAAAAATTTTATTGTTTATTTTCACCCTCATTGTAATTATTTGTCTTGGAACTAGGAATCTATCTGACGTTCGTATTCTTACCCCAAGTGTTCCAGTTTCTGATACCAGCAGATTTAGCAACTGGCTGACAGAATCAGAATCACATATTACAGATATCATGTGGCTTGGTCTTCCCTTTTTCGTGATGGTTTGGATGACAGAGACGTCTTTTGCACCATTTGCCATTATTTTGTCTATTACGTGAGCCAAAACCTCGCCTGAAATGTCATCTACGTTTGTTTCTAGAATTGTAACAGAATCTAATCTGGTATTTTTGGCAGACTCTCCATGAATTATTTTTAGTACGTTGGAAAACCCCTCAAAGTTTTTTTGTCCTGCACCATACCCAATGGATTTGATATTCATCATTGGATAGAATTCAGAGCATCTGTCTGCCAGATTCACAAGAATGCTTGCACCAGTTGGCGTGGTTAGTTCGTCTTTTACATTACTCCCAGATATCAGTATTTTTGATTTGTCAAATATTTCTAAAATTGCGCCTGCTGGATTTGATACGGTTCCATGCGAAAATGTAACGGTTCCGCTTCCCACAGAGACTGGCATTGTGATTACCTCTTCATTAAGACAATTCAAGTCATCTAGTGCTATCGCAGTTCCTACAATGTCAATTACAGTATCAATGCTTGATGCCTCATGAAAATGGACCGAGTCCATTGGTACTCCGTGAATTTTTGACTCTGCCTTGATCAAAGTGGTAATGCTGTTTGTTGCAAACATCTTTGCAGATTCAGATAATCCTATTTTGTCGGCAGTTTTTTTGATGCAGCTTTGAATTTCTATTCCCTTTCTTTCATGGTGATGCTCATCTATTTGTAGGATCAGAGACGTTGCCTGAATTCCATGCTTGTTCACTTTTTTAAAGTCAATTTTTTTGATTTTAGATCCGTGTAGAAAGTTTTGTGATGCATTGACACCGTTGATGATTTTTGATTTGTTTGCACCCAAATGCACAAGAGAGGACAGTATCATGTCTCCGGAGATTCCAGCTATTTGTGGATCTATTACCAAAACCATGAGAGATCAAGCTTCAAAAATGCATATAAATTCTCAGATCCTGAAGTTTGCAAAACAATTTCATTCAAAATTAATGGAAAAATTTTTGCAATAGATTTAATTATTGAGCGTAAAAGTCGCACAATATGATTACAATTATCGGCTCTGGCAAAGTTGGCGGAGACGCAGCATTGTTTTCTGCTCTCAAAAAGATAGACGATGAAATTTTGCTTCTAGATGTTGTAAAAGGCTTGCCACAAGGTGAGGCAATGGACCTAAACCACATGCTATCAGAGCAGGGAATTGACGTAAACATCCGTGGCTCTAATGACTACTCTGACATGAAAGGCTCCAAGGTGGTTGTAGTGGTCGCAGGCTCAGGAAGAAAGCCAGGTATGACAAGAATGGATCTTTTGAAAATTAATGCAGGAATAGTAAAAGACGTTGTTGAAAATATCAAAAAATATGCAAGTGATTCCATTATTGTTCCAGTTACAAATCCACTCGACCCAATAGTTCACATCACATACAAGACATCGGGATTTGACAGAAATAGAATCATAGGCATGGGAAACATGCTTGACCTATCAAGATTCATCCAGTTCATCCACGAGGCAACGGGTCATTCCAGAGACTCGATACGTGCACTAGTAATTGGGGAACACGGCGAGAGCATGCTTCCACTTCCAAGATTCTCAACGGTTTCAGGAATTCCATTATCAAGCATATTGTCAAATGAAAAACTAGACCAGCTAGTCCAGGACACGAGACAGGTTGCAGCAAAAGTAATTGAGCTAAAAGGCGCAACTGTTCACGCCCCAGGAAACGCAATATCTGCAATAGTTGAAGCAATACTCAAAGACAGAAAAAGGGTAATCCCAGTTGCAACTCCACTTGACGGTGAATACGGGCAGTCCAATGTCTCAATTGGAGTTCCAGCAGTAATTGGAAGAAATGGCGTTGAAAAAATAATAGAGCTAGACTTGAACCAGCAGGAAAAGGAATGGTTCAACAAAGGAGTCGACGGCGTCAAAAACGCACTTGCCGGCATCTGACCTGATCAGTTTTTTAATGAAATATTACAACAATCAACATTGGAAATAATTGATGTTTTAGAATCGCTAAAGGACGGGAAAATTAGCGTCTCAAAAGCAAAAAAACTCCTGTCACTATACTCCATTGAGAAAATCGAGGATTTTGCCCAAATCGATATGGGGCGAAGGTACCGCAAAGGCATACCAGAGGTGATTTTTGCCGAAAGAAAGCAAGTTGACGAAATCAAAAAAATCGTCAAAAGAATACTTGCAAAATCAAACTCTGTCCTAGTTTCAAGAATCACAAAGCAGGATTATCCCAAAATAATCAGCTTTGCAAAAAAAAATAAGCTCAAAATAAAACAGGGAAAGAGCACGACTGCTTTGCTTTTCTACAAAAATGCGCTCAGGCCAACTGGCGGAAAAATTGGAATTGTCACTGCCGGAACGTCAGATATTGGTGTGGCTGAAGAGGCAAGGCTCACATGTGAGGCTATGAATTGTATGTGTATTTGCAGCTATGACGTAGGAATTGCAGGGCTTCATAGGACATTCCCAATCATAAAGAAATTCATCGAGCAAGATGTCGACGTGATTATTGTTGCAGCCGGAATGGAGGGAGCGCTTGCATCTGTGGTAGCATCACTTGTGGAAGTGCCAGTAATTGGACTGCCAACGTCTGTTGGGTACGGATATGGAGAAAAAGGAGTTGCGGCCCTCGCATCGATGCTTCAGAGCTGTTCCCTTGGATTATCGGTGGTGAATATAGACAATGGAATTGGTGCAGGAGCAGTTGCGTCAAACATTGCAAACAAAGCAAGAAACTCTAGACGTCAATAATTCCAAGATTTGCAAGTTCCGTTCCAATACCAAATCCCAATAACGCAATACCAGTACCAAGTCCTGCCATTTCCAGACCGCCCTTTAGAATACTGGTTTTGGCCAGCCTAGATTTTAGTGCGCCAACCAAAAACGACGCAGTCAGACTCATCCCAACTGCAACTATCAATGGCGTGTATCCGTGTCCGAAGAAAAACGGAATGATTGGCAAAATACCTCCAAGCAGAAACGCCCCAAACATCCTAAATGCGCTCTTTAGCGGATTTCCCAAAATCTCGATGTTTAGCTTTAGCTCCTCAGTAAGCATAGTATCAAGCCAAACTTTTTTGTCAGACGTTATCTTGTTGACAATCATCTCTAATTCCTGTCCAGAGAATCCCTTTGCCTTGTAGATATCCTCAATTTCCCTGCGCTCAACATCAGGCTTGTTTTCAATTTCCCATTCTTCACGCGCAATTTCAGATTTTAGCAATTCGCGGTGCGTCTTTACTGCAAGATAATTCTGCACGGCCATTGCTTTTGCGCCAGTAAACATGCCAACAAGTGCTGCAAGTATTATTAGATTTGACGAAATTTCTGCACCACCAACTCCTGCAGCTATGCCAAGAGAGGTGTTTATCCCGTCTCCAAAACCAAAAACAAAATCCCTCACTCCGCTAGACTCGGACAAGTGAGGCTCGCTGTGTCGTGGTTCCGATATGTCTTCCATTTGCAAAATTACTGGATATCAGCATAATTTAAGCTTGAAAAATCAGGCAGCAAATAATTTATACCAAATAGAAAGCTGATAACGTGTTGGCCGGCAAAAGAATAGTTCTCACTGCAGATCGTAGTTTGATGACCAATTATCGTGGTAATTTCCTTTATGGCTTTATTGCGTGTGGACCGTATGAGCTTCTCCCAGAATGGGTCTTTGACAAGGTGTTTTGCCCCGCAGTTGAAACCGACCCAATAACAGGCGAGGCAAAGGTAGCACAAGTCGGACTCAGAAGAGTGGAAAGTGCACTATTACAGGGATACAAAAGAGACGAAGTGTTTATTGCAAACCCGGATCATCTTGCAAAATCAATTGGGCCAGACACCAAGGTAGTAGGAATTAACGTGATGGACCCACTTGGAATGGCGCCAGTCACTACAACAATGTCACCTGAAAAACTATCCTATGTTGCGATGAAGTTCAAACGAATGTGCGCAGACATAATTCAGCTCAAAAAGAAATACGACTTTAAGGTAGTGGTTGGAGGAAACGGCGCATGGGAATTAGCAAAAACAGACAGAATGAAGATTCATGGAATTGATACAGTTGTAGTTGGGGAGGCAGACGAGCTAGCACTTGATTTGTTTAAGGATTTGGAAAGCGGCGATGCGCCAGAGCTGATGCACTGCTTTGTAAAAAACATACAAAACATTCCAATCATTGAGGGACCGACAGTCAACTCTCTGATTGAGGCAATGAGGGGCTGCGGAAGGGGTTGCGACTTTTGTGATGTAAACAAGCGTTCCAAAAAAGATCTTCCACTAGAAAGACTGCAACATGAGGCAAAAATTAATCTCAAATACGGATTTGATTCTATATGGTTACACTCCGATGAAATGCTGCTCTATGGATGCGATAGCAAAGACTTTCAGCCAAACCGTGACGCAATCACGGAATTGTGGAGTGGTCTAAAATCACTTGGCGCAAACTTTGTTGGAACGACACACATGACATTTTCTGCAGTTGCAGCAGATCCTGAACTTTTGCGCAAAATGTCAGAGATTAACAACATGCAGACAAGCGGCAGATGGCTTGCAACAAATCTCGGAATCGAGACAGTTGCACCTAGAATGGTCAAAAAGCACCTTGGTGTAAAGACAAAGCCATTTTCAACTGACGAGTGGGGATGGGTCGTAAGAGAGGGAGCACGAGTCATGAACGAAAACCAGTGGTTCCCAGCAGCTACTCTCATCATAGGCTGGCCTGATGAAACCCCAGACGAAACCCAGTACACCATTGATTTGATTGAGGATTTCAGAAAAACTAACTTTAGAGGACTAGTTGCGCCGTTATTGTACCAGGACTTTAGTGAAAAGAACTCGATGCACTTTGGAAACCTAAACGAGGCTCAGTTTACGCTCTTTTGGAGATGCTGGGAGAACAACATGCGCGTCATAAATGACATCATTCCAATAATTCTTAGAAACAAGACGTACGGCCCTCCAATGAAGGTGCTCATGTACGGCATGATCAAGGCTGGAACTTGGGCAATAATGCGTTATTTACGCGGCCTCTGCAAGGATCTCTTCAATGGAAAACTCCCAGAAGACATTGTTGATAGATATTCAAGAAGCAGATCGGTTGCAGCCCCAACATACACCAGATAAAATTTCTAAGAAATAATTTTAGTTCAGGTTTTTGATTGCTTGATCTGCAATTGTGTTTCTTTTTGGCGTCATGACAATAAAGTAGGTTTTGTCTGCACGCTCTATTGCGTTTACCTTTTTGTAGGCTTTGGTGTTGATATCAAACTCTAGTATTCGTCCGTCAAGGGTTCCCTTTGCATATATCATAAGATACACGTCTCCGTTGCTGTGGCCAAGTGGGATAAACGCAAAGACGTACCCTTTGTACGAGTTGATTGGCATGGTGTTTTTCATTGGCGGCATTACAGATGCCATGTAGGAAAAGATGTCATCGACAGAATCAAATTCTTCGTACTCTACGTGCACAAATTAGGTATTAGAGTATGGATATAAGAATCTTAAAGGGCCCTTTTCTTTCTTAGGCCATTAAGCTTTACTATCACTATTGCCGGTGCAACAAAGTACATGCCAATGTTTAGTAGTATGATTCCAATTCCATATCCTAACATTTCTGACTCAGAGTCAATGTTGACATGATTCAGTATTGATAGGGTAGATAGCATTGGTGTGATTGTTACCTTTACTGCTTCCTTGAATGCTGGATTTTCTCTTTCCCAGTCAGCTACTGTCGGACTGAATGAGTAGTAGAGAGAGTTGAATCCACTCATGAAACTTGTTCCAGAACTAGTGCTAAACAATACGTTGTCTCTGATTTCTCTTAGTAGTTGTACTTGGGGTGCAAGCTCTGATCCAAATGCGGCTGTTGCAATAAGGCAACCTGACTTTTCTTCACCGCCGGTTTTTTTGTCCGGTACACAGATGCCGTTTTCAGCGTGTGTTCCAGTACCACATACAGGTGTTGTTTCTACTGGTGGCTGATCAATGCATTGACCACCTGACATCATTTGTCCTGGTGGGCATGTTACCGGTGGTGCAACTATGCATGTACCAGATACATCATCATAAACTGTCCCAGTACCACAAGACGGTTTTTGCTCTGGTGGGGATTCTATTTTGACACATTGTCCATTAACTGCAGCTTGTCCTTCAGGACATTCGGTTCGCTTTGGTGGAGGTACGTCAACTATTCCTGAACCACTACCGCCGTTATAGTGAAATATCGCTTCTGCCTTTTGTGAGCCATAATTTACTAAAATTTTGTAATCGCCTTCAGACTTCCATAATGGGCCTGAAACTACGAAGGCACCTTCAAAGGCACCTCCAATTGGGTGAATTTGGTTAACTGTGACAATTTTATTCGAGGTTCCATTTATCAGCGGACCCAAAACTCGAATTGTGATATCAATTGAATTGTTGATATCGGGTGTTTTTATAAGACCGCTAAAAACAACAGAGTCGCCCTCGTCATACAGGGGGAGCTCAGTCTTTACCGAGAGCGGAGGAATTGTACCATCCGTTAGTTGGCCAAATACACTGCTTGAAAGTCCGGATGAAACGACAATTAATGATAATACTATAGTGCCAAGTATTCCAGATACTCTCATTTCTAGGCTTGTACAACAATTCAGGGTATTTATGTATTCTATAAAACAAAAGTTGACTTGATTATAGTCTTCTTGTGTCTTTTTTGACCCAGGTGATCACAATGTTGTTTTCATTATTTTTTGATCGTTTTCGTTTTTTTGGCCATAACGTCATACTCTGCCAAGTACGAATTTTATTTTTGTGCCAGACTTGCGATTGTAATTTTTAAAAATTAAAGTACTTTTTTATCTGGTAGCCAATCCTAGGTTTCGCAGTTTTTCTGCAGTATGAGGATATACACAAGCTGGCGCGCCAGTTGCTGAGCGTATGACTAGCTCAAATCCTTCTCTGCATTCAACCATTCCAGGGGCAGTTCCGGCCTTGACTTGTTTTAGTGGGGCAAGTACTTTTGCAGTTGAAGGAGTTTTTACGATTATTTGGTTTGTAGGACTTTGCGGTGTTGGGATGGGTTTTGGATTTTGCGGCGTCGTGACTGGTTTTGAATCTTGTTTAACTTTTTGTTTTGAAAGAGTAAAGATGTTCTGCTGTCCAAATGCATCCCTAAAGTCAGTGTATTTTACGTCGACAATTCCACCTGCTGAAGAGATTAGCTCAGTTCCATCCCGATTGCATATTTTAGACGGCAATTTGAACACGCCTTCAAAAACTCCCGTGTTTGGTCCTGTCTCTATAAGGCTAAACCCTGTTGACGCCAAGCCGCCGGTGTCTACACCGTTTATTGTACAACGCTTGTATCGGATGTCTTTCATGAGAACCTCAAGCATTGCGCCACCGCTTGGGCCAGCTACCGTATCGACGTCTGAAGAAGCAGGATTGTTGTTTGTCAAATAAATGTCAATTGTGTCGTGTTTTACGTTAAGGTCAGGATCAACAAGTCTTACGGTAACTGGCTGGCCAAATCGGTACGTCTTTGAATTTAACGATACTACACCAGAGTGAGTGTTAATGTCTGTCTTGACAGATGTGCCAATTGTCAGTCCCACCTTGGCAATGTCAGAGTACGCAATGTTAATTCCCTTTTCATCAATCAGCCTTTGATTCACAAAGAATTTTACATTATCACTTATGGTGCTCAGAGATGCGATTGTGCTTGAATCAAACTGGTTTAGCTGATTTGCTATAACGTATTCGAATGTGCCTGTGAAAGTGCCGGTGTTTACGCCGTTTTCTTTTAGTTCAAATCGGTATATTGCATTGTTTACCGAGTTTTCATTTTCCTCGCCAAACGAAAACAAATCAAATACAATTGGCTGCGTGTCTGTTTCAGATGATACAGCACCGGATGGGGAGGAATTGTTTGATGCATCAAAGTCAATTACAAGAAACGCTTGCCCAGATTTTGAGTGAATCTGAGTTGCAGCAGTGTCATTTTGTATGAATCCCTGGGCACCTGTCATCCTACCAGCACTCAACAAAGTAACAGGACTTGAGTCAGATAATCCAAAAAACAATGATACCCTAGTATCGGAAAAATCACTTATCCCAAGATGGTTTTGAATGGAACGCAAATCATAGTTAATCCAGTTTGTCCCAGAATTATCAGAGTCACTAGTATCGATTAGTAGTGTCTTTAGTTCATCTGCAGATACGCCAAGACCTAGTGATATTTTTTCAAAGGATGGCATGGTAGTGGATATCGTATCTAACACAAGTCTGTCAGAATTTGTGTCTGGGACTGAGAATGGAATTGACGTTCCTCCAGAGAGACTATCAGTTGATGAGGCATAAAATTTGACGCTTTCTACATCTTCCAGAGTTGCAGGACTTCCTATTGTCAGACTTGGAATTAATGCAGAGCTTCTAAAAACGTCAAGTTTGTCCCTTGATGACGGGTTTATGTTTTGGTCAGAATCCACTACGGTAAGTGGGATTCTTTGTCCTGAGAGAATCTGAGTCGCCCCCAAGGATATGTCTGCAGTGTTTAGGCCCGAAACTATAGAGTAAGATTTTGAATCGTATTCGATTGTTGCAGATTGGCCCCTTGGCGCACTTGACAACATCTTGATGTTTGACTGGGCGCTGTCATCTGCGGTTTCAAATATCCCAGTGTTTGGTTCTGTCTCAACAAAGGTCACTATTTCTGAATATGTGTTAGTGCCATCAGATGCAGTAGACTGCTGAAAGTTATTTTGTACAAGATCTGCTACCTGCCCAAGGTTCATTGCCAGTTTACCATTTTTTTCAAAACCCAGACTTGAAAGCTTTGAAACAAGATTGACAAGGCCAGTTCCTCCGTTTGCAGAGCTTGCACCAGACTCAGTAAATGCGTCATAGAATACGGTTTGCGGATTAATGTTAAATGTCCAAGAATCTCTTGCTGTCGGATCCTGGTTTAGCTGCATGTCATGAATTGTCGCAAACACGTGTGATCCCGGCGGATAATTTTGCCTATCAAGGCTTAGCGAAATGTTTGACATATCATCATAGATTAGTGTGACTGATTGTGTTCCAACACTGTTGTATTGGATCACGACATTGTTGCTAAATGAAAACAATTGTACGAGGGGCCAGGCGTTTGCGTCAAGACCGATTTGGCCAGATAATATGTTAGAGTTTGTATTGATGGATTTGGGGTTGCGCACTACATTATTGATGTTCGCTCCAGACGGAGCACCAGTACATGTAGCAAACTCGGAATTTCCGTTTGTTGCTCCAGTAATTGATCGTGGGACTGCAATGCCAGCAGATTCTGTAAATGTTGGGCCAAGTGATGTGGTGTCCTTACTACAAAAAACTCCAAAGTCAAAGCCCACTCCGGAGACTCCGCCATCTAAGGAAATCTGGTCAGCTATCTTTGCCTTGTCCACATTTGCAAAGTATCCATACCATCGCCCATCGGTTGCCTGAACCATTCGAAGGTTGTTGCCATTTATCGTAACATCTGGTTCTCCTTTTCCGTCAGACGTATCAGAAATGCTAGTATCGCTTATTATTACCTCCACCACCATCGAGCCTGAAAAATGGTTCCCAAATGCAGGATTTTCGGCAGAAACGATAAGGTTTGGGTTTGAGGCAGCGCTTGCAGACACATATAACGGAATCAATAACAGTATCCCCGAAAGCAAGACCAGTCTATTCAAATTATTTTTCTTGCGTCTTCATAAAAGATAACGTTATCGTATGATTTATTCTAGATCAGAACATTACTAATATCAGCAATTTCAATTCTAATTGCCAATGCTTGTTCAAAGGACTAAAACCCTAAAGCTCTCGCTGTTTGCAATACTTTCTGCGTTTATAGTGGAACTTGTTTTTGGTATTTTTTCAAACAGCCTTGCACTGCTCACCGACAGCATTCATGCGTTACTTGACAGCATTGTTACGGTGGTATTGTTATTGGCAGCAAGATTTGCAATAAAGCCCCCAGATGCAGAACATACCTACGGCCACGGAAAAATTGAATCGCTTGGGGGACTAATTGGCGGAATAGCAATATTTCTAATTGCGTGTTTTTTTATTGTCGAGGCTGTAATCAGAATTCAGAGTCCACCGCCATCAGCATTTCCAACCACCCTTGTTCTAATTGCCGCGCTCTACACGATATGCACCGATATCTTTAGGATAGTACTCCTGAACAGATCGATTAAGAAGATTGGCGGCGTTACGCTCAAAGCAGACTTTTATCATGCGGCTATGGATCTGGGCTCTACGCTAGTTGTCATTGCAGGAATTGTTCTAGTATCATTTGGCTTTCACGACGGAGACTTTGTTGCAGCGTTGTTTCTCGGGATACTTCTTGTATTTTTGAGTCTAAAGCTAATCCACAGAACTGCGCTTGACTTGACTGACATAATTTCACCTGAGCTTGTAAGCAAAGTGAAAGGAATTACACTTGCCACCCAAGGAGTGCTTGACGCAAGTTCGGTTCTCATGCGAAGGTCGGGGGACATGTTCTTTGTAGATATCACCATGTCGCTTCGAGGAAACGTAAGCTTTGAGAGGGCACATGAGATAAGCGATACCGTTGAGAGAAACATCAAAAAAGAGATCACAAACTCGGAAATTACGATTCATTTTGAGCCAAGCTGGAAGGACGTTCCAAAGGATTCAAAAATTTATGAAATTGCATCAGACGTTCCAGGTGTTATGGGTGTGCACAATGTGAGTTATTACGCCTCGGATCAAATGCGATACGTGAGCCTACACGTGATGGTAAACAGAGAGATGAATCTAGAACAGGCCCATAAAGTATCAGAGGAAATAGAGCAAAAAATTTTTGATACCATTCCCGATATCAACCATGTCACGATTCACCTAGAGCCTCACATCGCAATACCAACTACTCTCAAGTCAGACTACAAGAAAACCGACCAAAAGATACTTGAGATCCTAAAGGAATACGGCGAGATAAAGAAAATTGGGAATATAGTAACTTTGTATTTTGATGATCTGCTAAAAATTGACATTGACTGTTCTTTTGACAAGGACCTCTCAATTGAAAGCGTCCATGACTTGACATCTCAGATAGAGCAAAAGATACGAAGTCATTTTAAGAATTCAGTCATAACCATACATCCAGAGCCGTTTTAGACTAGGATTCCGGTAAGATACATTATCAGCATACCGATTGCAATTCCTGTAACTACCGGAGTGCTTGAAAAACTTCTGTCGTATTCTCTAAGCCACTTTGATAGCACTATTACTACTTGGAAAATTGCGCCTGCGCCAACTGATAAAAAGATAACAGAGGTAAACGGTGAGTAGACAAAGCTTCCAATCCAGGTGCCAAAAATTGCAGGTACTCCCGCAATCAAGCCAAGTCCAATTATTTTTCGAATGAATGTTTTTTCCTTTGCAATGGGTGCTGCAATTGCAATTCCCTCAGTAGTGTTATGTAGCGCAAATCCAATTATCAAAAACGTGCTCAGTGCCACTTGGCCTAGGCCTATTGCTGCCCCAATTGCAAGGCCTTCTCCAAGATTGTGAAGGCCGATTCCAATTGAAACCATCAATGCAACAGAGTACGGATTTGCGAGTTTTGTAAGACTTGATTTTCTTGTCAGTCGTTCCCCGGCATAATACAGGCCAAACAACGATATCAGAACTGTTGTGGCTATCAGCAATGGTCCGTTAAACGTGCCTGCAAGGCTTTCTGAGGAAACTTCAAGTGCCTCCTCAATTGCATCTATTCCCAGGAATAGCAACAATCCAACAGTTAGTGCCAAGAAAAAAATGTATTTTTGATTGCTGATTTTTCTAATGAATGGAATCCACATCAGGCCAATCAAAATTGGTATTACCCCAACGTATGTTCCAATCAATAACAAAAATCCCACAGTCTCCGAATTTGGCTTTAGTGCAAGCGCTGCTGCATCTACGCCTTTTTCAAATCTAGTTCCATCAGATGTTGTGAGTCCTATCGTGTATGGCTCGCCTTCGTTCCAGCTAAATGGAATTTTTACTAGTGCCGTTTCAAATCTTTCCAAATGCTTGTCAGGCTCCATTGCGGCAGGCTGAATTCTGTCGTTTACATCTGCAACGGTTACATCCACTGGGATTGGTCCTGTGTTTCTGACAGTTACTAGTATTTCCGATTCGATAAAGTCTATTTTTTCAATGGTCAGCTCAGGAAGCGCTACCCCAAGATCAATCATAGTAGAGCCAGGACCAACAATGTACACAAGCATGACAATTAGAAAGCTAAAAGGAATCAGTCCACTTGCAATTAGTTTTGCCTTTGATCTTTTTTGTTCTTCCATGGCACTGATCAGTTATTTCTCCGTGTTCTTTGCCAAGAATAATCCAGTCCAGCCCTTTTCTGAAAACTCTACCTTGTGCGCATGAAACAGGTATTTTCCAGGATACGAATAGCTAAATTCCATTATTCCACGCTCCGTTTGTGAAAGGGTGATCATGTCAGTAAAAGTAGACGGGACCATACTAGTTCCAGTTGGATAGTATTGGTATAGGTTCCCATGCAGATGTAAGTTGTTTATCGGATCAAACTCAACCATGTTAACCACATACACGCGTATGAGTTCGTTTGTGTTGATTTGGATTGGGTGATGCTGATAGTAAAACGGAATTGTATTTGCCGCATAAAAATTGTTTTCAGTGTCAAAGTCAGTGTCAAATCCGTTTAGTACCATGACCATTTCGTCTGCTTGAGGCCTGCCTTCCTTTGGATCAACAATGTAGACGCCGTACAGGCCGTGTATGATGTGTTCCTCAAGAGGCATCACATGGCAGTGGTATGGATGAACGCCTACTGGCCCTGCAATCCACTCATATGTGAATTGACCGCCTCCGGCTCCAACAATTTCAAAGACGCCGTCCATTTCAGCAGGATGTTCTCCATGAAAGTGCATCGTGTGAGAACGGGCACCATTATTTATGAAGTGTATTCTCACAAGATCTCCTTCTGTTGCCCTAATTGTAGGACCTGGAACAGTTCCATTAAACGTCCATACATTATAGAATACACCAGGGGAGATTTCCATTATTTTGTCATCTTCTGCAATTATTGTAAACTCGCGTAGGGTTGTACCATCAGATAGCTTTGATACTCGGCCATAGTTGAATTCCCTCAGATATTTGTCCGGATCAAATTCCACTGTTTGTGGCAGATAAACAGGATCCAAAATATCTCCAGTGGTTTTAATCACTGCACCATTGTGTGAAAGGAATGTTTTTTCCCCAGTGTTCGCATTGCTGGAATTTGGATAGGCAAAATAAAACGTAGTCAAAATCGCAGTTACTACTAGGATAAATAGCATTTTTGAGAAGCGATTCAAGACGTTACTACACAAATTACGGTTTTTCTCTATTTAAAAGTTAGCCTAGGCTAAATTTATTAGCCTAGGCTAAATTTCCTAGAAAAACCATCAGATCATACCCAGTCCAAGTCAGAGCGTTAATCCAATATAGAGCGTGTAAGCCTCGATAAATAATGCAAAAATCACACATTGTCATTTTAATCGCAGGCTTGCTAGTAGCGGTAGGTATGGTGATGTCGTATTACGGCACAAGCCTTGTAACCAAAGACGTCATGTATAACGAGGCAATCCTCAACGGCACTGCACCAATCCAGATAACAAAGGAGCTAGATCCTTCAATTAGCGATACTGCGGTATTTGTTGTCCAGTCAGAGGGGTTTGCCGATGCAAGTCTGGTCGCAAAACTATTTGATCCAAGCAACCAAATCATATCAACAAAGAGAATTGAGCAGAAAAACACAGAGGAGGAATTTGCCATTCCGGCAAAAGGAACCTATAGGCTGGAATTGGAAAACGAAAAACAGACAGAGGTCCACGCAATCATAGGGCTCACCCACATGCCAGACAAGATAATAATTTCATTAAACTATCTCGGGCAGATGTTCATACTTTCAGGATTTGCAGGTGTCGTGGTTTCCGGTATTTTTGCATTAAAGAGTAGAAAGAAGGCTCAGTTAAGATAGCTGTCTAGCTTTGTTAGTCCATCCGTTACGTTTTCATAGTTTTCGTCGCCTTCCATTATTTTGGCAAGCTTTTCAATATCGATAGAATAAACTAAAGACTTGACTTTAACAAGGTTACAATCTATTAGATATGCGAGCCGGTTTTTGATTTCATCCTCAGTAACGCCAATTTTTTCTGCTAGATATGATAATTCCTTTCCACCGCTTTCAAGCTCAGCTAAAACGACAGATATGTCTGGGTCAAAGATGCATTCGATTATTTTTTCTTTGTCAAATTCAGCCATTTAAATTCCAGTTGTTTTTAGAACTTAATATCTTCTTGGTATTAAACAGATAGTCAATTACTAGTACCTTGTCCATGTTGTTTTGGTTTATGTGGTATGTGCGGCCGGAAAATTCCTTCTCCATTTCCTGCACATATGCCAGCAGATCCGTTTCCTCGCTTACCACAATTGTGTCAATGTCAATGTTTTCGCGCCTGCATTTTTTTGCCTCAGCAAGCGTTTGCTCGTGTACTTTGGGATCGACTTTTTTGTACTTGTAACAGAGATAGACTAGGCTATTTTTGTCGTTGTGAATTTTGATGTTGCGCTCTTGCTTTATTTTTGATAGCAGTGATTCGTTTGGAGCATAAAAGTTCGAGTATGGTTTTTCAGAGAGAATCTTGTTCTTTTGGTGTTCAGTGTCTACAAAGCATGCGCTTGGCTGGCCGTCTGTTATCAGTACGATTCGCTTGTTTTGCGCTGCGTTTTTTAGCAGAATTTTTTTTGCCAGCCTAAATGCAGCCTGATAGTTGGTATAGTGCAAAAAGTCGTCATTTGCATCATATGTTTTTAGGAACGGTATGTCGTACGGGTCAATCACAGAGGCCATAGACGCAAATCCAATTACTGATACTGAATCGTTTGGAAAGAACTTGTTGTTTAAAATGTAAAGGCTCCACAGCGCCCTTTTAGCTGCCTCTATTCTGCTCATTCCAGAATTTGCCAGAGACGACTTCATTGTGGAACTTAGGTCTATGCAGTACACAACTGATGCCCTAACGTCGTTAGCCGTCTCAAATTCTTCAAAGTCATCTATGTCAATATCTAGTGGGAATTTCAGGGTGGGGTTATTTTTTGAAACTCGCAGTATAGTGTTTAGAATTGTACTTGGAACATTGAGAAACTTTAGATCATTTCCAATCTCAAACTTTTTACTAGTATCCAGAACGGTTGTTCCTGAGCCAATTTTCTTTGTTTCATGCAGGCCAAACTCGTCTGTTTTAAGATCATTCATCAGATTGCGGAGTATTTGGTTTCCGACCGCAAGAAAGCCCTTTTTTGTCAGCCAGTTTTTTTCGTCACGCAGATAGCCTTTTTCAATTAGGTATTTTGTTATGGGTTTTGTGTCGTCATTTTTTGGCGTATCCACAGACATGGCTTGTGCGGGATCATGTCCCAGATCATTTATTGCGTTTTGAAGAATGTTTTCCAGTTCCTCTAGGCTGATGTTTTTTTCGCGCATTGATTGATTTGCCAGAGTTTGCAGAATTTTCTCAAGTGTCTTTTGGTCAGCATCGCTTGGTTTTTGGGCCGGCTTTTCTTTTTTCTCCTCGGTTGCGGAATAATACACAAAATTAACTATGTCACGCAACGGCATATCCAGATTCTTTTTTGTCTATTATTTTTGGCGAGATAAAACACAGGCCATCAAGTATTACTTCGAGGATTGCAGACTTTATCTCATCGGTGTCATCTAGAGTTATGTTCTTGTTTGTTATGTGTACGGTGGTTAGTTTTTGCTCGAGATTCTTTTGTTCTTCTTTGACTTGGCCTAGCTTTGAATCCACGAGATTACTCAGGGTGCAAAAGTGTTGCAGTTGGTTTTTGTACGATATCTGCCCGTCATTCCAGTTGATTTTTTGAGACACTTGGAGGGTTTTCTGAGTAAATTCCTGCTTGATTAATTCCAGAGTATTTGGGTCAACTCCCTGAACATATTCAAGCGAGGTTTCCTTGATGGAGTCAACTAGTAGATCCTCAAATATTCTTGAGCGGTTCTCAACTGTGTCATCCATTTCGGATAGCTCAAACTTTGCAATTTGGTTCAGACAGTACATGTCAGAGTGTCTTGGAATGGCCACGGTTTGATTCTGTATTGCGCGCACTCGCTCAGATTCGCCAACCAGTAGCTCCAGTCCATGGATTCCAAATCTTACACTCACTCCCTTTGCTTGGTTTATCTCAGGATGGTTGCGGGCCTTTTGAACAAGTCTTGCAAGTGTCTTTAGCACAAAAACTGGAATTACACACTTTGAGGTTTTTGCTTCCTGTAAAATGATGAACATTTCGTCATCTATGGTTCTCGGATAATGCGTGTGGATGTGACTCTTTAGTCTGTCGTATAGTGGCTCGATTACTTTGCCAGAATGGGTATAGTCAATCGGATTTGCAGTTGCAAAGAAGACAGTCTTTGGCTCAAACATAACTGGGTATGATCCCGTGGTGTATCGCCCCTCCTGTAAAACAGAGAGCAGTGTCACCTGTTTTCTTGGATCCAAGACAGGAAGCTCATCAATGCAAAAAATTCCGTGCTTTGCCTGCAATAGCTGCCCTGGGGAATACGATTCTATTCTAAACATTTCAACTCCCTTTTTTGCAACCTTGATTGCGTCAATATAGCCAACCAGATCTTTTACGGAAATATCCGGCGTTGCCAAAACATACTTGTATCTTTGGTATCCATCAACCCATTTGATTTTAGTATCCAGTTTGTTGTCAAGTATTTGTTCGGTGCTTTCAGGACTGACATAGAATTTTGGCAGTGTCTTGTCGACTTCTTGTCCTTCCAGAAGAGATGTCAGCTCGTTTTGAGGCAAGTCCATCGGGCAGTCATTTGTTATGCTGCCTTCAATTACAGGAATCGGGGAGAGTAGGTGTGTTGCTATTGTCTCAACTAGTTTTGTTTTTGCCTGCCCTATTTGTCCAATTAGAAAAATATCGTGGCATGCAAGTATTGCCCTGTCAAGGGATGGAATAACATCGTCGTCGTATCCAAGTATTTTTGGATATTTCTGAGTGCCAGATTTCATTAGCGATATCAAATTTTGTCTAAGCTGCTCTTTTGCCTTAACCAGCTTGTAATTGATTTCCAGCAGATCGCCTATTGTTTTGATTTCGGCGTGGTTTTGTGGAAATCCTGCCTTGATTTGAGAATACGAAGGCTTTGAGGCATAGCTTTTCTGAACTAGTTGTTTTATGTCAGGCAAATTGCTAGTTTTAGCGCACTTAGAGCTTATATTATTACTGAATCATCCAAAAGGCAGTTTTCTTGCAAATCATTTGAGCAGGGTTTTTATCGGGGTAGATTTGATTTTTCAATACTTGTCAGCACAAGACTATAGGCACATTGTTAGAATTGTCGGAAAAGACATCCCAGGGGATAAAAAGATCTCAGTGGGACTAGGCCAAATAAAGGGCGTAGGCCAAACATTTGCACATGCCCTGATCGGCTCTTTGAACTTGAATCCTAATAGCAACATTGGTTTTCTTACCGAGTCTCAAGTTGAAACCATCGAAAAGGCACTGAAAGATCCAAGTACGATGAGTTTCCCAAGTTGGTTACTCAACAGAAGAAAGGACGTAGAGACAGGAAATACATTTCATCTAATTACATCAGATATTGATTTTACAATAAGAAATGACATTGAGCGAGAAAAAGGCGCAAACAGTTGGAGAGGATTTCGTCACATGTATGGATTAAAGGTTCGAGGCCAAAGAACCCGAACTACAGGACGTAAGGGTGCTTCAGTTGGTGTAAAGAAGGGTGGCAAAGTGTTGCCAGCAGGTGCAGCACCAGCAGCGGGTGCACCAGCAGCCGCAGCAGCCCCCGCAGCAGGGGCAACACCAGCAGCCGCAGCAGCTCCAGCAAAGGCGGCGGCACCAGCAAAAGGAGCAGCTCCAGCAAAGGCACCAGCCGATGCGAAGGCAAAGAAATAGGTGGACTGAATGGGAGATCCTCGGTATCCAAGTAGAATCTGGCGAAAACCAAAGCGTCCACTGAATTATGATTTCATGATGGAGGATCTCAATACTTTGGGAACCTATGGTTTGAAAAACAAGCGAGAGTTATGGAAGTCAAGAACAGAACTATCGCGAGTGAGACACCAAGCAAGATCATTATTAGCATTAAGACAAGAAGTCAGAGAACAAAAAGAACCAATCCTGATGAAGTCACTAGTCCGAATTGGATTGGTAAAAGAAAACGCAACCTTAGATGACGTGTTAAACTTGAATGTCAACGATTTACTTGCACGTAGATTGCAGACACTTGTCCAAAAGAAATTTTCCTTCAAGACGCCATACCAAGCAAGACAAGCAATAACACACGGTCATGTCATGATTGAGGACCGAATAATTGACATTCCATCATATATTGTCAGCGTCAAAGAAGAGCAAGAGATTCACTTGGCTCCAAAATCAACACTGAAAAATCTACTGCAAGCCAAACCGGCAGACGCAGAACCAGAGCCAGTTGCACAAGAATCTGAATCATAAGTTAAGCTTATCTCTAAATACCTGCGCAGTTAATTGAGATAAGAAAATGTGTTCTATAATTGGCTACTATGGCGACGGCTTGGCGGCACCAATTCTTGTAAAGGGCCTAAAAAGAATGGAATATCGCGGATACGACAGTGTAGGCGTTGCAACCGAGACAGGTAATGAAATTAGCGTAAAGAAGGGAGTTGGAAAGGTATCCGAGGTTAACAACACATTACATTTGGATGCAATGCCTGGAAATGTAGGAATTGGCCATACAAGATGGGCAACCCATGGAAATGTAACAGATGCCAATGCGCACCCACACCCGAGCAGCTCTGGTAAAATTGCCATAGTTCACAACGGAATAATCGACAATTATGGCGAGCTGAAGTCAGATCTTGAAAAACGCGGATACATTTTCAAAAGTCAGACAGATAGCGAGGTAATTGCAAATCTATTACAGTTTAATTTTGATGAGATTCAGGACATCAAAAGTGCCATGATGCGCACAGTCTCAAGTCTAAAGGGCCATTATGCATTTGTCGCAATGTTTCAGAACGGAACACTTGCAGCTGCAAGATACCACGAACCGCTCATAGTTGGAATTGGAAAAAATGGCTACTTTATGTCAAGTGATGTTTTAGGATTCATAGAAAAAACTGATGACGCAATATACCTTGACAATGGAGAACTGGTAGTACTTGATCGTGTCGGCATTCAAATTTTTAATTTTGAGGGAATTCCAGTAAAGCACCAGATAACCAAGGTATCAAAGGAATTTGCAGACGTATACAAGGGAGACTATGCGCATTTTACACTAAAAGAAATATCAGAGCAGCCAGAAACAATAATACAAGCAGGCGAAAAGTCAAAGGCTGCAATTGATTCTGTAACAGATGTTCTAAAACATGCGAAAAACATCTACATTACTGGAAGCGGTACTAGTTATAATGCAGCACTTGTTGCAAAATATCTTTGGCAGAAATATGCAAAGATAAAGGCAGAGCCAATAATATCAAGTGAGGTATTTTTTTCACCAGATGCAATAGAGCCAAACTCCATACTTGTTGCAATTTCACAGAGTGGGGAAAGCGCAGACGTTTTAGAAGCAGTAAGCATTGCAAAAAAATCAAATTCAAAGATACTTGCCATAGTCAACACGCTGACTTCATCTTTGGCGCAGGAGTCATCGTTAGTCATAGGCATGAACTGCGGGCCAGAAATTGGGGTTGCTGCAACAAAGAGCTTTACTGCTCAATTGAGCATAATTTACAAGATAACTGAAAAACTTTGCGATGGATGCATCACGCTGGATAGTCGAAAAATTTCAGAATCAATCGCAAAGACGCTAGAGGATCACTCTAAAATCAAGGAGATAGCAAAGGAGCTAAGGGATGTATCTGACATTTACATTTTGGGAAGGGGTGTGCACTATCCAATTGCCGCAGAATCCGCACTAAAGCTTAAAGAATTAACATACATTCATGCAGAGGGAATACCTGGAGGAGAGTTAAAACACGGGCCGCTGGCACTCATGGACTCTAGCGTCTATGTCATAATAATAAATCCAGATGACTTTACCTACAACGACACGCTGACTAGCGCACGCGAAATCAAGGCGCGCGGCGCAAAAATAATTGGAATATCAGACAAGCCAAGCGATGTGTATGATCACTGGATTGAAATCCCAGCAATCGACGAGTCATTATACCCGTTAATTGAAATCATTCCAATACAGCTGCTTGCATATTATGCAGCAGTTGAGAAAAATACCGACCCTGACTATCCAAGGAATTTGGCTAAATCCGTGACTGTGAAATAGTTTTTTGATATTCTGCTTCGGACAGTTCCAGTAAATGTTTTGCGTCAATTCCAACCTTTAGCATTGCGGCAATCGATGCACCACCAGCACCCACTCCTTCCTTTACAAAGCCGTCCGCAAATGCCCTCAGCCCATCTATTTTGGAGTCCTTTAGGGCAAGTCTTGCAGATATAACTGGAATGTCGTCAATTTGTTTTATGGTGTCAACTAGATTTGCTGTATGATCATCAATCACGTAAGAGGTGGTTCCTATCGCAATATTTTTTTTCTCATATCCAGTTATCTTTGAAAATGCAAGGACTGCCGCCATCTGGGTTCCGCCTGCAAGAATTACTTTGGTCAGTGAAGACGCAGTGCTGAGCATTCCTGCAACGGTTGGAATCATTGGATCGCCAACAGCTGCCACAACATCAAATGGATTTGTGGATTTGATTTTTGCCAGCGCATCGTTTGCAATCTTATTTTTTAATAATGTCGGGTTTTTAGGCATTGATGAGCTTACTTTTGCTTTGACTCCAAGACCGGTAAGTACTGCCTGGGCAGTTGTTGTGCCCCCAGGAATGGTCTCACCAATCACCAAACAATCTGTAAATGAGCCAAGCGTCCTTCCAATCATTCTTCCGTATTCCACTGCCTGTGTGACAGAGTCAAGCGGCATGGCAGGCTCCACTGCAATGTTTTTGCCATAATCCAGCCCAGTTTCAAAATAGGGCAGTTTTGGCGCAATCTTGCTTCCCGCATTTATCACGACATTTGAGATGCTTGCTGCCTCTAGTGCCGTTTTTGTAAGAAGTCCAGGTGTTGGCTTTCCATCAGGGCTCATCGGGATGGCATCTATGCACCTGCAGTATCCAAAGTTGAGAAACTCGGCATCTGCAGGAGGCGTATACGCCAAGAGATCTGGATTTTTTCCAGCTATGGTTATCCCAGGAATGGTGCAGGTATCAGTGTACGATATTACTAGTGAAAACATGAATTGCTTTTTTTCAAGGCCAGCTAGGAACTCCTGCCCCATGGTTTGATTGCCGAAAATCCCTATATCTTTTGACAATTAGATGATTCCCATCATTTCCAAAAATTCTTGCTCTTTTCTTGGCTGCATTACAAGGTTCATCCTTTTTTGCTCGCCAATTGTTGATGTCGGAGTGATCCCGTAATTATGGCCAGGATATATTATCAAGCGATCGTCTAATTTTCTCAAGATATCGACTAGGCTGCGGTACATCTCACGCGCATCCCCACCTGGCAAGTCCACTCGGCCACAGGTACCAACAAACAGGGTGTCACCTGAAAAGATTTTTCCGTCTCCCACAAGGCACATGCTGTCCTTAGAGTGTCCAGGCGTGTAAATGACTCCCAGCTCCGAGTTCCCAAATTTTATCTTGTCACCATCTGACACAGAAATATCGTGCTTTAGTGTCGATGACGCATACTGGATGATTTTTGCACCTGTCTCTTTTGCCATGGACTCATTGCCCAAGGTGTGATCAAAGTGATGATGCGTGTTTACAATGTATTTTATTGCAAGGTTATTTTTTTCTATGATTCGCTTTATTTCATCAAGATCCCATGACGGGTCAAGTATTATCGCATGGCTTGTTTCCTCGTCTTCTAAGATGTAGGTGAAATTCTGCATGTTTCCCACCTGGAGTTGGTGTACTATCATAGGACCCCAATTTCCGCTTCTGGTGGGATGCCAATTTTTTCAACAAATATCGTTCCGCAGATGTCTGCACTTTTTGGCATTCCCCTTTTCATTTTATGAAAGGTCACAGTCATGTCCGCTGTAACGTACTTGTCAGAGGTCAAGCCAGTGTCTGGATCTAATCCAGTTGGGACATCCACTGCTATTTTGAATGCCTTAGTTTTGTTTATCAAATCAATTGCCGATGCTTGCGGCTCTCGTATAGTACCAGATATGCCCGTTCCTAAAATCCCATCAACTATGATGTCTGGCTTCATATCATGCACGTCATTGAGGGCACGTGTTAGTTTTACTGATTTCATTTTTTGCAAAATTTGCCAATTTGTTTTGCATTCTATTGTTTTGATGTCTTTTGGGTCGCCAAGCAGAACTACCGTTACCTTGCTGTCGTGTCCTGCCAAGTGTCTTGCAACAACTAGTGCATCTCCGCCGTTATTTCCAAGTCCTGCAAAGATGAGTACCTTTTTTGAAGATAGGTTTCCAAATTTGTTTACAAGTTCTTTTACCATTGACGCACCTGCATTTTCCATCATGAGCTGACGCGGAAAGCCCATCTGGTGTCCGTTTTCCTCAATCTGGTACATCTGCTTTACAGTTATTTCCATAATGGATTGATTTTGTACAGGTAAAATAAGCTATTTGGAAAACGACTTTATGCAGGTCCTAATTTGATTATTTTATGTCACTAAAAGATGCGAAAACTTCGTTGTCAAAAATTTCAAAATCCTTGGAAAAAACTCAGGATAGTAGGGAGGATCTCATAAAAAATACTCGTCAGATCATCACGTTGTGCAGCGAATCAATCATTAGCATTCACAGAAACGATATAAAAAACGCCGCCACAAAAATTCAAAGTGCAAAAAGGCTGCTAGAAAAATTCCGAAGAGAGATTGATCAAAGCCTGTACCGATACCTAATACCATCAGAGCAGGAATTTGTGGAAGCGTCGTCATTTTTAGCAATCATACAAAACAAACCAGTTCCCACCTTTGAGTCACTAAAAGTAAAAGAGGAATCGTATGTTTTGGGACTGCTTGACTGTGTGGGAGAATTGAGGCGAAACATCTACGACAGGATCAGAACTGGAAAGCTCGAAGAGGCAAAAAAGACATTTGATTTGATGGAGGATCTCTACTTGCAGCTATACCCGTTTGCTTCATTTGATAAAATAGTAAAAGAGGCAAGACGAAAGCTAGATGTCGACAGAATTCTAGTCGAAGAGACTAGGACTGCACTTACCGAAGAGATAAGGCGGCAAGAGCTAATTGACACAATAAAGAAAATTAAAAAATAATTAAGAGGATGCGGGAAGTGGGATTTACTTTGAAAATTACTAGTAAATATCGCATTAATAGCGATAAAGATCTAAACAAGACCAACTGAGATCTTTCGCATGATCCATCCCAATATGGGTCCAGAGGTTTGTGCGCATACGTAATCGATGCAAATCGGACAGAAACGGCAGGAAGCCATCGCTGGGCTTGCAGTACCATTACTAGCAAACTTTTTTGCATGATAGGAGAGTAAATTTTGTCGTATGAGTTCAGGGTTATGACTCATAGAAAATGATTTTCATCTTAAATATCTGGATATAATGCCAAAAGGTACAGGGCATGTCATTATAGAAATTATTGATACTGGTTCTGGAATCAAACAAGAGAACTTGGACAAGATTTTTGAGCCATTATTTACAACAAAGCAGACTGGAACCGGTCTCGGACTGGTTACTTGCAAAAATATAATCCAGCAACACCATGGAACAACATCCGTGAAGAACAATCCGACTACATTTACAATTAGTCTTCCGGTAAAACAATAGTTTTATGTGTTGGCATCTATTCACAAAATCTCAATTTTAATCATATGCCTTTAGTCAAAACTAGGATCAAATGTGATAAATTACCATGGTTGATTCATGACCTGATTTATAATTTGTAATGCATATTGTTTAGTAAACGGTTTTAACAAAACACCACTTATTCGGTAATGATTTTTTGACTGCTCTGCAAATTTGATGTTTTCAGATGCAGTTGTGATGATTATCTTAGCTCGTTTGTTGATTTTACTCATAGCTTGTAATACCTGTAATCCGTCTGCCCTTGGCATGAATATGTCCAAAATTATGAGATCTGGCTTGTATTGCTGGAATAATTTTACCGCATCAACTCCGTTGTCTGCTTCAATAATCTTTTTCTTGATATTGCCTAAGGCAATTATCTCTTTTAGCAACATTCGTATTGCTGTCGAATCATCTACAATGAGCAATTCACTTGCGTTTGTTTTGGTTGCTAGTGACACCAAATTCATCTGTTGTCGCTAACTCATAACCCCCTGTTTGTGGAATGACGACAAACAAGTTGTTCCCAATCATGAATCAAAAATCTCATTTTTGGGCATTTTTGCCGCGATCATACCAAATCAGGTTTAGAGTGTTGAATGTTTTTGACAAGTCCCACCCTTGCACATTTTTTATTTTTTAATAGTTTGAACTTAATTTTTTTAGAAATCTGAGTGTTGAGCATAACTAATGGATTTGGCATTGGTAGTTTTAGTTTTAGGCATGGCCTAAACACATACATAAGATCAAATCAAAAGAAAAGAATTACTCCACTTGGCATAATTTCTCTCATATTGGCGTTACTTGTCTTAGCATTTGCTGTTAGAGGCATTGTTTTTCTCTTGAGCGCAAAGAGGATCATACCAAAATTGCAGGTTAATCGGCTTCTATCAGCAACATTATCCAAAATTCATATTCATCATAACTTGTTGCACACAAACATAAATCCTGAGCAGGACGATTTACCAACTATTGCAAGACCGTTTGTTTCCATTCTAGTAGCTACTTACAATGAGCACAGCGTCATAAACAAATTAATGTTATCCTGCTCCCAGCTAACTTATGGCAGAAACAATTTTGAAATCATACTAGTGGATGATTCCACCGATGAAACATTTCGAGAACTAAAAAAATGGCAAAGTACCATTTCAAATCTCAAGATATTCCACAGGATTAGTCGGGATGGGTGGAAAGGAGGCGCTCTTAATATGGCAATACAAAAGATGGACAAAAGGAGTGCATGCGCATTGATAGTTGACGCGGATCATGTGCTTGAAACGGATACTCTACAAAAATTCATGGAATGTTTTACCGATTCCAAGAACAAGTTAGCTGTAGTACAAGGATTTCCTATTCCTTCAATAGGTTCTCAAGAAAACTGGATTGCAAGAGGAGTGTACTTTAGACTAGTGAAAAGAAATCTCATAGAATTTGTAGCCAAAAACGATATGGAATTACCAATGCAAATAACTGGCAGCCTCTTTATGATAAGATCAAATGTTTTAAGGAAAGTCAAATTTTCACATGATTTAACCGAAGATTGGGAACTTACACTCGACTTACATCTCAAGCATCAACTTGATTACAAAAAGATCATCTTTTATCCTGTTGCAATAGCACATTGTGAAGCTCCCGTTAAGATGTATGCCTATTTCAAACAGAGACTTCGTGTAAGTGAAGGTCATACAAGAGGTTTTAGGAAACAATTGTCAAGTATATTCAAGAGCAGTCTTCCCATTTGGGAAAAAATTGAACTCTTCTTTACGGGAAGCCAATATGCTAAATTTCTTCTAATTTTTGTTTTGATTGTAGTTGATTTGCTTAGGCTAGTCAGTGCCGATATACTGCCAATAGAATCAAGTCTATTTTTTGTATCATCAGTTGCAATTCAAGCCTTTAGTCTCTTTCTTTATGTAATCAATAATCTAGTATCGACCAATCTGCTTGGAACTCATTTCGGCTACAAGGATGTGCTGTATCTTGTTGCCATTAATGCTTGTACATTCCCCGCATTTGTTGTTGGTTCACTAAGGGGAATTTTCAGACAAAGTGGGGTATTTCACAAGACTGAGAGAATTAATCATATAGAACAAGTAGGAAAGGACACCTCTGCTGCAAAATAAAAATGGAATAAAAAATTAGAATTTGTATATTTGCTTCCCAAAATATAGAAAAGTGGTGTTTGCAACCTTGATAATTAACAGCTGAAATTATTATCACATTTGGCTTGAACTTACTCATGAAAATTGGAATAATACTGAGTACGAATGATGCCGAAATAGCTTGGAATGCCCTGAGATTTGCAAATACTGCAATTTTGGACGAACATCGGGTAAAGATCTTTCTATTAGGAAAGGGCGTAGAAATTGAAAATATCAAAGACGAAAAATTCAATGTAGTAGAACAGATTGACAAGCTAAAGCAACTTGGGGGAACAATGCTTGCCTGTGGAACCTGCATCAAATCAAGAAACATGCAATTTGAAGTTTGTCCGATTTCTACAATGAAGGACATGCTAAAATTGGTGACAGAATCCGATAGGGTGCTTACCTTTTAACGGTGATGATTAGAACCGTTGCAGCGCATTACATTGCTTTCTTGGTAGATAAATACTAGAGAGGCAATATTTCAGATATGGCATCTGGAACCACCGAAAGTAGAGTACCGTCAGCAGCATTTGCACTATCGCTGGCCTCAGGAGTTATTATCATATTCTGGGGCATCATGCCGTGGCTCTTCCTTGCGAACTTTCAGGCTTCCCCTATGGACGGTATGATGGGGGGGATGATGGGTGGTGGCTGGGGCGCTGGGCATTGGTTCATTGGAGGATGGCTATTCCCACTATCTCTTGTAGCGGGTGCAATGATACTCTTTGGGGCAATAATGATGAACGCAAGGCCACAAGAAACGCGGATTTGGGGAGTAATCGTACTTGTATTTTCTATTGTAGGGTTCACAGGAATGGGCTTTTCAATTCTAGGTGCAATACTTGGAATAATAGGCAGTATCATTGCCTTGGGCGAGAGAAATGGCAGGTAGAAAGGGCGTCAGATTTCTAGGCACAAATCATTATTAACAAATTCGAATAAAAAAATAAGTTGGAATACGATCTTAAAGAACACTGGGAAGATGTTTGGACGAAAAAAATCCAACCAAGTCAGTTGGTATCAGGAATACCCAAAGACATCGATTGGTCTGATATTGGCAACCAATCCTAGCAAGGATGCTGGGATTATTGATGTGGGCGGTGGCGACTCCAACCTTGCAGGAAAATTACTTGATCTAGGTTTTAAGAACATAACAGTGTTAGATATTTCCGCAAAAGCACTAGATAGAGCAAAACAAAGACGTGGCAAAAACGCAGAAATGGTCAAATGGGTAGAATCTGACATAAGAAAATTTGATACAAGCGACACATACGATATCTGGCACGATAGAGCACTGCTTCATTTTCTAACCTCTGAAGAGGATCTAAAAAATTATGTAAAATTAACCGGAAAACACGTAAGGGAAGGTGGCTATCTGATTATCTCAACTTTCTCTACAAACGGCCCAATGATGTGTAGTGGATTAGATACCAAACAATTTTCCGAGGAATCTATGAAAAAATTGTTTTCAAACGGATTTGAGCACCTCAAAAGCTTTGAAGAAGAGCACAAAACACCATTTGGAACCAGCCAGATTTTTACTTGCAATGTGCTTAGAAAAACATCATAAATTAAAACCAGCAAATCACCAAGAGAATGTCAACCCCAATTTTGTTTTTGCATTATTCCCAAGTTTGCCCAAAAAAACGAACAGACAGGTCCCTAAATAGCGGTAATCGATACAACGCATATTGACTGATTTTCTTGTTCTCATAAACGGTGATGTGTTGCCCTGACTCAAGTAAACGTGATGATAGCAGATGACGCTACTCTTTTCCGAGATTTTGTCAAGTCTGCTGTCAATTTAGTAAAAATTGACGCAAATTTCATTGAAGTTACTGATGGAAAAAAACTGTTTTCTTCGTATGAGGAGCATATTCCTGAAATTACAATTATCGATAGCCGACTTCCGAATATCGATGTTTTGGATTTTATGAAAAAAATCCTAGATATCCATCCAATTGCTACAATTATCGTTTTTGTCGACTCGGCTGATCATAATTTTATGAGAGAATCAAAATCCATTGGAATTGAAGAGGTATTGTTTAAAACAATTGGCCAGTTTTCGCTTGGAAGTATCATCAAAAAATTGATCAGCAAAAAGATTGCAAAATTCCCGGATCTTGAGCAAAAATCACAGCAAAATGTGATAAATGCACTAACACTGACCACGCTGGATAAATCTGGCAGCACTAGCCAATATTTGAAACTGGCAAATGCTGCAATTCAAAAGCGAATTGAAAATATTGAAAAATTAAAGAGATTAGGCGGGGATTTCGATACGACAATCAAAAGCCTTTATGCCAAAAACGATACCGGTCCAGATTCAAAACATATAGTTAGTAAAAATGAACGCACCCCATCAAGATCAAATTTTGCCCCCCAGAACAGCCCTAATTTTTTCATGAGAGAACTTTCAACTGAAGAAATTGACGGCGTCCTCAGAGATAAAATAAGACAGCTCAAAGAAACTAAAAAAGAGTTAGAGTTTGTCAACAACCGACTAAGCGATACTGTTTCAGAACTGGAGGAATCAAAGCAGGAACTAACCGCACACAAGGAGCATCTTGAGGAACAAGTAAAATTACAGGCAAAGAACCTGCTGAAATCAGAAAAGCTTGCCACGGTTGGAGAATTATCTGCAAGAATTGCACATGATTTGCGCAACCCACTTGGCGTGATAAAGAATACTGCTGAAATGCTCAGATTCAGCCTTTCAGATAGACTGACTGAAAGCGAAATCGAACAGTGGAAACGCCTCGACAGAGGCATATACAGAATATCTCACCAAATAGACGATGTTTTGGATTTCATCAAACAGCGCCCATTGCAAAAAACCAAAACAAAAATTTCCACGCTGTTAGCAGATGTACTTGAGCGAATAGTGATTCCAGATAACGTGGAAATTCATTTACCGCAAAACGATGCAAAGATCCTTTGCGATAGTGAAAAAATCGAAGTTATCTTTTTGAATCTCATTCTAAATGCAGTCCAGGCAATGGATGGCCGTCCTGGAACAATCAGCATTCTAATACATGGTGATCAAAACATGGATTTTGTCATGATAGAGGTAAGGGATACAGGTCCAGGAATTCCTGAAAGCCTTGGAGAAAAAGTCTTTGATCCACTATTTACCACAAGACAGATCGGTACGGGATTGGGCCTCACAAGCTGCAAGAGAATAGTTGAAGCGCACGAAGGCGAGATTACTTTTGAAAGCATTGTTGGTGTTGGAACGCGATTCTTTATCAAATTGCCAAAGAAAACCGAATGGGATAATATCCAAGATCAAACAGAAAATCCACAATTAGTGAATTTGCCATATTGACTGCAAATACGTGATGATAAATTCAACTGCAACAGAATACCAGATTCATTATTG
>JACRJT010000034.1 GCA_016215465.1 Nitrososphaerota archaeon | reverse complement strand
TGGTCTCATCCAGAAGATTGCTTTTGTTGGGCAAACTCCAATGCATGCTCCGTCGGAGATGCATCTTTCTGGGTAAAAGACAAATGCCTTTCCTCTTTTCCAGCCTTCGACTGGTTTTACTCTGAGTACATCTGGTCCCAATGTTGTGCAGATTTCAACGCATAGCGCGCATCCGATGCACATTTGTTCACCAATGTCTGGTAAAATTGCTACTGGCATTTTATTTCAAATTAACTTGATTTTAGATCTTAATATAATTTCCCTAAAAAGTTCGAATTATAACGGCGTTAGACAATTTTTAACGCTGTTATAAAATTCTGATCGCTAATTTTTGATTTTTGAAAATCACACTAAAACAAATCAAGGTCAGATAATTTCAGGGCGGATTTTTTTGAGTTGTTCTGATCGAATAATGTGAGATAAAGCTCCGAGTCCTGTTTTTGCAGAACCAGCCGATTCATTTTGTTGACTTCAATTACATGACGCCCAATAGCTAACAAAACCCAGCCCTCATCTTTTTTGAATTTTGCAAGACTCCCAATCAGAACAACAGATTTTGTTTTTTGTCCGATACTGACTAGAAGCATGATAAAGCTGTTAATCAGCCTGCCAGCGTCTTTTTCATTCGTAAATATGTTATAGAATCCGTTTAGTGAATCAATTATTACGATGTGTTGTTCTTTTGATATTTCATCCAGTATTTGCACAAGCAATTTGCTCCATGTTTGCTCAGTTGGCTGGAACAGTCTGATATCATCAGACTGTGGCAAAATGTTTGATGCAACATATCCGCTGTATAACAGATCAAAATCAAGATAAATTGTTGGAATATCCATTGCGGAAATCAGTTTGTGAAAAAAATACGTCTTTGTTATTGCATCATCGAACGACATAGAATTGAGACTTGCAGAAAAAATCATCTTTTGAATATTTTCTATGATGTCTGCCTGATGATTTTTATCCAACAGTAGATAGTTTCTTGTGAGATATAATAATGAATTTCGATCTGGATACATATGGCGCGTTTATCAGCTCAAACAAGACCTATCTGAATAATGCATCTTCGTCGTTGATTCCCCTAAAAAGCATCAAGGCCATGACTGACTTTATCATACAGTATAACGAATCAGGGCCAGATTCGATTGATTTTGGAATTGAGCTTGCAGAAAGATGCAATCAGCTAAGGCAAACCATTGCCAAGCTGATACGATGTAGGCCAGAAGAAGTGATTTTTACCCAGAGTACCACAGAGGGAATCAATATGGTTGCAGGCGGGTTATCTTTTCCAAAAAATTCCAATATCGTAATTAGAGGCACCACTCATGAGCACCACTCTAATTATTATCCGTGGTTACGCCTTGCCAAATCAGTCGAGCTACGCAGTGTACATAACGATACAAACGGGTTTTTCGAGATTTCTGAATTTGAGAAACTGTTAGATGAAAACACAAGAGTAGTTTCACTGAGTCATGCACTGTACAACACTGGAGCAATCATGCCAGTTGAGGAAATCGGTAAAATTCTAGAAGAAAAGAACATTCCATATTTTTTAGATGCAGCCCAAACGGTTGGCTGTATTGGCGATTATGATTTTAGCAGAACAAAATGCAACTTTATGGCCTTTAACGGTTACAAGTGGCTCTGCGGCCCAATGGGCATTGGGATATTTTACTGCAAAAAAGACTCTGCCAATCTGCTAGAGCCAACCCAGATAGGTGGAGAATCGGCAATGATATATGACAATGACAAAATAGCATACAAGGACATCCCTGATAAATTTCAGGCGGGATTTAGAAATTATTCTGCAATTGTCGGACTTGAAACATCTGTTTCGTATTTGTTACATTTAGGACTGGACAATATTAGGAAAAAAATCATCAGCCTAGCAAACTTGTTCAGAGACGAAGTTGCAAAAATTCAAGATGTAACTCTGTATGGCCCAAAAGATCAAGAAAGAAGAACCAGTATCGTGCCATTTTCCGTAGACAAAAAATCACCGCAAGAGATAGTAGAACAGCTGGAAAAACGCGGCATCATCTTGGCAGTAAGGGAAATATCAGATACAAAAATCGTGCGTGCGGCACCACATTTTTTTAACACAGAAACTGATATTCTAAAAACGATTGACGCAATAAAGAAGCTATAGGCCTTCTTGTTCTTCTATTACCATCATGGTAAGAGTAGACTGGACCTTTTCGATTTTTCGAATCTTGTTTGTGATGATGCTTCTTAGGTGGTCTGGGTTGTCTGCCTCTATTTTGACTACAATATCGTATATACCATAGACTCCCTGAACCTCAAACTTGATGCCCTTTTCAACTGCGAGGATCTCCTTTAGCTTCACGATGATTTCTTGGTCAGAACCCAGATCAGAGTTCAAAAGTATGAATGCGGTTGGCAACGTAGAAGTATTTTGGATGGGTGTTATTTAATATCTTTGATCATTGTCAAATAGAACTTGGGATCTAGATTTTTTGTGAAACCAATAGACCTTACGCTAACTATTTCACAGGACATCCCTAGTTTTCCAGGATCACCAAAGCCCCACTTTATCCCGTGGGCTGAAATCAAAAAGGAAAAATACAATCTAGAGATGCTTTTTTTGAGCACGCATGCCGGAACCCATGTTGATGCCCCATATCATTTTATAAAAAATGGCAAAAAAATTCACCAGATTGATCCTGAAAGATTTGTGTGCAACGCAATTCTAATCAGAGTCAAGGGAACACCAAACTACAAAATAGCAAAAAACGACATCATTCAATTTGAAAGCAAGTACGGCTCAATTCCTGCAAAATCTGCAGTTATTTTTCATACCGGATGGAACGATAACTTGGAAAGAAAAGAATTTTTTGAGAAAAACCCGGGCATAACAGAATCTGCTGCGAGATACTTATCTTCGAAGAAAATCAGCCTTGTTGGAATTGATTCACCAAGTATTGACACTGGTTCAGACGTATTTTTTTCAGCTCACAAAATACTGCTAAAATCAGACGTTTTGATTCTAGAGAATCTATGCAACCTTGGCAAAATCAAAAAGATACGCTTTGGAATTATCGCATTGCCGCTAAAGCTTCACGGTGCAACAGGCTCTCCTGTTCGAGCAGTCGCATTTTAGACTACAAACTGGAATCTGTTTCTTTTGTATTTTTTATCCAGCGGTCCAATGATTGGAATTTGCTTTGAGCAAAACTTGCACCTGTTGTGTTCGTCTAGATTCCATTGTGTTATATCAAACCCGTATCGTCCGACTGCAATATTTTTACACTCTGGACAGTATGTATGCTCATATTTGTGCCCTGGGACGTTTCCCAAATACACATACTGTAATCCTTCTTTTTTTGCAATTTCGTAATGTCTTTCCAAAGTTTCGATCGGAGTTGATGGAAATTCCATCATCTTGTAGTCTGGATGAAATCTCAAAAAATGAATTGGCATTTCCGGCCCAAACTCATCATATACAAATTTAGATAATTTTTTTGCATGCTCCAAACTGTCGCCGACTTGTGGCACAATTAGATCCGTTATCTCGACATGAATTTTGGTTGTATCCCTAATTTCTAAAAGAGAATCAAAGATTGGTTTTGGGTCTGGGATGCCAATGTATTTTCTTGTAAATTCAGGTTCTGCGTTTCCCTTAAAGTCAACTGTTATGCAGTCCAAAAATTCTCCCATCATTTTTACAGTCTGTGGAGTATCGTAGCCATTTGAGACAAAGACGTTAAACAGTCCCCTTTTTCTTGCGGCAATGCCACAGTCACGCGCAAACTCGATGAAAATTGAAGGCTCGTTGTATGTATATGCAATCCCATCTGCTCCACAAGATACAGCGGATTCCACCACCTGTTCTGGAGTCATGTCTGTTCCCTCTACTTTTCTTCGCTGGGAAATGTCATAATTTTGGCAGTATTTGCAAAGCCAATTACAGCCAGTTGTCGCTATTGAAAATATCTTAGTTCCAGGCCGATAGTGAATTACCGGCTTTTTTTCAATTGGATCTACGTTTCCTACAATTACTTTGCCATAAACAAAAAGTTCCAGCTTGCCGCCAACGTTTCCCCTAACTCCACAAAGGCCTATCTGGGAATCTTTGATCTCGCAGTATCTGGCGCATGCGGTACATTTTACCTTGTTATCAGGTAACTTTTCATAAAGAATGGCCTCTTTGGTCAAAACCACACTATTACGGTAATTTGTAATATAAACAGAGCTCATCGTCTAAATATGTCAAAAACGCCATACGTATCAAATGAGCAAGCCAGGAAACCTTTGGCGCAAAATCCACGGCAAGATAACAAAAAGGCCTACAAACTTTTCATGGTTGATAGAAGGCAAGCTTGCAGGTTGCGGAATGCCAACAAGCTTTGAGGAAATGAACTGGATTCGAAATCAAGGCGTCAAGTCAATCATAACAATGACAGAAGACAGTCTTCCTAATTCATGGTTGGATGAAATAGAATACCTGCATGTGCCAACCGAAGACCTAATGGCTCCAGACCTTGAAAAAATCGACAGGGCGGTTGACTACATCGATGAGCGAATCAAGAGTAAAGAGCCGGTAATGGTACATTGTGCTGCAGGAATTGGAAGGACTGGAACCATTTTGGCAAGCTATCTGATCAAATATCAAAAAATGACTGCAAAAGATGCAATCGAAAAGATAAGAGATGAAAGGCCGGGCTCCGTCCAATCAGACGTACAGGAAATGGCAGTATCCATGTATGAAAAATACCTAAAGCACAAAGACTAGACAAAAAATTGAATTTACTCTGGAATAGAAATTGTATCTATTTTTCCATCCACCAATTTGACAAACAGAAATCTATTGTCCTTGAAAATCAAGGTTATGCCGCCTTCTGAATCAGGTTCTTCTACTTCAAGTACAGGCTGACCCAAAAGTCCGTCGTATTTTGCCATGGGTTTTGTCGATTTCTCCTGTTTTATAATCCTTAATTGACTTTTATTTCAATTTCCTTTGCGCTTGATTTGACATTGTCTGGTTCGGTATAGTGGTGCTTTTGCCAAGAAGCAAATACTTCGGCACCAATTTTGTGTTTTCCAGATCCAAGCTCTGATGCCTTAAAGGTCAGCTTTTCTTCAAAGTCAAATAATTCCTGTCGCACTTCGTCTTCTGTTAGTCTGATGATTGGCTCGAAGTTTTTTGCCACTTGGACCCAGACTCTTTTTTCCTTCATCGGGTTTACCAGTTTAGGACTACGTGTCCAAAAAAGCGACGCCTTTCTATAGGTGTCAACTGACTTTAACTCGTGCTTTCTAAATCCGCCTGAGGCCAGCTTTATTCCGTATTTTAGCTTGAATAGGTTGTCATATTTGTTGTAAGATTCCGTCCAGTTTTTTTCATTAAATGCGTCTCTGAGTCCGCCCTGAATTGAAAATTTGACTCCAATTGTGATCTCGTCGTCTTGTGAGTATTCTTCCTTGTCAGGAGTCAGGCTTATGTCTGAAAGTGTATTTTCGCTTCCCATAGTGCACAATGATTTATATCCGCAATAAGTGGTTTTCCGACAGAATGAATGCCCAAATAATAAAGTCGTCCACAAAGGAGACAAGCATCTCGCTAAAGGGATCGGATATTGGCACTTTGTACATAGTACAACATGAGTTGCTAAAGGACCACCAAGTTGACTTTGCAGGGGTAATTCTTAGACATCCACTCACAAATGAGTACTGGATGCGCGTAAATGCAAAGGGCAGCCCAATTAAGGAAATAGTAAAGGCTACAGAGTCGGCAATCGAGTTTGCAGGCCAAATGAAACAACTTATTCATTCAAAATTCAAGGGTGTTTAGATGCAATTTTGCCCCAAGTGTGGCATACGATTAAAGAAAGGAACTTGTCAAAAGTGTGGTTATGCTGAAAGCGAAGCAAAACAAGATACAAAAAAGAAATCACAAGAACAGAAATCAGAACTAACAATTTTAGACGAAAACGATGCCAAGCAAACTTTGCCGACAATTACAATAGACTGTGAAAAGTGTGGCCATACAGAAGCTGTGTGGTGGATGTTGCAAACAAGAAGTGCAGATGAGCCGACAACGCAATTTTATCGTTGCATACAATGCAACCATACTTGGCGCAACTACGCATAACGTTTAACTGGAAGCTTTAAGACATTTCATTTAGCTTTGGTGTTTTCAGCTAAAACAAGCGGCTCAGATGAATGGAAGGCAATACTTTCAGCAATTTCCACATTGGTAGAAGAAGCAACTTTTGAAGCTACCGCGGAAGGAATTTCATTCAGAGGTATGGATCCGTCACATGTTGCGCTAATTGACATTTCTTGGCCAAACTCTGCCTTTGAAAAGTACGAGTGTGACGGCGACATAAAGTTCGGCGTAAGAATTGACGAGTTCTCAAAATTAATCAAAAGATCAGACAAGACAGAAGCGATTGAGATCAGTCTCTCAGACAACATGTTATTGATATCAATTGGAAAAAATAAACAGTACAAGATGAGACTAATTGAGAGCTCTGCAACAGATACTCCACTGCCAAAAATTCCATACGACACAAAGATTAGCTTGGCAACTGGTCTGTTTGATAAAATTCTTGGAGATGTCCAAGTTGTTTCCGATTATCTGACAATAAAGACAAATGCCACAAAATCAGAATTTTCAGGAAAGGGCGATTCTGGCGAAGTGCTGATATCGCTCCAAAAGCAGCAGGACGAGCTGTCTGAAATTTCAGTAAAAGAGGAAAGTGTGGGCACTTACAGCCTCGAATATCTAAACCCAATAGTAAAGGCGGTGGGCACAGCGTCAGGCTCGATTGTCTGCGAGTATTCATCTGCCAAGCCATTGCGTATAGAATTCAAGGTGGCAAACATGGGACGAATCCATTTTTACCTAGCACCGCGAGTCGAAAGTTAAAAGCATTTAAGGTTTAGATCCAAATGACATCTAGTTTGAGATTAGTAGTAAAGTTTGGCGGAACCTCGATTTCTACTGCAAAAAACATCAAGAGTGTTGCCAAGTTTATCCATTCACTTTCCAAAAAAAATCAAGTCATAGCGGTTTTCTCTGCAGTAAATAACGTAACTGATCAGCTGCTTGACGTTTCAGAATTCATACAGAAGGGAAACAAAGATTCCGCAAATTCCCTGATGCTCAAAATAATAAAAGAACACAAACATCTAGCAAAGGACTCCGTTTCAAATCAAAAGATAAGGAAAAAGCTTTTTGAGAAACTCGACTCCAATTTATCGGAATTAGAGGGATTGCTCCACGGAATGATACTGCTAGGCGAGGTTACCCCAAGATCGCTTGACTATTTGATATCGTTTGGGGAAAGGCTTTCAATTGAAATTGTTTCACACGCATTGTCCGATCTAAAATAAAAATCAGTTACTCTTACAGGAAAGGACGTAGGAATTGTAACTGATTCTAATTTTGGCTCATCAAAACCATTAATGGATACAACAAGACTTAGGGTCTCAAAGACTTTGGAGCCACTTCTTGAAAAGAAAATAATCCCAGTGATAGGGGGCTTTGCTGGCGCAGATCAGCACGGCCACATCACGACTTTTGGTAGGGGCGGATCAGACTATACTGCAACCATAATCGCGTCATGCATCAAGGCAGACGAGGTTTGGCTGATGAGCGATGTTGACGGACTGATGAGTGCGGATCCAAAATTGGTAAAAAATGCAAAGGTGATACCGGAGGTCTCATATGTAGAGGCAATGGAAATGGCACTTTTTGGCGCAAAGCAGATTCATCCCCGCTCGTTTGAGCCTCTGCTGTCAAAGAAAATTCCAATGCGAATCCGAAACACATTCAATGTGGAAAACTCGGGAACTCTGGTTACTGCCATGCCTGACGAGGCAACAAACAGGACAGTCAAGTGCGTCAGCGCCATACGACATAACGGATTAATCGATGTCAGAGGCGGAAGCATGGTCGGTGCACCTGGTACTGCAGCTACAATATTTTCGCTTTTGGCAAAGGCCGGCGTAAATATCATGATGATTTCTCAGAGCCCTTCAGAATCAAGTATTTCAATCGTAGTAAAGAAAAACGATCTTGACAGAGCAGTAAACACACTTGAGATGAATCTTCTTGGCAAGGTCATAAAGAAAATTGACGTCACAGTGGATGTGGCAATAATAGCTCTAATTGGCTCTGGAATGCGCGGGATGGTAGGCGTTGCCTCCAAAGTGTTTGGGGCAGCTGCAAGAAACAAGGTAAACGTGATTATGATTGCACAAGGTTCATCTGAGCTCAATTTGGCATTTGTCGTAAAGGATAACGACTGCGAATCCGTAGTAAAAGCACTACACGACGAGTTCAATCTTGCAAACAATCATTGAAAAACTTAAAGATGTTTAAGAATCTGGATCATTCGTGAATAAAATTATCATCATTTTTGCAATTTTAATAATTTCAACAATCGCAATATCATTGTCCGTCATTGACCAGCTTGCAGTTGCAGTACCACAAACAAAGATTCAGTTTACAAAGACACTTAGTTCATTTCATGATCCTGGAATAGGACAAGAAGGGTTTCAGTTTGCACTGCTCTTGCCTGCAAATCAGAACAGTCTGTACCACGGCTCTGTAACATACACATCAAGTGTGCCAGTTGAAATCATAGTACTGCATGATCTTGACAAGCAGGACGTAAATGGGCAGACAACATGGAGTGTTGATGGAAATACCATCTATGGGATTTCGATAATAGGACCACCATCAAAGGCAGATTCGCTTGACTTTACTGGCGCAGCGCTTGGATTTAGGAGCAAAGCACCATTTACCGTTACTGCAAGCGTGGACGGATGGATAAGGGGGGAACCAACACAGATAGTATTACAGAAAACAGAGCCAAAACCGCAGTCATTTACGCTTCCAAAGCCACACGTGCCAGTAAGCATTCCAATGCACTCTGGATTTTTTGCAGGCGGTCCTGTTTCCTATATCATTACAGATTCAAGCAACAAGACATTCGGCGACAAAATAACGGGCAAACAAAACTGGTCAGTAGAATTTTCTCCAAGGCTTGCAAAGATATCATCTTCTGCACAGGGTACGGTTTACTCGTTTACAAACGGTATCAAGGGAGAAGGCCTGTATGGCTATCAAAACGAAGTATTCTCAAGCAGTCCTGCTCAGCCTGATTCGTATAGCCCGCTTCATTCCCTAGTCACCATATCATGGAAGCAAGGACAAAAGGCACAGATTCTAAATTCTGCAGAGACGATTCTAAAGGCAGAAAAAGAAAGCAGAATAAAACTGGTAAAAACAAACGTGGTGATCAATACGCCTCACATATTGTGGCCTGGAGGACAGATACAGCTAAGAAACAGCACTGACATAACAGATGAGTCGTCATTTGACAAAGGGCAGGTCCTTTCAATCAGTAATGAAACAAAAAAAGTAACTTTTGTTGCACATAGAGGATGGGGGCCTGACGGCAGAACCATATACTATATCATAACTGATGCGACACCAATGGGACCTGCAAATCTTTTGGGAGTACCTAATGTGCCAAAGCTTGCGAATGCATTATCAAACTCCATTGTCTCCGAAATGTACCAATTTAAAAATGGAGTCAGGGGACCTGGGCCTTTGGGATATCAGGCAAGTATTCTATCATCAACTCTAGAAGAGGGAAGCTACATTCCAGTTTGCCGAGTATCGATAGTGGAGTGGAATGATCCAATTTATGCAGGAATACTTGAAACGATTTCCGATATCAATAATAAAAAATCAGAAAAAACGATAACGGTTCAGCTTGCAAGACCATTAAGTAATGACCATATCATGAACTGCCCGCTAATAGAATCTCTTAGCTGAATTCCGAAACAAAGGATAAATTATCTTACAGAAGACTAGAATCGCTTGGCAGGAAAACTCTACATTGTTGGCGTCGGACCAGGAAGCCACGACCACATGACATTTCGCGCAAAAGAGGTAATTGAGGAAAGCGACACCATAGTTGGATATGATACGTATGTGACTTTGGTTGAGGATCTCATCAAGGGAAAGGACGTTTACCGATACGCAATGACCCAGGAGGTAGAGCGTGCCAAACAGTGCATAGACCTGGCACAGGAAGGAAAAATAGTCTCACTTGTATCAAGTGGAGACCCGGGAATCTATGGCATGGCAGGACTAATTTATGAAACACTTGCAGAGACAGGATGGGATCCAAAAACAGGATTACAAGTGGAAATCATCCCAGGAGTGTCTGCTCTTAACTCATGTGCGTCTCTGGTCGGCTCGCCACTTATGACAGATTTTGCAGTTGTATCAATGAGTGACCTTTTGGTTCCATGGGAGATAATAACAAAAAGAGTAGAGGCAGCAGCGCAAGGCGACTATGTAATTGTGATATACAATCCATCAAGCAAAAAAAGAATTCACCAGCTGCAAGACACAAGAAAGCTCCTGTTGAAATACCGCAGGCCGGACACTCCTGTTGCAATAATAAAAGGAGCATTCCGTGAATCCCAGACAATAGTCATGACAAACCTTGAAAACATGGAAGAACATGCAGATAAGCTCGGCATGATCAGCACTGTGATAATTGGAAACTCATCAACCTATAACTTCAAAAATCTAATGATTAATCCACGCGGTTACACATCAAAGTATAATCTGCAAAGCTAAACGCTATTTTTTATTGTGGAGTATAGTTCAGGATCCAGTACAATCTTGTCTCGGATTGGGGCAATTATTTTCACTAAATGATCTGCAACTGTTTGTTTTAGATCAGACGGATGCAGTTTTCCTGCGGCAAAATCGGATTCAAGTTGCGAATAAGTAGCATACGTTACATTTCCTCCAAATTTTTGTGGCCTTGCAATATAGATTTCACTAAACTCGTGGAAAATCACATTTTTTGCAATTTGTAGAATTGGATTGTTCGGTATCTGTGCAACGTCGCACCAAGCCTTTTTTATTTTATTTCCTATTTCCTCATCAGAGTCATGAATGAAAATTCCTGATCCTGGTTTTGATTTACTCATTTTTGATCCTAAATCATCATCCGGTACTGGCTCGAGCAATCCCGGAAGCAAGCTGTGGTGTACTGCAACTGGAACCTTCCACTTCATTTTTGGAAAGATTTCTCGAACAAGCATGTGGATTTTTCTCTGATCCATTCCTGCATGTGCAATGTCAATTTCCATTGAATGAATGTCAACTGCCTGCATCGGCGGATAGAGAAGCTTTGCTAGGTCTATTTTTTCCTCGCTTTCGGATCTTCCCATTATGGTAAGCGTTCTCATGGTTCTTGCAAGTGACATGTGTTTTGTAAATTGGACTAGGTCTTTCCAGTATTCTTTTATAGAATTGTATAATTCGGTTCCATGGATTATTCCAACGCCCGGACATACTGTTTTGAAGGCGTCTTCGTAATACTTTGAAACTTTGGAAATTGTTTCCCAGTTTCCGCCAAGCTTGTCGTTGATTAGTGTGTGCCAGTCAGCCAAAAAGACGTTGCACTGTACGCCTGCTTTGATAAAATCATTAATCTTAAACCCCGTACTGATCAGGCTACCCAAATGGAGAAACCCGGAAATTTCAAGCCCGATGTAGTGCTTTGGTTTTGAATTTGTTTCAAAAAGATTTGTCAGTTCTTCCTTTGTTACTATTTCCTCAGTTGGTGGCCTCGAGACAAGCTCTACCTTTGTTGTAACATCCAATTTGGTTCAACTCTTACTTGTAACCCTATAAAGCTAATGACCGAACATTATGAAAAAAGTTGGTTTTTGTTATCAAGGCATGTTCTTGAATGCCTCTTGGCCCGCCTTTTTGATTTCATCAGGTGTCATGTCTTTTTTGTGAGTTGCAATGCTCCAAACATGCCCGAAAGGATCCTGGATTGAGCCGAATCTGTCTCCCCAAAAGGCATCCATTAGGGGCATGAGTGGTTTTGCCCCGGCAGAAACCGCTTTGTTGAATGTTGCATCAGCATTGTTGACGTACAAGAAAATAGATGAGCCTGTTCCACCTAAGGATTGTGGGGAATTACAATTCATCTGTGGCATCTCATCATTTAGCATTATGATTGAATTTCCAATTTTGATTTCTGCATGAATGATGCTTTTTCCATCTGGACCTAGAAATCGATAGAGTTCTTGTGCGTCAAATGCCTTTTTATAAAATTCGATTGCCTTTGCCGCATCACGTATTGTTAGAGCGGGCGTAACCGTACCATAACCATCTGGGATTGGTTTTACTGACATGACAAGAACATCCGGACATTCGTTTTAAACATTTTTCCGAGTTTAGATTACGGATTTATGTCATCGACTGACTTTCTTGGCCTTGTGCTAAGATAGAACGCATGAGCACTTATCAGAAATCCCGCAAGAAACATCTTTGTTGCAAAAATGAGATTCCATGGTCTTGACGGATCAGGATACGCGATTGTAAGTGCGTCAATGTCTGGCACGTTTCCATCCCTGATTCCTGCAGTAACTTGCGCATTTAGCACCATAAAGTTGTACAAGACCTCATAAAGGCAAATCACAACAAATCCCAAAAGCATTAGCTGTAGTAATGCCATCCTCCATGTGTAGAGCCTTACTGTTCTTTTCCAGCCTATTCGTGAGCAGCAGTACCAGCCGATAATTGTGGAAAAGAACAACCAGGTTGTGAGCTTGGCAAAATGCGGGAATGGGAATTCGGTTTTTACCAAGACTTCGCCCATCACATACGTTCCATGTGCACTCCATTCTTGCAACATTGCGTAAACTCCATAGGCGGTGATTGATAACATCAAAAACGAACAGACATAGAAAATGTACAGAAATACCTTGTAGCCCGTCTCGTTTTCACGCAAGTAATCTGCTTTCATTAATGTCACGACTCTGAGTACTAGCTATAAAAATTAACCAAGTTTATTAGAGTTATTTAGAAAAGCAAATCGTGACGGTTCCAGTAAATATCCCGATTATTGGAAAAGAAGAGATTTCCGAAGTCGTGTCCGTTCTGAAAAAAGGGGTGCTGACTTCTGCTGCAAATCTTGGCGGAAAAAATGTTCAAGAGTTTGAAAAACTGGTATCCTCTTTTGTAAAATCAAAGTATGCCATAGCAGTAAACTCAGGTACTGCCGCATTGCAAGCGGCACTATATGCACTTGACATTAAAACTGGTGATGAGGTCCTTTTACCCTCCTTTACATTTGTCGCAACGGCAAATGCGGTTGTATCAGTTGGCGCAAGGCCGGTCTTTGTTGATATCAGACGCGATAATTACACCATGGATCCAGTAGATTTGGAAAGAAAGATTACAAAAAAATCAAAGGTGATAATTCCAGTTCACCTGTATGGCAATGTAGCATATATGGATGAGATTTCCGAGATTGCAAGAAAGCATAATTTGCGCATAATTGAGGATGCTGCTCAATCCATGGGATCAAGCTACAAAGGAAAACAGACCGGTACGTTTTCTGAGCTTGGCTGCTTTAGTCTGTATGCAGCAAAGGTGATGACGTCAGGCGAAGGCGGAATTGTAGTTACAAGCAACAAGAAGCTGCGGGAAAAACTCCTCATGATAAGAAATCATGGGATGGTTCACGGATATGACACGAGGGTACTTGGCCTAAATTTCAGGCTGCCAGAGATAAATGCAGCAATTGCCAAAGTACAGATGAAAAAGTTGCCAAAGTTTTTGCTCAAGCGAAAGAAAAATGCAAAAATTCTCACAGACTTGCTTGCAGGTTTGGATCTGGCCATTCCGCAAAAAAGAAAGCATGAGGAGGTAAACTGGTTTCTTTACACAGTTGCTACAAAATCAAGAGACAGGATAATGAAGGATTTGAATTCAAATGGAATCGGTGCTACAATTTATTATTCCACACCAGTCCACAAGACACCATATTATGGTAAAAAGCTAAATTTGCCAGTTACTGACTGGGCTGCACGCAATGTCCTTTCCTTACCCGTACAGCCGATGGTTACAGAAGACAATTTGAGGCTGACTGCCAGAACAATCCGCAGTGCACTGACTTGAATACGTTATCAGATATTGCAGGAGAAATTTGCAAGATAATATTCCCAATACATGAAGAGATTTTTCTTGGGAACAGCGAGTCAACAATTGCAGTATGCACTTTATCAAGCATGGAACTCTTGAAGGAAATATCAAACTCGGATTTGATGAAAAAAATTGCCATATCTGGAAGATTGCTCTCCGAAAACAAAGGAATTGATGGGTTGGTTCGCAACATTATCAAAAACCCAAACCTCCAGACCCTGATTGTTTGCGGAAAAGAGGTCTCAGGCCACAAAACAGGTCATGCATTGGTATCATTATACAAGTATGGTATTGATGATAACAGTAGAATAGTAAACTCGCACAGCCCAAGCCCATTTCTTACTGTTTCAAAGCAAGACGTGAAAAAATTTCAAAAACAAATAACACTCGTGGATAGAATTGGGGAAACTAGACTAGACAGAATTATCTAGAATCTAGTATCCGTTTTTCTGTCTGTTTCGGTTGATTTCATTTTTTCTTTTGTATTCTTCTAGTATGTCGTCAGGTGTCAGATTTAGCTCAAGTGATGCCTGTACTACAAAATGCCAAATGTCAATTAGTTCTTCTTTTGCGTCAGCAATATCAAATGGAGTAGGTTTTTTCCACCACTTCCAATTTGTTGTACGTTGCAGTTCGGCGGCTTCATGAATTATTGCAGTACAGAGTGCAGATATTTTGCCCTCGGTATCTTTTGGGTATCTATCAAGGTTCATCATTTCTGAAAGTCCTTTTTGGAGTGAGAAGAGCGATTCTAGTTTATCCATGATTTGGTTTTTGGATCTGTTGTCTATAACCTTTCAGAAGTCAATCATTTTTTGGTATTGTTGTATCCTGGTTTCGATTTTTTTCTTGTTTGTATTGAGTAATCCATCTGGACCAAATCTTTCTACTGCAAACGATCCCATTACATTCCCATAGATTACAGATTTTTTTATGTCAGAAAGGCTCGTGCTTTTTTTGCTTGCCAAATAACCAATCATTGCGCCTGCAAACGAGTCGCCAGCTCCAGTTGGATCTATAATGTCTTCAAGCGAAAACGCAACGGATGGAAAAATAACGTCGTCAAAAAAGAGAAGCGATCCATGCTCGCCCTTTTTGATGATTATATATTTTGCACCCCAACTCATCATCTTTTTTGCACATTTGATCAAATTGTGTTCTTTTGTGAGAAGTTTTGCTTCCTCGTCATTAATCACAACGGCATCTACATTTTTTATCATCTTTATGACAGAGTTACGTTTTGTTGAAATCCAAAATTCTATGGTATCACACATTGAAAATTTTATGTTGTCAAATTCCCGTATCAGTGATGAATTTTGATCAGGATCATTGTTTGCAAGGTATACAAATTCCGATTTTTTATAAGAGTCAGGAACCTCTGGCTTGAACGTACCAAGAACATTCAGCTCAGTCTTATTTGTTGTTCTGGTACTGAGGGTTTGATCATAACTGCCATCATAACGAAACGTTTTTCCTTTTTGAATCACAAATCCCTGCAAATCAAGATATTTTCCAAGTATGTCGTGATATTTTTTTGGAAAATCGCTTCCAACTACTGCGATTAATCCAGTGTCCACAAAGAAACTGGCAGAGATTCCGGCAAACGTCGCCGCACCGCCTAAGACATCCTTGAGAACTTTGCTTGGAGTTCGTATGGTATCTAGCGCAGTTGATCCAAAAACAGTAAGCATTATTTGGAAAAATTAAGAGTCTTGTATAAATTCTCTAGTTTGGTCCTGCGTTGGATAGTACGTGAATGGCACATCAAGTGTGGCAAACAGCAACTGGTATTTTGTGGTTCCAGAGATCTTTACCTGAGGATTCTTAGAATCAGTGCTCTGATCTTTTAAAAAGATACCATTTGTTGTAATCTTCCCCATCGCTGGAAGCATGAACGGATCCAAGGTTCCACCACCTAGCGTTTTATCCTCAGTCGATAACGTAAAATCGGTTTTTCCTGCATTAAGCATCAATAATGATGGGTTTTTGAATTCTAGCTCCAGATTGTATAATGAGCCTTTGTCGGTTTTTTCAATTAATTTGCTGCTAGTTATTGCAACGCTAATCTGAGAAGCTGACGCATATTGAGTATATCCAAATACAGCAATGCCTATTATAACCAGAATGGCGGCAAGTGCTTTTTTACCCATGCCTAATGATCAAAAATTTGTTTTTCTATAACTGGGGCAAAAAATTTCCGATAAGATGTGTAAAATTTTTGATCCAATCTTAAAGCTACTTAGAGCTAGTAGAATAAATGAAAATTTGTCGTTTTTAATACAAATGGCAAAGATTAGGCTCAAATTCGGTGAAAATGAGGTAGAGGTCGAGTCTAGAGACTTTTACATCGATAATGAAACAATAGGCCAAGTGATTTCTGATCTTACAAGCAGGCTTGGAGAAGGCAAGGCCAGGATTATCAGTGATGAGGTCATTTCGTTAGAACCGCCAAGAGAAATAACACAGGCATATCAGGCAAATTTGGATTACCTAAAGATACTAAATGATGCAGAGGTGCACGAACCAGAATTTTCATCACCAACTCCCATAGGCCAAGATGAGGTGCCAGGTAAGATAGAACTGCTAGAAAGAGATCTGTTCTTTGCAAAACCAAGAACAGTTTCAGAAACAGTAGAGTATCTAAGAGAATATGGTTGGATCGCAAGCCCACTTGATGTATCAAAAGCACTATCAAGAATGGCCTTCCACAAGGAACTTGAGAAAAACTCACAGGAAAACAAAACCTACTATTTCAAAGAACCGCAAATTATCAGCTAATTGTATACTTGCAGATATCACATTTGGCAAAAACAGTACCGTCCAGATGATCAAAATGCGTATTGCATTTTTTACAGGTATGGTGCATATCAAAATACCCATCAGATTCCGTATTTCCCACTTGAAATGACTCAAGGTCTGTGCTCTTGCACCTTATGCAATGACACCCACAGTCACACTCCATAGATTGATCGGGCCATTTCTATTAATAAATTCACAATTTTGATTTTGTATCATTGAATGCTATTATACTATTTTTTGCCAACAAACGATATGGCAAAAAAACGAATCGTGCCAGAGGAAATTGACGATCATTTCAAGTTGTTTGGTAAGGAGCCTTGGGAGGTCGATTATGGGGAAAAATGTCCTATCTGTAATGTAAGAATTGACGAGTATGGATTCTGTTCCTGCGGTTCTAGCGGAGACTAAATTTGTTCTTGTATCTTACAACAACAATCATTGCAGAGCCAAATATCAAAAGCGACACTAGCGGAAATTCAGGCACTGCTGAAACGCCAATTATTTCTACGGTACCTGCTTTGTCAGGTTTTATGCCAAGCCACATGGTTTTACCGTCTGAATAAAATTCATTATCTAATGTGGCATTCCCATTAAGGAGTACTTGATAAGGATTCCAAAGTAATTCAAGTGGTATGAGCAATGTAATGTACTTGTTTTCATCGGTTACATCAAATGTGATTTTTTTGTTTGGTTGATCAAACTTGAATGATGAGATATCGGCCAACGTTATGATTCTGACGTCAAATTTTTTGTCTTGCCATTGAACTTGCCTTACAATTTCTGTCTGGCCCAACTCATATTCTAGTTTTACTTGGCAACCATGACAGTTGACTCCCTTTTTCTCGACAAGGTTGATTGGGGTTCCATTTACAAATATCAGATTAGCGTCTTCTGGGAGATAGAATTTGGTATCTGCAAGATACAGATAGTCCCATCTCCACATTCCATCCTCTAGCTTCACTATATTTTTTAGATCATATTCGATGAGAGTTTTTTTGTCTGTTGGAAAGAGCATGAAGCTCTTGGCATTTCCGCTTACTTCCCCATATTGTGGAACAGAGCCGCTCTCATCTTTTATCTGTAAATTAGTAAAATTATTTTGGATTACAGTTACTTGTTGAGGCTGTATGCTCGGTTCCACCACATGAATAACATGGGCAGATCCATCTTCACCTATTGTGATTTTTACCACCTGTATTGCAGGGTTGCCAATTGTAGCTTGTTGAGCAAATACAGTACCTATTGATGAAAATAATACGCCAAGTATGATTCCAAGAATGATTTTTTTCATTTTTACTATTCTGACATTGTTACCTTTAACATTTGTACATCTTGGAGCGGACAATCGTTTCTATCACGCTGTTGACTGACTATGGCATCTGCCACGCTCATTCCCTCGATTACCTCCCCAAATACGGTATACTGCCTGTCAAGGAATGTGCTGTCGGTGGTAACGATAAAGAACTGTGAGCCTGCACTGTTTGGATCCGTTGCTCTTGCCATCGATACTATTCCACGCAAGTGCGAACGGGAATTGAATTCGGCTTTAACTGTGTAGCCAGGGCCGCCTTGTCCCCACCTACCCTTGTCTGGCTTTTTGGTATTTGGGTCTCCCCCCTGAATCATAAAGCCAGGAATGACTCTGTGGAATAATGTTCCATCATAAAATCCAGATTCGGTAAGCTTTGCAAAATTTCTAACGGTTTCTGGAGCAATTTCAGGTAATAGTTTAAATACAATTTTTCCGAATTTGGTTTCTATTGTTACCTTTGCCAAACAATGACAGGCTCCGTCTTTATCATAAGAGTCTTACTATTTTTAGCTAAGTAATTCAAGCAAGATTGTAATTATTACAAAGTTTTGTTTTGGTGTGATTTTATTTTTGGTTCTCAATTATAGAATATTTATTTTTAAAATTAAAACCAAGTCCGGAATATTAAATGGTATAAGAATTTTTTGAGGTAAAATACAACTCTAATGTTTGTTTGAAAAAGTTATAGTCTTATATAGAACGGAAAAAATTATAGATTGTGAATCGCACAAATCAAAGCACCGTCATTAAACAAGCAATCAATTCTTATCTTGAAAAGGGGCTAACTGACAAACAAGACATTTACTCCAAAGTAGTTGATGAGCTTGGCGTTCCACGACCTACAGTACGAAGAGTTGCAAGAGATCTCAGAAACGAACTATTGACAAAAATTAAAATTTTACAATCAGAGATCCCACAACTGGAATCCGCTGCAAGTCAAGAAAAAGACGAATAAACTTATCTTTTCTTTTATTATCAAATTCCAAAATCAAGCATTACTGTTATATTCGACATGGTTTCCGCATAGACATGGGTTATCTTGGCAACCATCTAGCCACGGTTGTTGTTTCTATTTTTGCTTCTATTTTGACATGGCTTTACTTTGTAATGCCTGACGCACTAGATCAGTTGTTACTAGTAACATCAATTGTAACGTGGTTTTTGGCGTTTATTTGCTGGATTGTACAAAAAAGTGCAGATTATGCCCACAAATACGGTCATGCGGAAAAAAAAAGCTCAACTAACATAGCTCACAAATCACAAACAGTACAAGTAAAGACGGCAACAGATGACGAATTAAACGCTGCCAAGGCCACATTTACAGTTCAATTAGATGAATTGCGAGATACTGTAAAGCTCAAAGATAGCGAAATTGATCGATTAAAGCAACAGATCGCAAGTCTAGAAACCCTAGTTCAAATTGAGGCACTCAAGGCAGAACTTGCAAACCTCAAAGTTCTTGCGTCGAAAGAAAAAACTACAAAAAAGAAATAACCTACTGACAGTGCTTGCATACGGTTGATTTATGATTTCGTTTACATCCTGGACAACTTATTGCGCCGCCAAAGTGGCATTTACATATGCATCCGTCGTTTAGAATGTCTTGATCCATTAACACGTGTAATTGATACGTCATGTTAATATTTGACTATTTCATGATTACTCCTAATGTTTCTAAACAGAACAGTAATTGCAAGTTTTGCAATGATTGCAGTCTTTTCAGCAATATCTACTTCATTTGCAGAAACAGTAGATACTCAGACAACAATAACTCCACTCGATTCGTCAACTGGACTTGAAAAGACAATTGTACCTTTCCATGCACCAAAAGAAAACAAGTTGCCATGGGGCTTTGTTGAAGGTAAAATAGCAAATCCTGTCGAGGGACATCCGGTAATAATTCAGATTTACAAAAATGGCGAGGCGGTTCATTTTGCCCAAACCGATGTCAAAAAGGACGGCTCATACGAATACAAGTTTAGGGTAAGAGACGTAACAAACGACGTAGTTACTAAAATCTTTGAGGGCGACTATACTGTCAAGATATTCAAAGTAGTGTATCTGGACAAAAGCACTACTTTTGTCTAGAGGCAAGAAGCATAGTTTCATCAACCAGTTCTTTTAGTCTTGTTTTTTCATTTTCGCCAATTTGGCCGTCCTTTATTGTATCGACAGTCATGAAGACGGCCTTTGGGTTTGTAACTACCCTAAAGTAGCTCATTAGCTGTGTTAGTAGCGTTTGAACATCGATAAAGCCATTGTTCCCTGACGCGAGAATTGCAAGGCCTGCAGTTTTTCCTGCTGTGTTTTTGTAATTGACAAATTCAAAGAGGTTCTTTAGTGCAGCACTAAAAAACGAATTGTAAATTGGCGTGCCAATAATCCACACATCTGCATCCATGATACCTTTGGCAGCTTGTAGTGTTGTTTGGCTATAATTTTCATTTTGCCCACTAAAATAATCAATTCCACCTTCTGACAAATTGATGAATTTTATGTCCTGGTTCTTTGATTTGGCATAATCATAAACATATTTCATCATGATTTGGGTGTTTGCAGTTTTTCTTGGGCTTCCAGATATTACTACAACTTTCACGTTTTTTTGTTGGCTATTCTGTATTTAAATTAAAATAACATTTGGAAAAAAATTGGACGGGCTTGGAGGGCTTCGATCCCTCGACCTGCAACTTAGGAGGCTGCCGCGCTATCCATGTTTCGCGTCACAATTTGACTCTGCGCTACAAGCCCAGCCAGAAACTGCAGAGTGATTATTTAAAAGCGTAATCAAGATTTGCTCTGATTAGCTTGTGGATTTGGCTCCAGTTGGGCGTGTTTTGGGTTTGTCCCCATTTCTCAAAGTATACGACATCTTTTAGTTCCAATCGCGGCAGCCATTTTGCAGATTCCAGATCAGGTTTTTCCGCAAATTCTGCGACGTGGCCCAAGCACAGATATGCCACAGGAACAATATGATCAGGCAGATCCAGTGCTTTTTTTAGTGTGTCATTGGACAGAATGCTAACCCAGCCTACTCCTATCTCTTCTGATCTTGCGGCAAGCCAGAGGTTCTGCACTGCACAACAGACACTGTAAATTCCAGTTTCCGGTATGCTTGATCTTCCAATCACAAACGGCCCAAATCTTGTTGGATCATAAGTGATGCAAATGTTTACGTCTGATTCTAAAATTCCTTCTAGTTTTAATGAGGTATATTTTTCTCTTTTTGAATCATCGACTTGGTTTGCAGATCTGTTTTTTTCCTCTTCAAATGATTGTTTTACCTTTGATTTTGTTTGAGTGTCTCTTATCAGAATAAAGTTCCAAGGTTGGGAAAATCCCACAGATGGTGCATGATGTGCAGCATTTAGAATTCGTGTTAGGATCTCATTGTCTATTGGTTTTGAGTTAAAATGGGAGCGAACATCCCTTCTTGTGTAAATTGCCTTGTATAGGCCAGATTTTTCTTGGTTTGAAAACTTGTCACTCATTTTAGTCTAGCTTGTTCCTTTACGTTTAAAGATTAAGGTTTTGTTAAGATAATAGAGGGTTATATCATGTTGAGGTTGAAGATGAGTCGACCTGCGTCTTAACAGAACTAAGATTAATAATGTAGACGTCAGGTTCTGTACTTCATTGGGCCGGTAGTCTAGCTGGTTAGGATACCGCCTCGACACGGCGGTGATCGAGAGTTCGAATCTCTCTCGGCCCACTAAATAATTACCACAGGTTTTTGCGTTCCGTTTACTGTGAGGTTTCAAAATCCCTTTCTACTAAGCTCCATGCTGATTCAACAACCATTTTGCCCCTTGCGCTAAATTTTAGCTCCTGGCCATTGATTATTGAATTGTATTCATCGGCAGCACTATCAGAGAGTATCAAGTTAAGGCTGGTTGGCAATTCAATTTGTGAACCAGGATAGAATGCGGCTCGTCCTGGAAGAGCAACGTCTTCAGTTGAGTATGAACCCCTTCCAAGAGATTTGCCATTTGCAAATAACTCGTAATCTATGTTTGATACCGTGAATGTTTTTTCGCTTGGATTTTTTATTAGAAAACTAACTTCTAGGGTAACTCGGTTGTCAACGGTATTTGTGTTTACAACTTTGACACTGGTTAGTTGGATTTCTGCCATGCCGAGCTGCGGATTATCAAGACTTGCATACCAAGTAATTCCTCCAAGCATAGCTAAAAGCCCCGCTATTGCGACATAAATTATGCCTCTTCCCTGAATGAGCAATCATTTGTACCAAAATGCTACAACTAAAAAATGTTGTTCAGGTCAAATAGATAATATTTGTACACTAATTCATCATGAGTGATGGCAATAGAACAAGCTATCATCACATGGATTCACTTGGTAGCTTCTGCTATTTGGGTTGGTGGATCTTTGTTTATTGCAATGGTTTTTGCCCCAGTCCTAAAGACGATGGCCTCATCAGTAGAGGACAGATTGCAAATTATGATAAAGGTTGGAAGGAAATTCAACCGGGTTGCAATTCCATCACTAGTAATTATGATTGCAACTGGAATCTTTAATGCGCATCAGATGCTGATTAGGCCAGACTTTTTATTTTCAACCAGCTATGGCGTGCTTTTAGTTATCAAAATAATTTTTGTTGTAGGTTTGCTAGTGGCATTTGGAGTTCACGTCAGAATAATTAGAAAGGAAGTAGAGCAAAAAATAATGGCAAAACAGTTGTCTGATTCTCAAATTACAAAGTTACGTACAAAGATAATAATTGTAGGCCAGGTAACTGTGGGTCTTTCTGTTGCGGTTTTATTTATGGCCTCATTATTGGATGCTGGAATCTGAGTTTCCCCGGATTCTTATTTCATAGCCATTATCAGTTTTACCAACACCGTATTTACATCCGGTAATTTTTGACGTGATGTAGAGATTTGTTTGCAGATGCTCTGAAATTTCTCTTACTGTAAAAACAGATGTTTCGTTTATCAGGCTTAGCGGCACAACCAACATATCAGATAAGTTGTTGTCAACGCCAAGATTAGATTTCAGAAAATTGTTTTGGCATTTTTTACCAAAGATGTTTTTATTTTTAAAATCTAGTAATTCGTCTGCGCCATTGATCGACATAGAATCCTGACTAAAAACAACTAGTGACGCACCTTGATTTTGCGCAGGCTGTTCATCAATTTGAGATTCCACTGAAAACCCATTTTTCTTCAAAGTGTTATTTGCATCATCCACAAAGGACGCGATATCAGATACTCCAGAATGCGAGCACAGTATTTTTGCGTCCTTTGTATTTTGTTTTGTAAGAAATATTGGGTTTAGTTTCTTTGACGGATGTACTAAAACGTTAACTATTCCGCCACCTTTTGGATAATATCCACGTTTTTTTATTTCCATTGAAAAATCAATTCCTATTCTTGAGAATGCCTCCCTTAGTACATGTTTTGTGTAATCTCCAGTTGGACTCCAAAGCACGTCTGTTCCTCCAACTATAGATAGTTCTAGTTTCTTTTTTGCAAGTGCGACTGCAGGTATCAATACTTGTAAAATTAAAGAGATGCTACCAGCTGTGCCGACATTTTCTTGTAAAGACATGTCTTGTATTTGATTTGGATAAAATTTTATAATTGAAGAGCCGATGTGTAGCCCATCTACTTTGGCGTTGCAAATTTTTGCAAGCAGTTTTACAGCTGTTAGGTGTTGTGCCCTCAGTCCAGGTACCTGACGGTTTTTGCGAATGTTTTCAACTTGTATTGGTCTTCCAGTTATTGATGACAGTGTAACTGCACTGCGGAGAATTTGCCCCCCGCTTTCCCCGTGTGAGCCATCAATTTTCAAAATCTCCATGGATTCACTCCAGCTTAACTGCTTATGATAGTTTTTATGTAAATTAGAAAAAATAAAAACGTGATTGGTCTCTTAATAGGAAGGTTTCAACCGTTTCATCTCGGCCATTTGGATGCAGTCATCTTTGCATTATCAAATGTGGACGAATTATTAATTGGAATAGGAAGCTCCAACAGATTCAACGAAAAAAGAAATCCGTTTACTGCAGATGAAAGAAGAGAAATGATAGAATCATCCCTTGATGAGACTACACTAAAAAAAGTAAGGATCTACTACATTCCAGATGTAAACGACCATGAAAGATGGACGTATCACGTAGATGAGATAGTTCCAAGATACGACGTGGTGTTTTCAAATGATGAATTTACACGTACACTTTTTGGCAAACGTGGAATCAAGGTAATTTCAGTTCCGCTAAAGCAAAGAGAGGTTCTGTCCGGTACGGACATTCGAGTCAAAATCAAAGACGGCCAAGATTGGGCAGGATTGGTACCAGAAGGTACAAAGAAAGTATTGTTAAGGATCAACGCTAAAAACAGACTAACCAATCTTTAATTATAAATAAAGCCACTAAAACATCCCTTCAGGCGAAATTATTTGGAATATTTAGTCATGTTACCTGGTCCAACAAACGTACCAGAAAGAGTAATGCGTTCGATGATTACTCCGATGATAAATCACAGAAGTGATGATTTTGTTGAATTATACGAAGATGCAGTAGAGAAAACAAAAAAAGTATTTCAGACAGACGGTGAAGCAGTTTGTCTATCTGCTTCTGGTACTGGTGCCGTTGAGGCAGGTGTCATAAATTTAATCAAAAAGGGCGACAAAGTAATAATTCCTGTCAACGGAGAATTCAGCGGCAGACTTGCCCAAATGTTAGAGTGGGCTGGTGCAAACGTAGTAAAATTAGAGACAACGCCTGGACAAAATGCAACTTTTGATGACGTAAAGGCTGCATTTGACAATAACAAGGATGTTAAGGCGTTCTATTGCGTATGGAATGAAACCTCCACTGGAACCATGATAAAATATCTGGACAGAATAAAGGATCTTACTGCACGCAACGACTCTTACTATGTTGTTGATGGCGTTTCAATTGTAGGGGGAGAGGAGCTGTATGTTGACAAGTGGGGAATTGACGTTTGTATGACAGGTGCACAAAAAGCATTTGCCGCACCACCAGGAATTTCACCAATTGTAGTAAACAAGAGAGCAAAAAAATACATGATGGAAAATCCCCCAAATACAATGTACTTTAATTTATCAAGATATTTCAAATACTACGAAGAGGCAAAGCACACTCCGTTTACTCCAGCATTGCCGTTACTATACGCATACAGGGAGGCACTGAGCATGATTTTAGAAGAAGGGCTAGACACACGAATTAGACGCCACAGAATTTGTTCTCAAGCGTTATACTCAGGACTTAGTGCAATTGGACTTACTCCCTTTGCAAAAGAGGCTGATCGTTCAACAGTTGTTGTCGCACTGAATTACTTGGAAGGATTAGAAGATAAAAAATTCAGAAACACACTGGCAGAAAAATTCCGTGTGCTTGTGGCAGGTGGATTTGGAAATCTAAAAGGTAAGGTGTTCAGAGTTGGTTGCATGGGAGAGGTCAACAAATATCACGTCATGAGAACAATCTCTGCTATTTCATCCACACTTGATATGATGGGTTACAAAACTAATCCAGATGCACTTAGAGTAGCTGAAGAAAAACTAAAACCGCTTTAGCTCGCCTTAACTTAATATAAGGAAATCCGATGACGGATCGCGTTGACTTTCACTAAAGGTTCACTTGTTCTAATCGATTATACCGCAAAAGTAAAAGACTCAAACGAGGTTTTTGAAACAACAGTTGCAGAAGAGGCAAAAAAATACTCTATTTTTGAAGAAAATGCCAAGTATCAACCAAAACTTGTTTCTGTTGGAGAATCATGGGTAATCAAAGGGCTGGACGATGCGCTGGCAAATGCCAAAGCAGGTGACAAACTTACAGTAGATGTCACTCCTGACAAGGGATTTGGCGATCGCGATCCAGGAAAAGTCAGAATGATTCCACTGCGAAAATTGGGTGAGGATGCAGAAAAGGTAACAGTCGGCGATACAATAGAGGTAGACCAAAAGGTTGGAATCGTCAGATTCATCGGATCTGGTCGAGTCCAAGTTGACTTTAATCACAGATTTGCCGGAAAGACAATCACGTATGATGTGAATATTATAAAATCACTCGAGTCTGATGAAGACAAAATAACTGCAATTCTAAAAAGGCACTTGCCTGTTGAGGATTCAAAGATAGTATCAAAACTAAACGGCAAAGTACTTGATGTTATAATACCTGAAGAAATTTTTGGTGCAGAAGGCTTGCGAGTAATCAAACACTTTACTCAAATTGACATATTCAAGTTCGTGCCAAGCCTAGAGAAGATCAACTTTATTGAAAGTTATATCAATAAAAAGGCAGAAGCAAAATCTTCCGAAGTAAAAGAGATCAAAGCAGCTTAATCACAGCACATTAGTGCTTTTTGCAAGATCTAAGGCCATTTTTTCAGTCATATGAATTTCTTTTAGAATGGTGTATCTTTCAGGTCTTAGCGACTGTGCAATAACAAGTGCCTTTGTAAGCATGTTTTGTGTCAGGCCGATTTCCTTTGCGGTGGTAGGCGCGCCAACATTTTTCAAAGTCTTTGTTATTTTTTTCCAATCTTGCCCTTGCAGTTTTGCCATCATGATTGCTCCAATTCCACATTTCTCCCCATGAAGTCCCACTCCAGGGGCAATCTTATCTAGTGCATGGGAAAAGAGGTGCTCTGCTCCAGAGCATGGTCTGCTGCTTCCTGCAATACACGACGCAACTCCTGCACTAATCAACGCCTCAACTATTTCTCTTATGTCTGGAACTATTTTCTTTTCTGATGCCTCCAGAAGGATTTTTGCGCTCATGGATGCAAGATTTGCAGAGTACCTTCCAAAATATTCTCCTGTTTTGTCTCTTCCGATTTCCCAGTCTCTAACTGCGGTGATTTTTGCAACTAAATCACCACATCCACTTGCCAAGAGTTTCTTTGGCGCCTTTTTTATCACATCAATATCAACAAAAACACCAAGTGGTGCGGTTGCCACAACAGAGTGCGGCTTGTCACCACGTATGGAGACAAAAGGACTTGCAATTCCATCATGTGATGCAGCAGTAGGTACGCTGACAAACGGTTTTTCCAGATTAAATGAAACCATCTTTGCGATGTCTACTGATCTGCCGCCGCCTATTCCAATGATTAGATCGCTTTTGTCTTTTTTGACGTCATTTTGAATTTTGTCTATTGATGTCTCGTCGTTGTTATTGGCATTGTGCCAGACACTTTTGATTCCTGCCTTGAGCAGGGATTTTTGAAATTTGTTTTGAGTTATTTTTTTAACGTGTATGCCGGAAATTACAGAGACCTTTTTTGGCTCATTTAAGGAATGTAGGAATTTTCCGATGTTTCCGAGGTTTTTGTTACCGATCACAATTAGCCGTGGTAGCTCCATTGTGTGAGAGGCGGAGTTGAGCACAAATTGTTGATAGTTTCACTCCTTATCAACCTCCCTGCAACAATAAGTTATTTAAAAGGGTCAAAGCCATTCCAGAACATCTAGGAGTATTTTATTTGTCAACTAATGTAGAAGAGAAGATTTTACACGGAACTACCACTGTAGGTATCAAGGCTACTGACGGAGTAGTCTTGTGCGCAGACATGCGTGCAAGCGCAGGCTACTTCATTGCCAATAACAATACTATGAAAATTCAACAGTTGGCAAAGCATGCAGGCCTGACATTAGCAGGCGGTGTTGCAGATGCACAAAACATAACAGATGTTTTACGTTATCATGCAGCCATACACCGAGTCCAAAAGAACGAAAACATTCCAATTAAATCCCTTGCAAGACTTTGTTCGCTTTTGTTCCATCAGAACAGAGGCTATCCGTTCATTGCAGACATCCTGATTGGTGGGTATGACAAAAACGGTCCTGCACTTCTAAATATTGACATGTTTGGCTCAGTTGAGGAGAAAAAATATGTAACTACCGGTAGCGGATCTCCTGTAGCATATGGTCTACTGGAAGAGGAATACAAGGACAATCTTACAGCCGAGCAGGCCAAGGTCATAGCGTTACGTGCTGTAAAGGCAGCAATCGTAAGAAATATTGGAACTGGTGACGGCATTAATGTCGCAGTTATCGACAAAGATGGATTCCGTCTTTTGACAAAAGAGCAAAAGAAAGCCATAATTGCACTATAGTGATTTCATGCAAAAAAAACAACAGGAAAAGGATACACAATCAACAACCCAGAATGTAATGGCAACCATACTGCAAAGTATTCCAAAAGAGGCCAAAGTTAGTAAAATTGACTACGAGGGGCCAAGAATTGCACTATACACAAAATCGCCACTATACCTGATGGAACACAATGAGATTATTTCTGATCTAGTTAATGTGATTAAAAAAAGAATCGTAGTAAGAACCGAAGAGTCCATCAGAAAGCCCGAAGATGAGGCAAGACAGGTCATAGCAAAAGCATTACCTAAAGAAGCAGAACTGCAGGGTGCCTTTTTTGATACTACCACGGGCGAGGTATCAATTGAGGTAAAGCGACCGTGGTTACTGTACAACAATCCTAGCTTTAACAGCCCACAGTTGACAGAAAGCATGGGTTGGAGAATACGAGTAAGAAAGGCAACGACAGTTCCGTCAAGCACAATTCAAGCAATAAACTACAATCTCAAGGTTTCCGCATCAGACAGGGCAAAGCATCTCAAACAAATTGGTGAAAGCATATTCCGTCCCCGCTTGGCCCAAAAATCTGAAGTTTCGTTGTTGACTCTTGGCGGCTTTGGTCAGGTAGGAAGATCAAGCATGATACTTACCACTCCTGAGAGTAAAATTTTGATTGATTGCGGCATTAACCCAGGAGCTAGGAGTCCGATGGAAGCGTTTCCACGACTCGACTGGGCAAATGTCACATTAGACGAAATTGATGCAATTGTTATAGGTCATGCACATTTGGATCACACTGGATTCTTGCCGGTTCTCTGTAAGTATGGATACAAGGGACCAATCTACTGCACAGAACCAACACTACCGATGATGAATTTGATTCAGCTGGATGCAGTGAAGGTAGCAGCTGCACAGGGGCGGGCTGCACTATATGCAGAAAGAGATGTCAAGCAAATCATGAAACAAGCAATTACAATTCCATACGGAACCGTAACAGACATTTCGCCTGACATCAAACTTGTCTTTTCAAACGCAGGACATATTTTAGGATCAGCAACATGTCATTTCCATATTGGTAATGGTGATCATAATTTCGTATACACTGGCGACATAAAGTTTGGAAAAAGTATTTTGTTTGAGAGTGCTTCATGGAACTATCCACGAGTTGAAACTCTGTTAATTGAAAGCACCTATGGTGCAAAAGAAGACATTCAGCCGACAAGGCAAGAAGTTGAATCTGCATTCATTAACGCAGTCAATAACGCACTTGTCGACGGAGGCAAGGTACTCATCCCTATTCCAGCAGTTGGACGTGCACAGGAAATAATGATGGTAATTGATCACTACATGAAGGCTGGCCAAATGATGGAAGCACCCGTGTTTATGGAAGGCATGATATCAGAAGCAACTGCAATTCATGAGGCATACCCCGAATATCTGGCACGTGAGCTTAGACAAAAAATTCTTGAGACTGACGATAATCCATTTGATTCTGAATACTTTACAAACATAGAACACTCTGACGCAAGAGAAGAGCCACTACGAGAAGGCACACCGTGCATCATACTTGCAACGTCAGGTATGCTAGAGGGTGGACCTGTCTTAGAATATTTCAAAAACATTGCGCCGGGAAACAAGAACAAAATAATTTTTGTCTCATATCAGGTAAATGGAACACTTGGACGTAGAGTCTTAGACGGTGCAAAACAAGTATCGCTCTTGGGAAAAGACGGCAAGGTAGAGGTCGTAAACATCAACTGTTCAATGATAAAGCTTGATGGATTTAGCGGTCACAGTGACTATAATCAGCTGCTTTCATTCATTCACAAACTAAGGCCAAAGCTAAGAAGAGTTCTTGTAAATCACGGTGAAAGAAGAAAGTGTGAAAATCTTGCGATGACTGTTCGCAGAATGTTCAGAGTTCCCGCACATTACCCCCAGGTCCAAGAAGCAGTTAGGCTGTTTTGACAGTATCAGATACGTAAGACGTCATTTTTTAGCAGATACGATATTCCTGCAATGTATTCAGAGTCTGAAATTTTCCCTTCCGTCCACCATTTAACGGTGTTTTTAAACCAGGGAGGAATTTTCATATCATCATATCGAATTGTTGTGTCTTTTTTGACAATATTGGTGTCAACGAGTTGCACTGTCTGCAATAGGCGTTTTGTTTTGTCCTGATATTTTGAAAAAAAGACCATACCCGTTTCTTTGTCAATGATTTCCAAGTATTTTCCTACCTTGTCCTTTGCAATAAACGAGGGCCTTTTGAGATCCTTAAATGAGAAAATCGCTTCGCTTACCACCTCAGCTGAGTTTGCTTGGTTGATTTTTGTACCCAAATTCATAGGAATTTGATGGACGAACGGATATTGAGCACAGCACTTCTTGTCGTGTTTCACAAATCCTGATGTTTTGTTTATTTGAAAATTTGTAACGGTTTTACTATTTTTTGAAGACTCTTCTGAGATCACATATACGATGTTGTTTGATATATCATCAAAGGTGTGTGTCAGTATGATTGTATCGTCGTTATCATTGTTTTTAATTGAGTATTTTACAAAATCATTTTGGGACAAACAAATGTCTCCAGATTCACAATTTTTGTAATCTAGTGCATTCTCTGATTTTATAATTTTAGAATTCATCATGTATCTTATACCATATGAAAGAACGTTGTCTTTTTCGTCTCCCCGATCCCAGCGTTTTGTGTCATCTCTTATCCATTGCGGAATACCTTGAGTGTCATTGGAGCGATCTCGTATAATTTTGGTTTGTATTGGCTTTTCCAAAAGTAAAATTAGTCTATCTGTGCGATCTGATTCTGTAGAGTCCCATGCAGAATCATCATACAGTGCGATACAGTCTCTAAAACTATCAAAGTATTGGTATCTTTCGCGAAATTTGGCATTGCCTAATTTTTGTAAATCCGGATAAATTTTTTCGCAGGTTTGAAGTATATTGATTTTTTCCTTGTTATCAGAGATTTGTGCAGCTGCTAGTTGTGCACCAGATATGATCGATAGGATTGACAATAATGTAAATAATAAAACAGATTTTCTCAATTTTACAATATTTGATGTTATTTTGATATTAAGTGGAACGTAGAAATGATTAGTTTTGTTTTAATATTTTATTTTAGATCGTATTCCGGTTTCCAGATTTTAACGCCTGGTGGTGTAACGATTATTCTTTCTTCGCCCAACCTTGCAATGTCGGCATCATGGTTTTTTGCCAGACTGTATAATTCCTCAACTAGCTTTCGTAGTTGCTCTACATCTTTTTGCGCAAGCGGTGTAACCCTTAGTATGAGTATCATGTTTTTTTTCATGTCGTCTTTTATTGAATGAATGTCGCTTGGGTCACGAATCGTAATTGCCTTTAGGTATGTCGGGCTTTCCTGTTTTTGCATCTATAATGAATGCGATCTACTCCCTCAAAAAGTCTTTCGCATTAAATGTAAAATGGTGCGTAATTTTTGTTCCTAAATTCTGTACTGGAGATATTCAGATTCTTCTGCTCTGGTTATCGAGATTTCCGATTTGTCATTGGCTTTTTCAGCTATTACGATTCCCGGCGTCTCTTTTGGAGCATCGGAATAGCGCAGTGTTATTGCGGCAGTAATTTGCTTATGGTTTTCAACATTGCCGCCGCGCAAAAGCGTATTTGGTCCAACATGGTCTTTTGCGTAAAATACAATATCATCTGGTAAGGCCAGAGCCTTGATCATGTTGTTTTCGTCCTGATTTCTCCCCACAATTAGTTTTGTTGTTTTATCAAGACGAAAGTGCCTTCCTATTTTTAGTAAATCAATGTCATTTGTTGTTGGGTTATCAGTGTGTACAAAAAGATCTTTTGCACGTATTGCAAATGCCGGATCTGTAAGAAGACACCCCCCGCCGGCATTTGGAGGATTCTCTATCCCATATTCTTGTGCCATTTGCAATTGCATTCTCCTTGTGCGACCTCGAACCATTCCCAAATTTTCTCTTTTGATCAAACCGTTTTCTTCAGGTATTGTCTTTGGCAACAGTGCGCCAGAGAGTGGTCTTACTATGTATCCTTCCAACTCTGATTCTTTTTCTATGGTTTTCAGTGCCGGTCCATGCTGACTCATTGGTCTTTGTCCCAATACCTCTCCTGAAATGATAAAATCAGCTCCGACCTCATCCATGTGTTTTTTTGCAGCCTTGAACATCATAGATCTGCAGTCAATACATGGGTTCATACCCGATCCAAATCCATGTTTTGGATTCTTTAACATCTCAATGTATTCATCCCCAAGATAAACAGTCTTTAGATTGACTCCAAGTGTATCTGCTCTTTCTCTAATTTCAAAACCGCATCCCCTTCCACAATCAAAATCACAAAACGGAGTCTTGATCGCAACTGCAGATACTTCAAAGCCCTGGCTCTGCATCATTTTTACCGCAAGCTGACTATCTAAACCGCCAGAAAGTAATGCTACGACTTTTCTTTTTCCCTGACTTTCTTCCAACAGTAGAAAAGCTTAGTTTCCAATATACAAACTTTGCAACAAACATAAATCCACTAACTCGTTATCATTTCAAATTGGAAGAACGACGAAAAAGGCTCCTCAAATATGCCCACAATTTAGATTGCGATGTTTTGGTATCTTTTGAGCCTGAAAATCTCTACTATATGACTGGTTTTTGGGGAGAGGCAATCGGCATATTGGAAAAAAACGGCCAGACCACCATAATTTCGCCTGAGCTTGAAGTGGAAAGAGCTAAGGAGGAATCTATTGGTTGTAATGTAGTTACGGCAGAGCGTGGCGTTGGTTTGGTTTCTGGCTTGGCGTCAAAAGTAAAAAACAGCAAAGTGTGTACAGATTGCCAGAATTATTCCACTATGGAATCGCTCAAAAAATCTATTCCTGCTATAAAATACTCGACTGATCCATTTTATCGAGCACGTGAAGTAAAAGACCCTGAGGAAATTGCCATTCTAAAAAAGGCGTCCCAAATAATTGATAAAATGTATGAACTTTGCGTAAAAAAAATAAAGACAGGGTTGCGAGAATCTGAGCTTCAGTCTATTTTGATGTCTTTTGCCATGGAGCACGAGATGTTTAGTACTGGATACAGATCAACACTGAATCCTCTGATAATTGCGGGAGGACCAAATGGTGCATTGCCTCATGCACAGGTAACTAGAAGAAAATTTGCAAGGGGAGACTTGATAGTAGTTGATCTCACATTACGTTACAAAGGATACATTAGTGATGCAACAAGAACATTTGGTTTAGGAGCTCTCAGTGATAATGCAAAAGAAATCTATGAAGTAGTAAAGGAATCGCAGAAGGCTGGCCTAAAAACTGTAAGAATAGGAGCGGTGTGCAAATCAATTGATGATGCGTGCAGAGATTACATTGACAAAAAAAATTACGGTCAATATTTTATTCACTCAACTGGACATGGAATCGGGCTTGAGGTGCACGAGTTCCCAACAATAAGCCAAAAGAGTCAGACCATTTTGCAAAAAGACATGGCAATAACCGTAGAGCCTGGCATCTATATTCCAAAAAAATTCGGAGTGAGAATAGAGGATTCTGTTATTGTGAAAGACAAACCAATGGTTTTGCATAAATTTACAAAAGATTTAGTGATCATCTAAATACAGGATCATGCGTGCTGTTCATTTTGCACATACATGAATCTAATTAGAAATTTGCTGTAATAATATCAAGTGGAGTCAGTTGTTGGGAGTATGCTTCCAAAGAATTCATTGGAGCCCCAACAATTTTTTTAAGGTTTTTTTGCAGTTAATATGAGAATTTTCCACGGAAATACGATTTGCCCGCTCTTTTTTGTATAGGGAAGAGTGTTTTGTTTAATTTGATTTTTCATTTTTTTCTTTTGCAGGGCAGATAACGTTTTAATTTTTTCTTTTAGCGGTTTTGCAAGATATTTGAGATAGTTTTGCCAATAGTCAGAAAACATTCCAGGACGGTAGGTGAAGACGTATTCTCGTATTCTGATATTGGTGAAGCCTGACGCAGATACGGTTTTTTTCAGTTGAGATCTAGTTCCAAATCTATCAAGGTTTGGCGTTCCTTGCGGAATGTAATCTGGCACGAATTTTGTCATCACATCTAAGATACTGCTAAAATATGGAACCGTGTCTTTATTCCCATGCAATGTTAATGCCAAAGTTCCATTTTTTTTCAAATATTGTTTGATGTTTCGTAAGACTTTGTTCGCATTTGGAAAAAAGAAGAGTGCGTATTGGCACGTGACCACATCAAATTTTTTATTAAATTTGATAAATTCTGCGTCCGATAAAACAAAGTCCAGATTAGTTTTGTTGTTGTTTTCTTTTTTTGCAATCTTAATTGCAGATATGGAACTGTCAACACCCACAACCTTTCCAGATGAACCCACCTTTGTGGCAATTCTTTTTGTGATGGCACCAGTTCCGCAGGCCAAATCCAGAACTACATAACCGGCCTGAATATCAGCTAGTTTGACTAGCTCTGAGCTGCTCCTAAACGGACCGATGTTGTTTTTTGCCCATCTCCTGTGATATCTCGGAGCAATTTCATCCCAAGTTTTGATTAATCGTTTTTTGTATTCCGAATGAGTGAGTTTTTTTGATCTTACCAAGTTCTCTATAGTTTATGCCAGCACCTTTTATTATATCGTCAGAGCACGTACAATTGATGGATGCATCAATTCGACAAAATAAACTTCATGACATTACTCATTTTGGAATAAGGGCTGCAATTGGTGTAATTTTCCTTGTACACGGCTCCCAGAAATTTAATCCGGGATTTGTTGGGTTTTTGACAAGCCTTGGCATTCCAGCAGAAATGCAAATTCCTATTGCACTTGCAGAGTTTGTGCCAGGAATCCTATTAATTATTGGGGTTTTGACTAGAATTTCTTCCGTGTTATTATCCATAGTTATGCTTGGAGCAATTTTTCTAGTAAAACAAGCTGCAAGTTTGACTGGAGAACGCGGATTTGAGATCGACTTGATCTTATTAGCAGGAAACTTAGCAATAATTGCAGTAGGGCCTGGTCGGGTATCTCTCTCCCACATACTAAAGAAAGTTCCTAGATTTTTGCAATAAATCTCTGAATTTTGTTTTTTGATTTTACGATAATAATTGCAGGAACTACAAAATACATTCCTATATTAAGTAAAATTACACCAATACCATATCCAAGCATTTCTTGCTCAGAGTTAATGTCAACATAGTTCAAAATTGAAAGTGTTGACAAAAGCGGCGAAATGGTAATCTTTACTGTATCTCTGAATATCGGGCTTTGTCTTTCCCAATCAGATATGGTTGGGCTGAAGGAATAGTAAACTGCGTTAAACGCAGTCATGAACGAAGCCCCAGAGCTTGTACCTAAAACGTTGTCTCTTACCTCCCTTAGCAGCTGCACCTGTGGCGCAAGTTCAGAGCCATATGCTGCAGTTGCGATAAGGCATCCAGATTTTTCCAAATCATCGGCGTTTGTAGTTTTTGCCGTCATCTTGAAGGAACCAAGAACTTGACTGAATTTGTCAAGAGTGCTGTCGAAATTTCTTTCGCTGTTTGTGTAGGTAAGTATATAGAATTTGTCTTTACTCTTGATTATTGTTTCTTTGAATTTTACAGTGATTTGCCCATTACCTGTGTTGAATTTTGCCAGCATGACTTTGGTAACAGCCTCATTTCCATTAATTGTTGTTTTATCTTCTGATAAAATTGAGAGATTGCCAGCATCTATTGTCTTTTGTAGAGAATTTTTGATTTCGTTTGAATAATCGTCAAGTGATGTCCCATTGGCAGCTTTTACAGATATGGAAATGGCTGGGGTAAAGCCAGCAATTTTTGGACCTACTGCAACTATATCTGGGGAGTTTGGAGTTTTTTGAGTTGGTTCCTGCACTAACCAGCCAGCAGGTGCAAGAAATGAAACGTCAAATTTTTCAGTTGAATATTCCTGTGTATCTTGATTAGTAAATGATTCCGTTCTTTCTGGCTCTCCCAAATCAAGCAGATCTGGAATTTCTGTCCGTTTTTTTACTTCAGCCTTTAGAATTTCGGCTTTTTCAAAGTCAAGTGGGCGGTTATTCATCTGTTCTCCTGCAGTTGTCAGGTTGGCAATTTTGTCAAGTGTTTCGTAGCTAGCGTTTGTTGCTAAACGCCCAAAGGAGGCATAGTTTCGATCTAAAAAGAACGAATCCTTATGAACAACAAAAAACTGTGAGCTTGCACTGTCTGGATCAAAGCCGCGTGCCATTGAGACGATTCCCCGTTTGTGTTTAATTGTGTTAAATTCACCAGGAATCGTATACCCTGCATCACCAGTGCCCCAGTCTGAAAAATGTTCAGATATTCCAGGTTTTGATTTTGGATCTCCACCCTGAATCATAAAATCTTTAATTATTCTATGAAAAACAGTTCTATCGTAAATTTGGTGTTCGGTTAGGTTCAAAAAGTTTGCAACTGTTTTTGGCGCATCGTTTGGAAAAAGCTCAATTACCATATCGCCTGATTGAGTATGCAAGACAACCACCTTGTCTGAGACTTCGGCGGCTTGAGCAAAAACAGGCAAGACCCCCAAAAATACAATTACTGATGCAAGGGAGAAAACCAGTTCAAGTTTCAATACAAGCCAGCATTAATTCATAGATAAAAGCTAATTGTATTAGTTTTTAACAAGTAATTTTTGAATTACGGTATGGAATCTGATGAACGAATCAAAGCTCATTTGGTTTCCGTGTGGAAGGTAGAAAAGAAACTTTTTTCCAGGGGAAAAGAATGCATGTTTATTCTAACTGACAGGCGTCTTGCGTTTGTGAGTAAAACAGAGGCAAAATCACGATGGTGGAGCGCCGCAGTCGAAAGACAGGTTGTTACCCTTTTGAAATCAGACGATCCATTACTTACACATGATGGATATGATGGAAAAGAGCTCGCACATGACTTGGAAAACAAAAAAAATGAAGAATATAGTCTTGATGATGTCATCAGTGCAGAGCCTGAAGAAAAAAAGTGGGGAAGTATTCTAAAGCTAAAACTAAAAAAAGACGACAAGGAAAAAAACTATCAGTTATCAGTAGTAAAGGACTGGGTAACGTATCCAGTCAAGGATCCAGTGAAATTTCTCAAGATAAATTGGAGCCCAATTGTGGAATTTATCAACAAGCAGAGGACCAAGTAATGGCCCAAGTTTATGCTGTCGGTGTCGGACCTGGCTCCAGCAGATATGTTACAGGCATTGTTAAGGATGTAATACAGAATTGTGATATCGTTATTGGTTACAAGTATACATTAAACACAATAGATTCACTGATTAAAGGAAAACAAGTCTACGAAATAACAATGAAAAATCAGGAAGAGTCATACCAAGAAGTTGCCAAAACACTTGGCAATAAAAAATTGGTTGTCCCATTTACCGGCGATGTTAATTTTTCTGAATCAGAGGTGGTAGATAGGCTGATTGAAATTTTTGGAGATGTCGAAATAATCCCTGGAATAAGTGCAATTCAAGTTGCTGCCTCAAAGGCCAAAGTTCCACTGGACAAATCTAAGATAATCACAATGCATGTAACCACCCCAATTGAAGAAAAAAAACTTGAATTGCAAAAGGCACTCATTGATGGATTTAGCGTTGTTTTGGTTCCACGACCATGGCCAAAAGCGCCTGAAAAACACTTTATGCAGTCAGAAATTGCTCATTACCTCAAAAAGAACGGTTTTGATACTACAAACCTAAAGGTACATGTTTTTGAATTTTTGACCACCGATAGGGAAACAGAGTTTGTAGGTACAGTCAAGGAGTTGGAAGGAAAGGAGTTTTCCGATCTTTCTGTAATGGTGATCAATCAGTCTAGTTTAGAATCATACATTAATTTCAAAGACTAGTTACGTGGGTTTCCAGAGCCCAGAGTTTTTGAGCTAGAGTCTTGGGTCACAAAAATTGTCGTGTCCATCCATTGATATTTTTCATCAAAGATTCTGTAAAACCCAGGTTCCTTGAATGTTACGCCCCAAGATTTGCCTGGCAATATGTCACCACTTGAAATCTTGCCGTCTTCCGTGAATACTTTGTGACGCGACACTGTATGAGCGATGCCACTCTTTAGGCTGTGAGAAACTACATCCTCGTTTACGAACGTAACTGTTCCACCAGCTGTAATCGATATTCTATCCTCTGAGAAGTACTTTAAGAAAAACTCTCCAGTCCTTTCTTTGTAGGTCTGCTCTTCTGGATTTGCAGAGCCCTTCAAAATGCGAACTGTTACCTCGCTCTTTTTGCTTGCATCTGTTGGTTTTACCGTTGTTTTAAATTCTAAAACTTTGATTGTATAGACTAGTTTTGTTGCTTTGCCTGTAGAATCAGTTAATGTTCCAGCCAAACTGTAGACGGAATTGGTCTGGGCTTTTCCCACCAATGTTCCAAATGCCTTGAGCGAAAATTCTTTGTCATCAGAATCTGAAACGCTGGATGCAATTCTAAAGTACTGGCCGTTTTTTAGCAATGTACCGCTAAGGTCAGAGGCAGTAAGCTCCACGCCGTTTATGTCAAGCAATCCATTTTGTAGGACAAATTCGGTTGCAGTGCCTTTTTGGTTTATAGTAAATTGTAAATCAATGGTTGTAGGCAAAACAGAGCTGCCAGATATTGCGTAGCCATTGCCTTCAAGGGTAAATGCCTTGTTGACACCAAGCTGAGCGTTTGCGTTCTGAGCAGACATGCCGACTAGAACGCCGATCAGCATCAGGCTTGCTACGTATACGAGTCTCACAGCATAGCTATCCTGTGATTTCGTTTATAATTTGCTAATGAATTGTTTTTGCCTATTCTACCAAATTTTGTCAATTGGATCAATTCACTTTTAAAAGTGGGTTATTTGGACCTGCGAGTGTTTCAATCATGTATGCTTCTACAATTCCCCCCATTAACAGCAGCCCTATTACAACGCCTATCTCTAACACTGTCTGCTTCCATTGTTGTAGGATGGATCTTTTTTTGAAAATGCTTACTATCAAAAGGAAGCTTCGTGACATGCCAATGGAATATGCTGCAAGCTCCATTAGACCAAAGGGTGTGGTAAAGATCATTGTTACTGGCGGGATTTTTTCCAAAAGTGAGTTTGTAGTAGCTATTGCGGCAAACGCAAAGCCCGTGGAAAACGCAGAAAATATTCCCCACACAACACCAAAGCCTGGGATAAACATCGGTAACGCAATCTCTACATTATGAAGAAATATCTCAAGTCCAAAATTTCCACCTTTTAACGAGTCTAGCAGCTTGTTAAATTCGTCAAGGAAAATACCGGCATCTTCCTCTGATACCTCCATTTCGGCTCCGATAGAGAAAGCAGCTGAGAATACGGCCAAAAAGACAAAGAAGAGCAACATTCTCCGTTTTAGCACAACAAAAAATTTGTTGTAGATTATTTGAGTCTTGTTTTCCGACACTGGTAAATTAGTGTGTGATTTCCACAGATTTAATTAAAACTTGTTTGATGAAATCTTCATTATGATAAAGGATGTTAGCTCTGCGTTAGATTTTGCATTAAACAAAGGCTTTCAGATCCATCCGAACGCGCTCAGAATTTTAGAGCAGGTGGATGTGAAGGAATTAGAGAAAATCATCAAGCAAGTTGTTCGAGAAAAAGAAAGACAGAAACTATTCCTGATTAACCAGCAGGATCTTGAGGTTTTCTTGGGAATCGCAGAAGACGAGATTCTGGATGATTTCCACGAAATCTTGTTTGATCCAACACCAACGATTGCCACGGCTGAGGGAGTTGACGGTTTTACCGCGTTATTCTCAAGCAGATATGCCAAGCTAAAGAGGATCATATCAAACCGTCCGGAATCAAAAATGCTCAAATCCATCTCATCAGTAATTTCAACTAAATCAAAGGAGGAAATCTATGTCTGCGGTCTTGTAACAGATAGAAAAACGGACAGAAACATAACCAAGATAACCATAGATGACATCACAGGCTCAATTGAGACCATAGTCATTGACGAAGACTTGCAGAAAGTGGCCTCTTCCTTACTGATGGACCAGTTCGTCATGGAAAAAATAGTAGCTGCAAAGAACGGCGGCTTTATTGTCAAGGATATCATTTTGCCAGACATTCCAGACCATTTGCCAAACCGCTCAAAAACCGAGACTTATGCCCTGTTTTTGTCTGATCTTCACATAGGCAGCAAGTATTTTATGGAAAAAGAGTTCCTAGAGATGATCTCGTGGCTTTCAAGCCCAGACCCAATCGCACGGAGGGTGAGATTTGTAGTCTTGGGGGGCGATATTGTAGATGGGATTGGAATCTATCCAAACCAGGACAAGGAGTTGGTTGCTCTTGACACAAACGCGCAGCTCCAGATGGTGTTTGATATTCTGGATAGGATTCCAAAACACATCAAGGTCTTCATAGCGCCTGGAAACCATGATCCCGGAAGGCGTGCGTTGCCACAACCGGCAATTCCTGCAAAATACAACCCAAACCTCTGGGGCAGAAAGAACTTTTTTATGATTGGTAATCCGGCCATGGTTTCGCTAAATGGGGTCAAGATACTCATTTTCCATGGCCAGAGTATTGATGACATTGTAAAGACCACGCCCGGATTAAGCTACGACAAGCCTGCAAAAGTCATGCAGTATTTGCTCAAGGCAAGGCATATGAGTCCAATTTATGGCAGTCAGACTCCGATTGCACCGGAATTGGAGGACCTTATGGTAATCGACGAAGTTCCAGACATTTTCCATGGTGGGCATGTTCATGTCATAGATTTAGACTTGTACAGAGGAGTCTTGATTCTAAATTCCGGCGCATGGCAGGCCCAGACGCCATTTCAGACAAGCGTCGGGATTACGCCAACTCCTGGAATGGCAGTCTTGGTCAATCTAAAAACTTTCAAGGTCTACACGAAAGACTTTGCATCCAAGAATTAGATAATATCTTCAAGTGTAACTTCGTTTTTGAAAGTATCTTTTACCGTTTCAGGAGAAATGGTAAGTGTGAATTTTTTTGTCCTTCCATGGATTCCTTGGTGGACGATTCTACCTGAGATTATTCCAGACATTTCTATTTCGCCAAGCATTTGGGTGACCCTCCTTTGTGTGAGCTCCTTTTGTCGTATTGCCTTGCAGAGATTTTTGTAAGCTAAAAAGATCTCACCTGTTGACAGGCCGGATGCTTTCATTACTGCTATAATCAGAAGTTTTTCATGTAATGGGTATGATTTGAGGGCAGTTACTTCCTTGTCTTCTTCCATTTTCTGGGCCGCTGTTCTCACATGTTCTTCTTTTACGGTTTCTGATTGCTGTCTTTCAGCAATCTCGCCTGCCACTCTCAACAAGTCTATTGCACGTCTTGCATCACCGTGCTCACGTCCAGCCATTGCCGCACAGAGGTTCAGTGCCGATGCCTCCACCACACCATCCAAAAAAGCCCCCTTAATTCTATCCAATAGGATTTCTTTTAGTTGGTTTACATCATAATTGGTAAAGACTACTTCTTCTTCGCCTAATGAGCTGATTACACGTCCATCAAGTCTGTCTTTGAAGGTAAGATCGTTTGATATTCCAACCAACGTCATACTACCCCCCTTTAGCCTCTCGTTTGCCCTTGTCAGCTGATAAAGTATGTCTTTTCCTGTCTTTGACACCAAGTGTGCTAGATAGTCTATTTCATCTATGACAAGTATGATGTTGTATTGGTTTTCCTCTATTGATTTTAAAAGGCGTTTGAAGACTTCGCTAGTTGCAAGGCCGGTTGGTGGCAGATCTTCCTTTTCTAAACCAAGCTGTCTGCCAATACTTACAAGTAACCCGTAAAGGGTTGTTTCATCTTTAGAGTTCGTATAGATTAGTTTTATTGGAAAGTTTGACTTTTCTACACGTTGTTGAATTTTGGTTAGTATTTTTTTTACAACCAGAGTTTTTCCAGTACCCGGTTTGCCGTAAATTAGAAGGTTTGATGGTCTTGATTGTTTTAGTATTGGTAATAGGGATTGGGTTAGTTTTTCCTGTTCGTCCTTTCTATGCAAAACCATGTCTGGGAGGTAAGTAAAATGTAAGACATTTCTGTTTTTTATGATAGACTTGCCACTTTCTGCAGCATCCAAAAGTCTATCGATTGGGTCAGTCATAGTTATACTCATACGAGATCATTAAGGTTCTACATTTAAGACTTCAATAGATCTTATCATAAATTTTTACTTTTCAGATCGTTTCTCTTAACACCGATCAGAAATCTCAGACACCTTCATTTCTACTGTTGATTAATGATGATAGTAATTTAGATTGTTAGTAATTATTATTAGATTTTTTTAAAAAAATTTGAAAGAAGAGAGAGTGGAAATAAAGGCGTGTCCGTTTTATATATGAAAACTATGGCGAGGTATGGGTAAAATTGGTAGTTTTGAGCATGAAAGAACACTTGATGAGGAGGTTGAGAAGTTGGAATTGGATGGTTGGAGAGTAATAAAACTTCATGGTAAGTCACCAGATGTAATAACAGTAAAAGAAAACAAGATTGTTGCAGTTGAAATCTCAAAAATGGAGGAAGGCAAGAACAAACCCGAAATTGATTAGTAGCCAATGGTGGAGTTAGGCTGCAAAAAGATCAAACTATGATATGTTTGACGATGTTATTTTTGGAACATTTTATTCTAATTAACAATTAGTTAAGGAATTGTTAAGGAAAGAGAGGAAAACGCTAATTTTGACCCCATTATTTCGAGTCCAGGCGTGAAGATTGGCATTAACAATGTTAACGAGCCAGAATAAACCCCTTTATTTCCACTCCAGGCATGAAAACTAGACAATTCCTAGTAATTAGGTGAAGCTAATTTGTTAACATGTAAAGATTGGCTAGGTGTGGGCCACACAGTCAACGTTAACAACCCCAATTGTTAACAATTCTAAGAGGATCTGTTCAATTGTTAACCAGTTAACACGATCGATCACAATGGCCAAGAAACGCATACGCATTGATCTGGAGGACTCGGACGGTGCAAAATACAACTTCAACATCGAGGGAAATATCACTAGAGATAAGGTATTGAAGATATTTGAAATGATGAATCTATTGAATATTGAAGATCAAGAAGAAGCGCCACAACTAGATTCCGTTGGCGCAAAAATATGGCATATTGTAGATAAATACTTCCCAATGGGCAAGTTTACCTCTACCGAACTACTAGAGAAGTTTGAGGATGAGTACAACGAGCCGATAAAACTCAGCATAATTTCGACATATTTGGCTAGGTTTAACACCAAAGGTAGGATAGACCGCTTGCGAAACGGTAGGGAATGGGTTTATCAAATAACCAAAATAACACAAAAACGGCCCGATTAGGAAATTACTGCTCTTTTTAGAATCAGAGAGTCGCCTTGAAGAACGACTTTGACATAATCCCCTTTCTGCATTCCTAGGTATTTCCTAAACTGCTTTGGTATGGATATAGTTCCTGTAGCCGTGATCTTGACCAACTCTTCATTTTCTGACATATATTATAATTTTATAATCTATGATATTTAAAAATTATTAGAAAATAATTTTATAATAAAAAACGACCTAATTTGACAAGAAATTCTAAAAACTAAAGCTAATTGATTATTTGAGTTAGGCAGTGACGGCCTGTTCTGGGGATCCCAGCTTGATCCTTCCCTTTTCAGTTATCTTGTAAGTGAACGGTTTTAGCTTGGTATTTCTTTCTACCAAACCCTCCTCAAAAAGCCTCTTCATCAACCTCGAAGTGTGCTCCCTACTCCTTCCTATTGTGATTTGGATGTCACGTGACGTCATTTCCTTGAGTGTGATTAGTCCTAGCACATGTTCTGCAACACCTTTGAAATCCATATTGGGCATCCTGGACTTCTGAACCTGCTTTTCAGGCTCTTTTTTGACCACAATCTGCTCCTTTTTCTCTACCATTGGCTCTATTTTTTCCAAAACCGCTTCAACTGGAGACTTTTCTTCCAAATCTAGCGCATCCATGCGTATTTTCATGTCAATTAACTGCCTTTCATAGTACTCCATGCGTGATAAATGAGAGGGATCTGGACCCTTTTGGTTCGTAAATGACTTGATTTTATTGTAAACGAGCATGCCAAATATGCCTACAAAGAAAGCAACTATCACACCTGCAATGATTTGTGGGTCTGGGATCTCTACTAACATCACTTAAAATGATAAATTGTTGTGATTTATTGTGATTGGCCAACATAATTTCACACTTTACATCAACACCAATGTCATTTACTGTCACATCACTCAGGTCTGAGCTGTACAAATTATGTGATACGTCACATTCCGCACGCCTGAGCAACCAGTTTATCTATAATGTTTATCACTTGCTCCTCCCTCTCGGGGAAAACATCACTATCTTTTATCACAGAAATCTGTTCTGCGAGCCTAGATATCACATCAATGTCATCTGGAAGCAATATTCCCAAACCTCGAAGCAATATTATCGAATAATATAGACCCATTAGCTTATCCCTTGACTGGCCTACCTGTCTGAAATAAGCGCCTTTTGAGATGCTAAACTCGAACTCAGATAGGTTCTTCCGACTTAAAATAATTTTAATTTGTTTCTCTGTAAACAGCGATTTTTTGATAATTTGACGAATAATATTGTTAAAATTAGAATCTTCAACCTCTGCCATAGCTATACAGATCTGTATACCACCATATCAATTAAACTTTAAAGCACTCATTTCGAACCATTGGTATGGGAAAAATCGAAGAATACCTTCATGCATCACGAAAGAAAAAATCAGCATTAATCTTTGTATTAATTGATTCTGAGGTATCAAAGATCAAGGAATCTGTAACGCTGGCAAAAAGCGTGGAAAAAATTGGCGCGTCTGCCATACTTGTTGGAGGATCTTCAGCAACTGATCAGATAGAAATGGCGCAAGTTGTAAAAACTCTGAAAAAATCAATAAAAATTCCAATAATTCTATTTCCAGGGAATGTGACTGGCGTGGTTCCGCAAGCTGACGCTATTCTGTTTAGCTCCCTTTTGAACTCAGAAAATCCATACTATATAACACAGGCTCAGGCTCTTGGGGCACCAAGCGTACTAAAGTTTGGGCTCGAGCCGCTTCCCACCGCCTATATCATAATCGGTGAGGGAACAACTGCTTGGTTTGTTGGTGCAGCAAGGGCGATTCCATTTGACAAGGCAGGCATTGCTGCTGCATATTCACTTGCGGCCCAGTTTTTGGGTATGAGGTTTGTTTACTTGGAGGCGGGTTCCGGCGCAAAGCAAAGTGTTCGACCGGAGATGGTAAGAGCAGTTCGAAAGGTCTTCAAAGGCTTTCTAATCGTAGGTGGAGGCATAAGGGATGTCAATACGGCAAAGGAGATAGTTGCGGCAGGGGCAGACGCCTTGGTGATTGGAACAATGCTTGAGAAAGAAGGCAACAGCCTCAAAAAACTAGCCGAAATAGCAAATAGTATCAAGAACATTAAGAAATAACATGTCTGAAGACACAGCAATATCCCGAATTAAGGGGGTTCCAATGCCTGACTATTATCTGGAATACTATGGACGCCTCTCAGAGAAGGCATACCAGACATTCGAAAAGGCGGCTGAGGCAAAATCAACCCATGTTGATTCGTCAGGAATAGTAGAGCCAAAGATTGCCTTTGATCTTGCCGACCGCGTTGCAAAGATGCACGATATTGACATCGCCGACCCCCTGCGCGAACTACTAAAAGTAAAGGGAAAGGAGCTTGCGGCCCTAGAATTATCAAAAAGCATTGCCTTGGGCAATTACTTGCCTGAGGAATCATCGCTGGAAGAAAGACTTGACCTTGCAGTAAGAGTAGGCCTTGCAATAGTCACAGAGGGGGTCACAATTGCACCACTTCAGGGAATAAGTGAGGTAACAATCAAAACCAACAGGGACGGTTCTGAATACCTCTCAGTTTCAATTGCAGGACCAATGAGATCCGCAGGCGGGACAGAATCTGCAGTAACGATGCTAATTGCAGACCATGTCAGAAAGGCAGTAGGCCTTGCAAAATACGTGGCAAACACATTTGATGATGAAACGGGTCGGTTTGTAGAGGAACTTAGAATCTATGAAAGGGATGTCGGAAGTTTCCAGTTTCACGTCCTTGACGAGGACATTGTTACAGTAATTTCGAACTTGCCTGTTGAACTTGATGGTGTGGATACTGATCCAAATGAGGTAGTTAACCACAAAAACATGGCTAGGATCAAAACTGACCGCGTAAGGGGAGGCGCACTTCGTGTTCTAAACGACGGATTGATTGGAAGATCAAAGAAACTGCTCAAAAGAATAGAGCTGTATGGCCTTGAGGGTTGGGAGTGGCTAAATGAGCTAAGAGGTGCAGTCCAGACAGGTGATGACGAAGGCGCATCCGCAAAAAGACTCAAGGAAGTAATTGCAGGAAGATCCGTTCTGTCCCTACCAAATAAGCTTGGGGGGTTCAGACTACGCTATGGCAGGTCGTGCAATACTGGCTTTGCCTCAGTTGGTGTACATCCAGTTGTGGCAGAAATACTGCACCATACGATAGCGGTTGGAACGCAGGTAAAACTTGATGTTCCAAGTAAGGGCGCAACTGTTGCCTTTGTTGATACCATTGAAACCCCAATAGTTAAGCTCAAAAACGGAAACGTGGTAAAAATCCAAAATGTAGAACATGGAATAAAAATCAAAAACGACATAGACAAAATAATCCATCTCGGTGATATTCTTATTTCATATGGGGATTTTCTTGAGAACAACTCACAACTGTTCCCAAGTGGCTACGTCGAGGAATACTGGATAGAAGAACTACGCGAAAAACTCCTCAAATACGAGCCACGTTCTGGGATGGAAAAACTAGAGAAAATACCGTCATTTGACGAGGCATTAGAAATCTCGTTAAATTTCAAAATTCCCCTGCACCCAAAATACCTGTATTATTGGGAGCAAATTTCAGTTGACGAACTAAAGGAAATCCTACAGCCGGTAAACATCGATGACACCATCACATATGCAAAAAAATGCAAAATAATTCTAGAGAAACTTGGAGTTCCCCACGAGGTCTCAGAAGATAACCTGATTCTTAGGGAAATGGAGGCTCGAATATTTTACGAGCTGTTGTTTGCAAATCCAATCAAATTTGAAAACCTAAACACCGTACCGGAAATTATCTCAGAATCCTCTGGGATCAAGATACGACCCAAATTTTCAATCTCAATTGGCGTAAGGATTGGAAGGCCAGAAAAGGCGGCAGCACGACAAATGAAGCCGCCTGTCCACACGTTATTTCCAGTGGGCGAAAAAGGAGGAATGACGCGTGACCTGCTCAAGGCAAGTGCTGCGTCTTCCGACTTTTACTGCAACATTTTCCACCGCATGTGCAAAAACTGCAACGAGCCATCGATTAGCATAAACTGCCAAAAATGCGGAAACAGAACCTCAACTGATTACACATGTCCCATCTGCAGATCAGACCTTGATTCCCCATACTGCCAAAAATGCAAGAAAAAGGCACCGACTCACTCATTCAAACCGTTCCCATTAAAACAAAAGATACTCCTCGCACAAGAAAAAATGGGAATACGGGTACAAGAGCCATTCAAGGGCGTAATGGAACTAATCAACCAGGACAGAATAGCAGAGCCTCTTGAAAAAGGCCTCATCAGGCAAAGCCTGGATCTGACAGTATTCAAGGACGGAACTGTGCGCTTTGACGCAACAAACTCGCCCCTGACTCACTTCAAACCGTCATGGATTGGAACATCAGTTGAAAAACTTAGGGAATTGGGCTATACACACGATTCAGATGGGAACCCGCTGACAAGCCTTGATCAGACCATTGAAATCAGAATGCAAGATGTGATCATTCCATTTGAAAGTGGGAAGTATCTTGTGCAGACCTGCAAGTATATTGATATTGAACTTGAAAAGTTCTATGGGAAATCCGCATTTTACAATGTAAGGAACATAGATGATCTTATCGGGCATTTGGTTATTGGCTTGGCACCACACACATCAGTTGGCATAGTTGGAAGAATAATTGGTTACACCGAAACACATGTCTGCTATGGCACACCAAACTGGCATTCGGCAAAACGTCGTGACGCAGACGGGGACGCAGACTCGATAATGCTACTGATGGACGCACTGCTCAACTTTTCAAGACAATTTCTGTCAGACAAAATTGGCGGTCTTATGGATGCCCCACTTTTAATACAACCAATAGTTCTTCCCCATGAATCCCAACCACAGGCCCACAACTTTGAGGTGACAAAAAAACTACCACTGGAATTTTTTGAATCCACATTCCAGGGGAAAAAGGCCTCAGAAATATCCAGCGTTGAAATAATAAAATCGCGTCTTGAAACAAGGGAGCAATTCTATGGGTATCATTATACGCATTCCACATCCACTCTTACCACGTCAAGATCAAGAAGTGCCTACTCCACACTTGGCTCAATGCTTGACAAATTTGACATGCAGATCCGAAATGCCGAACTCATAAACGCAGTTGACGCAAACGAAATTGTCACAAATGTCATCACAACACATCTTGTGCCGGATATAATTGGAAACCTAAGGGCGTATGGAAGACAGAAGTTCAGATGCACCGCATGTGGAAGAAAATACAGACGGACCCCCTTACTCCAGCACTGTGTTTGCGGAAACAAGCTGATCCAGACAATAACGAGGCCATCTATTGAAAAATACCTTAAGCTTGCAAAGAGGCTTGTAGAAAAATACGAGGTAGGGCCATACCTGAAGGGAAGAATATACACCTTATCGGACGAAATAGACTTGGTATTTGGTAAAAGAAAGGGAGATCAGCTACTTCTTACTGATTATGATTAATTCTATCTGAGCTTTACGTATTCGTAGGCGCCAAGCTTGTTGTCAAAGCAGTAATGCACCTTTTGGTAGTCCTTTCTGAATTTTTTGATAGTTGATACCATTTTCTTTGGATCCTTTTTGTCAATTACAATTTTTTTAATAAATGATGCAATCTCTTTCATCTCGGATCCCTTCATACCAAGTCTTGTTATTTCTGCAACGCCTAGCCTGATTCCACCTGGATGGAAATAATTTCTTCCCGCCTTGATATCACCTGGGATTAGCTGTCTGTTTACGATGATGTTTGCCTTTTCCAAGTCTGCCTCTACCTTTCCGCCGTCACTGTAATCAAGAACATTTACTGCAACTTGGTGCGATTTTGTGAATCCTCGCTTTTCTCCCAAAACCTTGAAGCCGTTTTCACTCAAAGCCTCTGCCAATATTTTTGCATTCTTTATTACCTGTTTTGCATAATCTTTGCCAAACTCTAGTGCTTCTGTAAAGGTGATTGCCTTTGCTGCCATGTGATGAATGTGATGACTACTTGTAAGGCCTGGAAATGTTGCTTTCTTTATTGCCTCACCGTATTTTGCAGATGCCAAGACAAGGCCTCCCTGTGGACCAAACAATGTCTTGTGTGTGCTCATTGTCATGCTGTCTGCTCCTTCTCTTAGAGGATCTTGGAACTGGCCTCCGGCAATTAGACCTGCTACATGCGCCGCATCATAATTGATGTAAATGTTGTGGCTTTTCATAAAATCGGCAAGCTCCTTTACTGGGTGTGGGAACAAAAACAGCGAGCCTCCAAACATTGCCATCTTGGGAAGTCTTCCCGCCTTTTTGAGATCTTCAATTTTGTCTTTGGTTTTATCTACATCAATTGTCATCTCTTCGGCATCAAATGGATAGAACTCTACATCAAGACCGTGTACCAGTCCTGCGGTTCCAGAATGTTCCTTTTTGCCATGGGAAATGTGCCCGCCCGCCGGAATGGACGGCGCAATCATGATGTCTCCCGGATTGGTAAAAGCAGAATAAATTGCAAGGTTTGCTACAACACCTGAAATCGGTCTTACATCAGCAAACTCTGCCTTGAAGAGTTTTTTTGCAAGCGCCATACACTCGAACTCAACCTCATCAATGTAGATGCAGCCTGCATAAACACGCTCACCAGGCCAGCCTTCTGCGTATCTATTTCCAAAGTCTGAGAGTAATGCCTCCTTTACGGCTGGACTCGGAATGTTTTCGCTTGCTATTAGCGGAATGGAATTCTCAAACCACTTGTTGTGAGTCTGAAGGCTTGATAGAATTTTCTTGTATGAATCTCGATTTGAGGCCTTTGCCATGTTGTAACGGCTTGTTTTCCCAATTTAAAAACACCGATTTTGTAATCTCAAAAAACAAACAAAGTATAAAAGGGGAAAAAGAAAATCTTCATCGTTATGAGCATGCAAACCCAGAGAGGAAGCTTACCTGTTATTTTACTAAAAGAAGGTTCATCCGAAAACAAAGGCCGCGAAGCCCAAAAAAACAATATTCAGGCAGCCAAAATTATTGCCGAAATAGTCCGTAGCAGCCTAGGTCCAAGAGGAATGGACAAAATGCTAGTTGACGCTTTAGGCGACGTTACAATAACAAACGATGGTGCCACAATCCTAAAGGAAATCGACGTCCAGCACCCAGCAGCAAAAATGCTAGTAGAGATCTCAAAGACGACCGATTCCGAAGTAGGAGATGGAACCACATCTGCAGTTGTCTTGGCAGGCGCACTGTTGGAAAACGCCGAATCGCTACTAACTCAGAATGTTCACCCGACAGTCATCGTTGATGGCTACAAAAAGGCATCAAGAAAAGCATTACAATACCTAAAAGAAATTGCAGAAGAAGTCACGGCAAATGACAAGTCAATTTTAACAAAAATTGCACGAACCTCGATGCAGACAAAAATTGTGAGAAAAGATTCTGATTATTTAGCCGATCTTATTGTAAAGGCCGTGGTATTCGTAGCAGAAAAAGACATCAACAAATTCGTAATTGACCAAGACGATGTCAAAGTAGAAAAGAAGGCAGGAGGATCAACAAAAGATTCCGTTCTAATTGAAGGCATAGTCTTAGACAAAGAAGTAGTACATAGCGGAATGCCAAAAAAGATCACCGATGCAAAAATTGCACTAATCAATTCTGCGCTTGAAATTGACAAAACTGAATTTGATGCTAAAATCAACATCTCAAATCCACAGCAGATGAAGACATTCCTAGATGAAGAAAACAGAATGATCAAAAACATGGTAGACAAAGTTATCGCATCTGGCGCAAATGTCCTGCTATGTCAAAAAGGGATTGATGATATGGCACAACACTACTTGGCTCGAGCAGGAATTTTGGCAGTAAGAAGAGTAAAAGAAAGCGACCTGACAAAACTCGCAAAAGCAACCAGTGCTAGAATTGTTACCAATCTTGATGACTTGTTTGAAAAGGATCTAGGATCTGCACAACTAGCAGAAGAAAGAAAAATTGAGGAAGACAGATGGGTCTTTGTTGAGGGATGCAAGAATCCAAAAGCAGTAACACTTCTGTTAAGGGGCGGCTCACAAAGAGTAGTTGATGAAGTTGAAAGATCGGTTCACGACGCAATTATGGTTGTAAAGGATGTGATGGAAAACCCGGCAATTGTAGCAGGCGGTGGGGCTCCAGAGACCTTTGCTGCAACAAAGATTAGATCTTGGGCAAAATCACTTGAAGGTCGCGAACAACTCGCAGTAGAAAAATTTGCAGACTCGCTTGAAATAATCCCATTGACACTTTCTGAAAATGCCGGAATGGATCCAATTGATACGCTGACGAATTTGCGCTCAAAACAACTCAAAGGAGAAAAATGGACCGGCATTGATGTCATGAAGGGCAAAGTCGGTAACATGAAAGCAAGTGAAATAATCGAACCACTGGCAGTAAAGAACCAAATTGTGTCTTCAGCAACCGAGGCCGCATGTATGCTTCTTAGGATTGACGACGTGATTGCTATTGCCAAATCCGCAGGACCGCCAGGAGGAGAAGGTGGCATGCCGGGAATGGGAGGCATGGGCGGTATGCCTGGTATGGAAGGCATGGACGGAATGATGTAATTATACAAATAACAAAATTATCATCAAACGTTTATTTGCCAACATTCTTTAGAAAAAATCGTTGAGCGGTGCAACCAAGGTAATCACTAGCGTCAAATACGCATATTTGATAGGATTTTTAGCATTACTTTCTGGCATATTTTACCCGTTTATCCAAGACGGTACACTTGACTATACAGTTCTTGGAGTGACGATATTGTTTGTAGGTCTGGCAGGTACAATCTTGGTGTACAAGGCAGCAACCTCAGAGAAAAGGCGTGGAATCTATATTGGAATTGGCTTTGGTCTAATTGCAATATCGCTTACTTACATTTTGCAGTTTACCGGAAGATCGATATTTTAGACGTCAAAGTAAAGGTAAAACTCGTGCGGATGAGGTCTTATCGAAATTTCGCGATGATCCTTTCTTTCTAGCTCTATTATTTTATCAATCACATCGTTTGTGAATATCGGATTAAGGAACTTGCGGTCGCTTTCCAATTCGTCTAATGCCTCGCCCAAGTTAGCTGGAACTGTCTTTATTCCTCGTTTAGCACGCTCTTCTTTTGACATCTTGTAAATGTCTTCTAAAACAGGATCGCCTGGCTCTGTCTTTTTCTTTATTCCGTCAAGACCTGCTGATAATACAGCTGAAAACACCAAGTAGGGATTTGCGGAAGGATCTGGCGCTCTATACTCGAACCTTTTAAGATATGCGTATTTTTCTCCCGTAAAGTGTTGTGGAACTCTGATTGCAGCAGACCTGTTACTTGGACTCCATGCAATGTATACTGGCGCCTCATACCCTGGGACCAGTCTGTGGTAAGAGTTTGTAGTAGGATTTGTAATTGCGCATAATGCTCTTGCATGAGATAAAATTCCACCACAAAAGTATCTACCAATCTGGCTGATCTCGTCTTTTTCATCCTTGTCGTAAAACACATTTTTCTTACTCTTCCATAGACTGACGTTTGTGTGCATTCCAGATCCTGCATCCATAGAGATTGGCTTTGGCATCATTGTTGCAACCTTGCCAAATTTCTGAGCAATGTTTCTAACGGCAAACTTGTATGTCTGTGCACCGTCTGCAGCATTAGTCAAATAATCATATTTGATGTCGATTTCACACTGTCCTGCAGTGGCAACCTCGTGGTGATGATTGTCGCACAAAATTCCAAAATACTCATTCAAAACATCTACGCATTCGTTTCTAAACGAAGTCAATGTATCGGAAGGTGTACTTGGGTAATATCCTTCCTGCAACCCCATTGGGTAACCTGTTCCTTCTTGGCTCCATGGGGCTTCTTTTGATTCTATGGAATATGACTGGCCTTTGTATGGAGTTAAGACATCCCAGTGAACCTTGTCAAAAACAAAGAATTCTACTTCGGGGCCCCAATAACTAAAATCAAAGCCCTGTGTTCTTAGGTGTTCTTCTGCCTTTTGTGCAATTCCTCTTGGATCGCGTTCCAGTCTTCCCCTTCCGCGACCCCAGTAAATGTCACAAAGTAATCTGGCTGTTTTTTTCTCAGTGATCCATGGAATTATTGCAAATGTGTTAGGATCTGGCTTTAAGACAAGGTCAGAGTCATCCACGCTGGTAAATCCGACAATTGAGGAACCATCAAGCTTTGGAAGCCCATCCTGCATTTGTTCGGGAGTAAAAGTATCAGCAGATATTGTGGTGTGGTGGAATCTGCCAAGCAGACTAGAAAATTGTAAATCGATAAATCTGATGTTTTCGTGCTTTATCTTTGCGAAAACCTCGTCGGAGGAATATTTTATCTGAGTTGCTTCACCGTGAGTTACTTTATATGGCAATTTACTCTCTTCAATTTTACACGAAGGAATCTACCATTTAAGGATTCAGGTGCGTAATGTCAGAAGCAAAAAAAATAGATGTAAACTCGTTGTATGGTGTTCTACTTAGAGAGGTGGAGAATGATTCGGTACAGGAACTGGATCCAGAGCTTTATGCTTCAATTTCAGATTATGTTGGGAAGTTAAAAAGTGAAGGTTATGACGGAATCGAAAACAAGATAAAAAATAAGCTTGTCGAGATGATAACTCAAATCACAACGCTTCTCCTAAAGACTAGAATCGAGAAGGTGATAGAGCAGAAAGATCTTGACTTTACAAATCTTCTTGATGCGGAAAAATTCATTTTGGAATCCCAGCAGGACATTCGCGAAAGAAAGGAAATGATCCTTTCTGCAACCCTGAATGGAAGAACCAAGGTTCTAGAATCCGTATCAAAAAAACACAAGACAAAACCCATCACTGTTAGGTTCCTACAAGACTTTGACCAGTTTGTTGGTGCTGATTTTACAAAATATGGGCCATTTAAGACAGAAGACATTGCAACAATTCCAAACGAAAATGCACAGGCCTTGATTGCCAAAAATATTTCAGTTAAGCTACACCTGGAAGACTAGATAATTATACCGACTTGCCAAAACAATAATCAAAGATGTCGCACCTCAACGTTGATGTCATAGACTTTCTCTTACTTACCATCTATCCTGTTGCAGGGCTGTTTCTCGTAGAAATGGTGGGCAGAATAATCAAGCTCAAAAACTGGATAAAGCTGACAACACAGGCAATACTTTCTATTGGATTTGCGATTGCCTATCTGACCCTGATTACTGCGCACTGGCTTACAGCGCTTGTCTTGTTTGCGCTTGCCGCAGCATTGTTCTATCAGGCAAGACTCTCAAAATTAAGACCTGGTAGATCACTGTACTAGTTTTTCCGTCTACGAAACATTTTTTTGAAAATTCCGCCCTTTTGCTCTCTAATTATACTTTTTTGCCCAAATCGTTTTGCTCTGATCTGAGATAGCTTGACACACCTGTGTTCTTCTGGCAGCCTGTGCTCAGAACAGAAAGGATCTTTGCAGTAATTACACTCAAACGGTAACTCTGTTTCGTTGCCGCAATATGCGCAATTGACCTTCTTCAATGGCTACATTTGGTTTCGTCATCTAATAAACTGTAAAGTTTTTGCAAAAACATAAAACAATGATCAAAACCAAACTGAATGTAATGATAAAAGATAAGGTTGCCATAGTTACCGGTGCAAGCAGCGGCATTGGATACGTAACTGCCTTGGCACTATCAAAGGCGGGAGCAAAGGTAGCAGTCGGTGCAAGGCGCATCGATAAATTGGAATTATTAAAAGATCAAATTACTAAAAACGGCGGCGAGGTATTAGTCCAGAAACTTGATGTGACAAAAAAATCAGACTGTGACTCGTTTGTTGATACAGTGATCAAAAAATGGGGAGCTGTGGATATTCTAGTAAACAATGCAGGTTTGATGCCACTGAGTTTTATGAAAAATCTCAAAGTAAACGAATGGGATCAAATGATTGACGTCAACATAAAGGGAGTGCTCTATTGCACAGCTGCCGTGATCCCGCACATGTATGCAAAAAAATCAGGACATATTGTCAATATTTCATCTGTTGCAGGAAGAATCGTCTTTCCTTCAGGAACGGTTTACTGTGCAACAAAGCACGCAGTTACTGCCATAAGCGAAGGACTACGACAAGAATTCAGCCAGCGCTCTGGCATACGGGTAACATGTATTGAGCCAGGCGTTGTGGCAACTGAGCTCACAAACACCATAACGGATGACAATCTCAAATCATTTGTCGAATCTACAAAGAAGATGGAGGCATTACAGGGAGAAGACATCGCAAATGCAATCTTGTATGCAGTAGAATCGCCAAGTCACGTAAATGTCAATGAAATTCTGATCAGACCAGTAACACAAGAACGGTAGAATGACAATACAAATTCTCATTATCGGTGGGGGATTTGGTGGACTTGCAGCAGCAAACGAACTACGGGCAAATCTCCCGTCTGATGCAAAAATTATCGTTATTGATAAAAAAGACTATTTCATGATGGATCTAGTTAAGCTTTGGATCATAAAGGGAACAAGAAAATTTGAGACTTCAAAAAGACCATTAAGTACAATAGTAAAGAAAGGAATTGATTTTGTAAATGAGCAGGTAACATTAATCGATACAAGCCAAAAGAAAGTAAAAACTGCAACAAAGGAACTTTCTTACGATTATCTGATTGTAGCTGCAGGAGTTGAGCTTGCGCCTGAAAAAATCATCGGTCTTTCTGCAAACGGAATGATCCTATATGATTTAGAACACGTATCAGAGATCAGACAAAAAATACTAGATATGAAAGCAGGCAAGATTGCATTTGCAATTACTGGAATGCCATACAAGTGTCCGCCCGCTCCGTTTGAAGCGGCACTGATAATCAATTCTATGTTACAAGAAATTGGAACCAGAAAAAACATCTCAATTGATTTTTACAGTTTGGGATCAATCACGCTTCCTGCAGCAGGTCCTGAGGTAAGCAAACAACTCTTAGACATTCTGGAATCAGAGAACATCAAGTTTCACGGCTCACACAGAATCGTATCTGTTGAGCAAAACACGTTGAAATTCGAAGATAACAGTACTGCAAATTTTGATTTACTGATTGCTGTTCCTCCGCACAAGGCACCCCAAGTAATCTATGACACAGGACTTGCACAGGAAGGAATGTTTATTCCTGTGAAGCGAGACTGCAAGACACAATTCGATAAGGTCTATGCTGTTGGCGATGTCACAAACATGATGGTTACAGATAAAATTGCAGTCCCAAAGGCTGGGATATTTGCAGAAGGTCAAGGTGTTGCAGTTGCACAGGATATCATCTTTCAGATAAGAAAGGAAAAAACAAATTTAATCTTTGAAGGAAAAGGCGGTTGTTTTGTTGAGATGGGAACAACTGCCGGATATGTTTACGTTGACATGTTTGCAGAGCCAAATCCAATAACACGACTTGACAAGCCAGCAACTGAACACATGGAAGAAAAGGAACAATTCGAAAAAGAACGGCTAGAAAAATGGCTATGATTCGGTTTTCTTTTCTCTTGACATATGACCAAGTAACGCCTTGATGTCTGTTTGAACATCGCCTGTGTTTTTTGCCATGTCTAGTTTTTCAGGAATGCTACTTTTGAAGTCCTCTGCCTCCAACTCGATTCTCAGCTTTTCTTTACAATGAAGATGATCATCATCTGTCGCAGAAATTTTGTGACAAATGGAGCAGAGTTTCATGACCTCTATTAGCTGAACCGACGATTTATAATTTCATAATTTGTTCCAATTTTTGGGGGCCGTAGTCCAGCTTGGTTAAGATGCTAGCCTGGGGTGCTAGAGATCGTGAGTTCAAATCTCACCGGTCCCATTATTTTCAAGTGCGGCACTTGCAGTTTGGCTCTCCACACAGACAATACACCTCAAATGTAAACACCTTGGTGGTAGATGATAAGCCATCAGTCACATCCACATATGCTAGCAGGGTTTTGAGATTTGGGAAATCCTTGCTAATCTCCCATGAAACACTGTAATTTCCTTTAGAGTCTGTAAATCCTTTGAATTCTTCAAAAACGTCCTCACCGTAATCCTCCACACGCACAAACACGGTTGCGCCGTCTACGGGGATGCCTGCATCTGTAACATGAACTGAAATGTTTTGTACAGCACCACGTCTAACTGCTTTTTGCCCGTCCACGCTTACGTCCAATATCGATTCCTGAACTGTATTGTATGCGCCAAACTTGATTATTTTGTTGTTAATCAGATAGTTAATTCCTGCAAGAAAATCCTCATCTGTAATTTTTTTGTCAAGCCACCATTTTGCAACGCCTGTGACCCAGCTTGGAGTTGTCGTATTTGGATACTCGACATAAAAGAATGATTCTGGAAGCCTTTTTCCCTCGTACTGTGCTGTTATGACGTATGTCCCCTTTGGCGAGTTATACGTTAAAGGGATCACTGTGGAATATGATCCGCTCTCCAACACTGGAACAGTATATTCTGACTTGATACTATTTGGATCTACTACAACAAGAGAGACGTATTTTGCATCGCCGTGCTCGCCTGTCTTTCCTGAGATTTTAATAAGAGTCGTTTCGCCATAATTTGGCAAAGAGTAAATGTTTTGTTTTGGTGTGATTTTGGCTTTGAGAATTCCAAGATTGTTCAGATCAACCATCGCATCTGAAAAATCATTTTCTTTCTGGTTGGAAACCCAAGAACTTATTTTGTTTTTTATAAAATTCGGAATTTCTTCTGCATATGCAAGCTGCATTGTGTAAGATGAGCTTGCAACAAACATGGTAACAATGACAGTCAAGACAAAAATTACACTTTGCAACCTCATTAAATCCGTCTTCATAATAATAAAAGGTACTACTCAATTCTAGTTTTATCCAATTTTGTCAAACTGGTTAAGGCTTTTCCAAATGTACCATGTTGCAACCGTTCGATATGGACGCCATTTTTCAGCGATTCCCTCAATTTCCTCTTTTTCGGGAAGATCAGGCATGGAATAAAGGCGCTGTATACCTTTTTTGAGGCCCAAATCGCCAACAGGCAGAACATCTAGTCTGCCAAGTGAAAAAATCAGAAACATTTCTGCAGTCCACCTGCCAATTCCTTTGACCTGTGTCAAATGCGTTATTGCCTCTTCGTCTGATTTGTCCTTTAGGGAACTGATTTTCAGTTCTTTTGATTGGATTTTTTCTGACAAATCCTTGATGTAAGTCACTTTCATTTTGGACAGTCCTACTGATCGAAGTTTTGAATCAGAAGTATTGATCACATCTATTGGCTTTGGATATTTTTGGTATAATTTTTGGAATTTTTTTGAAATTGAATCTGCAGCTGCGCCGGAAAGCTGCTGTGTTATTATTGCGTCAATCAGAGATCTGTATGGATTTTTCACAAGACTGATTTTGTATTCCCCAACTTGGTAAATTATTTCTGCCAGCTTTGGATCTTTTTTTAAAAATTTTATTACTTTTTCTGACAACTCAGATCTTTAGTATTTCAAGTACATTATCAAAACTTTGCTGTGTTCGTTGTTTCTTATATTCCCGTAATACACTGATGATTTTTGGTCTTGGTGGAACACTGTAAATTTTCTGGACTGTTTTTGCAAGGCCTGAGCCAATGAAAATGGCTTGTGTGGCTGATGTAACATTTGATACTCTTCGCTCAAGGCTTGAGCTCTCAAAGTCAATCATCTTGACTGATTTTCCAACAATGACGTGCTTCGTGATGTTGCTCAACTCTCCATGATCAATCCCGGCTGTATCTAACCTGTAACAATCAGAAAGCACTTTTTTTATGACTACTTTTAGTTTGGATGCACTTCCCTTTCCCCTTAGATCGCTTATCCAGTCAAAAATTTTCTTGCCGTCAAGATACTCCATCACGATAAAATTCTTGCTGCTATGAAGTAAGATAGGCCCAACACCTGCCTTGTTTGCCGCTCGCAGCAGAATGGTTTCCTGCTCCATGGTTTTCCTTGGCGAATCAGTCCTTCTAATTTTCAGCGCAATTTTTTTTGTTCCCTTTTTTGCCAAAACAACAATTCCTGCATATCCCTTTCCGAGCACGTTTACAGTGCCTATTGTCATAGGGCCCTCAAACAATACTCCGGATATTCCAAGTTCTTGCAGCTCTACAATTCTCAAGGCAATCTGCTTTTTTGTGGCCTTTGGATATCCAAGTATTCCAGAGTATGGTTCTTGGATTAGCCTATCAACTGGAAGAAAAGATTGTTTCATCAGTTGAGACAAGTTTTGCAATTGCCTCTTTAATGGATTTGCTTGTTATTTTATTGCCCAATACAAGGTTGAAACGTATGATGTCTTCTTTTAATCCGGCCGATACTCCGGATTTTTCAATATTCTTTTTCAGCAAGTCACTTACCAATAGCAATGCGTCCGATTGTGGCCTTTTCTGAAGAGAACATACCTTGCCGTCATCGTTTACCCACATCATTATGCTCTTCTTCTTGTTAGCCGTGATGAACTTTGCAGAAAAATCAGCACTAAAGAAATCTGGCCCAATCCTAAGATAGCTTTCATCTAGTTTGGTTGATTGCAACAAAAACAACAATGCGGCACTCGAAGTACTCTCCTCGACTAGAGCTGATTTTTTCAATACAATAAAGCCGGCCTGTCCTATTTGTGTTGCAATTGAATTTGTCGCCCTCTTTACTTGGCCCCAAATTATGTCTGGACTTCGTGGCCTGTATCTGAATGTCAACACTAGTGTGTTCTTGATTATATTTGGAGGTACCTTTTGAATTTTTCTAGGCATAAAAAATCTAATTGAAGGATCTTTCAGAAATGCTCTTGATACAAACACAAAGTTTCCAATGTTGTCAGTTGAAATAGCAGCAGCAAGATTTCTTTTTCCGTCGATAGGATCCATGATTACTATTGGGGTGTCAAACTCTTTTGTTGCATTTCCAATGACTTGACCTTGCTTTATCTCGGATACTGCCTTGAGTACTCCAAGAAAGTTTCCAAAATTCAGTACCAACACCTCTGCTACATATCCACTAAAGCCCTGCCTTGCAATCTCTGCACCGTAAATGTCGTTATCCATAAGAAATCTTTTGAGTATTCTGACTTCATTTTTCATGGATTCTGAGAGTGATTTTTTCATGAATTTTGTGTGAAAAGTGGACCTGTCAGCAGAACTCTTCCACTTTCCTTCCTCCACATCATAACAGGGAACTAGATTCACCTTGGTATCCTTGATTTTTGCCTCAACGAATGGATGTTCTGCATATCTGATGTATGGCTTGAAGTCTTTTAGCGCATCAAAGCCAATCTTCTTTCCAAGATTTGCAAAATCCTTCTCAGACACACTGGTTTGGAATTTAATGAAAATGTCAATGTCTGCTTTTTCCGGAAGCCAAGTTCCTTTTGCATAAGAGCCCCCTACCTCAATTCCAGTCACTTGGGGATATCTTGCAATTTGTTTTTGCACAAGATCTAGTACGTCATCTACAATCGATTTTTTGTGTTGTTGCAGCTTGGCATTAGGAATAACAATTCTTTCTATCCGTTTTAGAATTTTCATCTTGATGCCATTACCACCTGTAAATCAGAGTAGATTGGACCACTTGGCGTAAGAACACTTTTTTTGAATTTAATTTCTGAAATTTTCTGCGAGCCAAACTTTTCATTTGAATATTTTGCCAATTCACCTGTAATGTCGTCAATTTTATTTTTAATTCTAAATAGCGTAATATGTGGTTTGAATTCTTTATCACTTTTAAATCCAAGAGGTGATAATTTTTTTTCTACACTTTTTGCAAGTTCCACAAGCTCTCCAGCACCGTCTTTTATTCCAATCCACACGACTCTTGGAAATCTTGGCTTTGGAAATGCGCCAACTCCCTCAAAGCTTATATCAAATGAATCAAACTGGATAGTTTTTAGCTCATTTTGTACTCTTTGCGCCATATCTTCTGATATTTCACCAAGAAACAATAATGTAAAGTGCATGTTTTGCAATTCTACAGGCTTTGCTTCGATTCTAAGATTGGATTGCAAATTTTTTATTGAATTTAAAATGCCTTGATCTGTTATCTCTGCTGAAACAAAAGTACGCATTACAGATTTTCGTTTTCGGCTTTTTAATGGCTTCCGGTAGCTTCATACGCTAGGCACAAAAAACCAGCATAATTGCCAAAACTAATCGTATGTCTTACGGGAATGCCAGGAGCCGGCAAGTCCACAATTGCGTCCGGCCTACAACAAAAAGGATTCGCAAGCATCAACATGGGAGATGCTGTTCGTACTGAGGCAAAAAAAAGAAACCTTGAACCAACAGGCCAGAACCTTGGCAAGCTAATGCTTGAACTACGTGAAAAAAACGGGCAAGGTGCAGTGGCAGAACTAATCAAGGATCAAATTATCAATTCAAAATCTGATGTTGTTGTAATAGATGGAGTTCGCTCTAATGCAGAAATTGAAGTTTTGAAAAAAATTGCAACAGTCAAATTATTGGCAATTCATGCATCAACTGACATTCGTTTTAATTTTCTAACTGTACGGGCAAGATCTGATGATCCTCACGATAGAACAATGTTTGATGAACGTGACAACAGGGAAATTGGCGTTGGTATTAGTGCATCAATTGCACTTGCAGATGAGACCATATCAAACAACAACCTTGCAGTTTCTGAGCTTATTGACACTGCATATGACATCATCCAAAAATGGCTAAGGTAAATTGATCCCAGTTTTAGACTGTAAAATAGAGGCATACTGCGAGATCAATCCTTCTGAAGATCCAAAAAAAGTCGAACAAGTAATGGCAAATGTGCTAAACAACGTAGAATTCAAAATAAACACAGGCTCCATCACCGCAACATCAAGGGAAATAGAGTCGCTATCAAAAATTCATGAGTCAATTCAAAAGCATCGCTCACAAAATGTATACTTGCGTTTTTTGGACAACAATTTGGATGGTGATGAAACTTGGTTTTATCTCAACAAGCAGGCCGCTTTTGTCAATAGCATTTCACTTTGTGAACACGCAGAAGAATCCGCCTTGGGACCAATCAAAATAACCATACGCTCAAAGAACATCGAGCGTGTAATAGAATGGCTAACTGATTAGTCAGCTTTTTTTCCTATTTACTCAGCTAGAATGAGTTTCTGAACTTTTATCATAATTACAAAACGTTTGGTTGGATGTTACTAAAACTAGTCATAATAAGTGCAATACTAATTGTAGGCGGGTTTTCTCTTTATCCATATTTAGTAAAATTGCCTTCCAGTGCTAATATCGCTTTTAATGCCGTTGCAGACGACGTTAATGATCTCAAAGACAACACGATTCATACAGTAAGTGGTACAATAGATCAAACAGTCGATACCGTAGAAAACAAAATTGAGGCAATAACTCCAAGTGCAGACGATCTAAACCCAGTCAAACAAATACAGGACAAAATAATCTCACCAAAACAGCAAACCTACTATGGTCAAGTGTATGAAAGAGAGGAGGAGCAACAAAAATGCAAGATCTCGGTTCCCCAAATGGCAAAGACAGTAAATGGCAAAAAAGAACTAACGCATACAATCGATTTGGAAAAATGCAAATTTCAAAAACAAGAACCAGTAAAAATAACAGAAACAACTAACCCCGTAAATGCAGAAGCAATTACAGTAGAATCGTTACCACAGTCAAAAATCTTTGAGACTTTACAGCTAAAGACAATACGACATGATGACAATACAGTTTCTATCCAGTATGAAGATACGTCTGGAAAAACAGTAAAAGTAACAGTGACATTACGGAACTCTGAAAAGCAATTATTTACAGGCGAATTCTTTTCATCAAAATTCGATACTAATGTAAATGACATATCAACTAGCCCTCACATAATTGAAATGATAGTGGAGCACTCAGACTATGGTACAGTGTCATCTTCTGTTTACAATCCACAAGGAGATCAGGGCACTACTATCTATGGTGTATTTACACAACCCCCTAGTTAGGAAAAACCATGAAAGGATTAGAGATCATCTTTCTTTCAGTTGGGGGAGTACTTGGAACCTTTCTGAGATACAAAATCACAGACTCTCAAATGATACTAGGCACACTTTCTGTTAGTATATTGGTAGTGAACATCATTGGCGCATTCATACTTGGCCTGTTTGCCGTGCTTGCGCAACAATGGAATCTCGAAGCAAAATACGCGCTTTTTGTGGCAGTGGGATTTTGTGGCTCACTTACTACGATGTCTGCCTTTGCACTTCAGACAACAAACCTTATGGATAATTCGCAATTTGGTCTTGCCGCAATCAACATAATGGCAAATGTCGGACTTTCAATTGGCGCATTGATGGTTGGTAGAACATTGATGAGTTATATTGTTAACACCTAAATTATTCTAATAATGAAATTAAATGGGGCAGTGCACTTGTAGATGTCTCCCTCAACGACAAATCCATATCTTCAGACATGATGGTTTGCTCTGGATTTATCTCTATTAGCGCAGCTCCATTTTGTTTTGCAAAGATTGGAAGAGCGTTTGCAGGAGACACAGCTAGCGAGGTTCCGGCAATTACCATGATATCACAGCTTTTTGCATGATTTATGGCATCGTGCCAGATATCTTGTGGTAAATCTTCTCCAAACCACACAACATCCGGTCTTAGGATCTCGCCGCACTTACATCTTGGCGGCAATTCGTCGAAACTATCTGTAATGTTATCTTTGAAATCACAAACCGTGCATTTTATTCTGATTATGCTACCGTGAAGCTCAAGAACTTGTTTACTTCCCGCTCTTTGGTGTAATCCATCAATGTTCTGTGTCAATACGATAACATCTTTATATTTTGCAAGATCGGAAATTGCCAAATGACCCTTGTTTGGTTGCGCAGCAAGAATGTTTTTCCTTCTATCCTCATACCACTCCCAGACAAGCTTTGGGTTTTGGTAAAATGCATCAATTGTTGCAAGCTGCATCGGATCATACTTTCTCCAGTAGCCGTCTTTTCCCCTAAATGTCGGAATTCCACTTTCCTGCGAAATTCCAGCACCTGTCACAAAGACAATTTTTTTGGCGTCTCTGATTTGGTCTGAAACAGCCTCAAACATGTCTACTTTATCTCAATTTCAAGCAGATCTCTTGCAGCAATTACTGAACCATGGATGTTTTTTACTTCTTCAAGTAGTTCTGTTTCGTCTTTGTATCGTGCAGAAAAATGAGTCAAGATCAAATTTGAAACGTTTGCATTTTTTGCAAGTGTAGCTGCCTCCTTTGCCGTACTGTGGCCTGTCTCTAGCGCTTTTTCTTTTATCTTATCAGAGAACGTGGAGTCAAAACTAAGATAATCGCAGTTTTTAAAAAACACCTCAAGTTTTTTTGTGGGTCTTGTATCGCCAGATATTCCAATTTTTTTACCGGGTCTTTTCTCTCCTACGACATCTGATGGCTTTACCGTCTTGTTTCCAAATGTAACTTCTTTTCCCATTTGGAGATCATGCCAGAGACTTCCCTCTGGAATGCCAAGGCTTTTTGCTTTTTGTAAATCAAATTTTCCTGGCTTATCTTTTTCTTGAAACAAATATGAAAATGCCAGAGTGGAATGTTCCGCCTCTTCTACATATACGGAATAAGTTTTTTCTTCGCACACTAATCCGGGTGTTACTACAGTTATCTTGACTGGAAACGACAAACCAAAATTTAGAATTCTGACATTTTCACCGATGAATATGTCAATTCCATCAGGACCATAGATTTCCATAGGTTCCGTTCTGTGCTGTAAGGTCATCGTTTGCAAAAGTCCTAGTACTCCAATGCAGTGATCACCGTGCAAATGAGTCACGAAAATTTTCATCTTTTTGTTCCACCCTAATCCAGATTTTAGATAAGAAACTTGGGCGCCCTCTCCTGCATCAAACATCAAAATTTCGCCGTCTTTTTCAAGGCATGTCGAAGACAACCCACGATTTTCTGTTGGTTGCGCAGCTGATGTGCCTAAAAATACCAGTTTCATTTTACCAGAATCATCCTTGTCAAGCTCTTATGTCTATAGATTTCATATTTTTTTGTTAGTTTTATCTTGAGATTTGAATCAAGGCCTTTTTTGCACATAATTGCAAACTTTTTACCTTTTGGCATTTTTGATACAAAGTTTTGTATTAGTTTTTGTGGGGGCTCTGATATTTTTGATGCTGTTCCATATGGCAAATCAGTTACTATACCATCAAAGCTATCCTTGATCTGTAGCATGTAATCATAGTTTTGATTGATGACTCTGGATTTGAAATTATTCTCTTTGAGGTTGTCCTTTGATATTTTACACATCTTCTCATCAAAATCAATTCCAATTGACTTTAGACCCATGGACTCTGCCTCCAAAAGCGTACTTCCAGTACCACAAAAGGGATCACACACAATTTCATCATCGTTTAACCTTGCCAGATTAATCATTGCACGGGTCAACTTCCAATCCAATTCATGATGGAACTTTGTTAGTTTTCTTGGCCGTTTTTGCGGTTCGAATCTTGTTGCAAAGCCAAAGAAGTTTTCCATATCTGTGAATATTAGATAAACGGTAACATCTGGGTCTTCCAGGGAAACCTTTGCGTTGCAAAATGTCACAACCATGTTTCCTAATGAACGCTCTATCTCTGGAATGTCAATTGTTTTTTGTGAAAGATTGATTGCCTTGCACATAAACGACTTTGCACCAAAGAGTAGGGTATAGTTTTTCTCATCAAGGAAAACACCGGACATTTTTCGCTCTATCTGACCTGCAATTTTTACAAATGTGGCACGACCTACTATTTTTTCCCAAGGTGTCTTTGATTGCACGATAACAAGATTTGAAATTGATTTGACTTTACAGAATCTATCGTACATTTTTGCAATAGTTACTACCTCATCTACTGCAAGCTCCAGATATTCTTTTGAAACAATGAAAAAGCTTTCCGGCATCTAGATTGCCTTTGCTATGATTCCTGAGACATCGACTACGGATGTATTTCCTGGAATTGTGTTTGTAGAAATGATCCCAGAAATGCCTGCCTTTCTTATCTTTTTTTCCGCGTTGTCAATTAGTAAAGCATGTGTACATGCCACATAGACTCTTCTGCACTTTTGCTTCCTGAGAAACTCTGTTGCTTTTACTATGCTGCCTCCTGTACTGATCATGTCGTCAACTAGGACCAAGTCTCTCCCTTTTACTCCGTCCAAATTTAAAGTCATGATCTCTACTTTTCCAGTCTTTCGGTCCCGCTGTTTTTTGAGTGCAATAAAATCAGTCCCATATAACTTTGCAAACTCTTCAGCACGGGTAGCTCCTCCAAGGTCAGGCGACACTACAAGTGGATCCTTTAGCTTTAGCTTTTCGAAATGATCTACAAGCTCTTGTACCGCGGAGACGTTTTTGACTGGAACATCAAAGTGCTTCAGACCAATCTGACTGTGAATATCGACAACTATCACTTTTGACGCGCCAGATGCTTTGAGTAATTTTGCTATGACTGACAGCGTTACTATTTCGCCTGGGAGAAACTCTCTATCTTGTCTTGCATAACCCAAGTAGGGTATGACTGAGACTACATCTGATGAAAACTGTCTTGCTTTTGAGATTAAAGATAGTGTCTGCATTAGATTGGAATCAACTGGCGGATATGTAGAATTCACAATAATGATTTTGCCTTTCCTTGGCTTGGCGTTTATGGTGATTTTGCTTTCCCCGTCTGGAAAAATTCTAAGATTCGATGAAATAAAGCTGGCTTTTAGTCTTTTAGCTAGTTTTTTTGCCAAGTCTTCTGACGCTTTCCCCCCAATTACTGTAACTGACAACAAATCAACGAACTAAGGGGGACTCTTAAATTTTGAGGGAAACCGCCGTTTTTGACATCTAAGGATTGTATCCGCTGTAAGTATTTTTCAAAAATATCTCTATATGAGAAACAAACGCACTGATCATTTCTATGAATAAAAGCTACGCCTTAATTATATACAAAAAATACCATTTATTCCATTATGACAGCAACAGCTTGGAAATGTTACAGGTGCGATCTAACATTCAAGCAAGAAGCACACGCAAACCTACACAAAGACATCTGCAAACACGAATCAAGACAAGTCCAAGTAGTCATAGCATAAAGCGAATTAGTTAGGAATCCTAATCAAATCTATGAAATGCAAAAATCTCCTGTCTGGCTGTTTTCATGATTCTGCCATACATGACAAAAACGGTAAATGCCTAGTCAAGGGCTGCAATTGTACGTCCTTTTCATAAATGCAAACTAAAACGGATTTGTGCTGTTTGATATGAGTAGTGACGCCTTTTGCAATATGTTCAGAAATGGTGCCCCAAAAAGCAAATCCACTATTCTATGCCCAAATTTGTCAATTACGTGGTTTGACGCATCTCCCAACAAAGACGACTGCACAATGTCAAACGTCTTGTTTAGTGCTTGGTCTGCAACATCTGACGGATCCACCCCTTGATCTAGCTGCGATACCAAATCCGGAATAAACCCCTTTACCTCATTTGGAACGGTGCTTTGCATTATAGCAGACGCACTATCTGCCGTTTGTCCATGTATTGCCTCCTTTACCAGATCGTCATACATTTGGCAACCATGAATGGGCTTAATCTATAATCTGTGCGTACTTGCTTTATTAACTGATATAGACCAATTTGGCATCACACCATAAAACCAATTCCAATACGGCACATGATGAATTTTTTGTAACAAATGGGTTCTGTCAAGTCTTCGTCGGTATTTCTCCCTGTCAAATTCCGTCGGGTGTCAGTCATAATGAATGATAGGGGTGAAATTATCTGATTGAGATACCATCACTGCTAATTGTGTTGATTACTTGTTCATCTCTTGGTTTAGGACTAGGGCTAATCTACAATGAAAGAAGATCAAATAATATGAAAAAACTTCAAGATAGCAAAAATAATTAAACCAATTAAACCAGCCCCAAAAACAGGCATTCCAAATTCGGCAATGTTTCTAGGCACAGATTCAGGACTTAGCATTAGAAATGCACCACCAACTATGAGAATTATTAAGAATGCAATCAGCCCGACTGCGGACACATAATATGGATCTCAATCAAGTATTAAAGAATGATCATAACTTCGTAAATTCCCACTTTACCTATTGTAAAAATGCTTAATTTCACTATAATTCTAAAAATTTATGGTGTGAATTTTTCACATTCACATACATCTGTAGTACATTTACTTGCTCCACCACAAGTGTTGGGATTTGGGTGTTGATATTGTTCGTGCCTACAGTTCAATCTGGTGCATTTTGCCATAGTAAATTCGTAAGGTAATACTAGTATAAAAGAACTAATTAATTCGGAACTGGTTCACTTTCAAAATAGTTCTTTTAAGCAATTACAACGTCATCATAATATGGATTGGCAAACACAAAACATCAATGGAACAATCTATCAATATATCCAAACAAATGATTGGTTTTCTTCACTTTTAGAAGGGGCAATTCCTGCCCTTGTTGCAGCTAGCGTATCGGGTTTGATTGCATGGCAAACAATAGCATATTCAAAAAAAGAGCATCTGAGATCCGCATTAACTGATACTTTCAAAATGATTGGTGAAACACCACATAAAAGTGCAGAAGAGAATATCTACAATGGCTATCGGAATGACACTCTGATGAAAAACGGCAAATTAAACACTGATCACCAAAATCCCGTAGATGTTGTGCGAAGAAATTACGATCAGGCAGGAATCTTAGTTATAGAAGGGGCTATTCCAAAAAAACAATACTATCTAATATTTGGAGTATTGACAGTTGTATCCTATTTTATTCTTAAAAAACACATCGATAATGAAAGAATAGATCACAAGTATTTTATGGCATATTTTACAAATTTGGCAATAGACTGTTTTGAGTTTTGGAATAATGAAGAATTACCAATACTCGATCCCAAAGGAAATAAAATCACTAGGCAAATGCTTGGCAATAAAATCAAATTGCCTAAATGAGATAATCAATAACCAGCAGGGTTATCTTGAAACCCCATCGGGTCAATCTCTTTACTGTTTGCTTGCGTTCTGGATTAGTGTCATCCATTTGTTCTCCCCCTCAATTTTGATTCCTGCCTTATCTGCGGGTGTTTGATTATCCAGACCCTGATGATTCCTGATGTAATTGTGGAATAACTGATATCCCCCGATCATTGGGGAATCCATTTTCTTCAATCCACGCATTACTTTTTCCCTGTCTCTGATTTCACCATTCAATCTCTCCATTTTGTTATTATTCATATCCCTGTCCATGTGGATGTGGCGAACGTGCTGTGTTCTTGGCAGTGCTATTGTGAATAATTCACGCTTGTATGCAGTCTGAAAATTATGTGCACCATCTGTAATCAAAACACTGGGTTTTGTCTGGGTGAATTTTTTGGCTTCCTGAAACATTGGTCTTATGTCCTCTGTGTATTTTGTATCTGCAACCTGTTTTGCAATCCAGAAGCGTGTGTCTTCGTCCATCATTGCATAGAGCCATTTTGGATTTCCTCTTACCTTAATGAAAATCTCATCTGCTCTCCATGTGTCAGAAATGTTCGGGGTTATGTTTTCTAGATATTTTTCCATCAATCCAGTGTATTTTTGAATCCAGTTGTAGACGGTCTGATGAGTAATATTCATGCCTAGAAGCCTTAGTGATTTGGCTACATTCCTGAGTGATTCCCCAGAGAAGTATAGTTGCATGGCGGTTGTGATTCCTTTAGGATTATGTTTCATTTTCTCAAAGCCTAGATTGATAGTGAAATAGCGTTTGCAGTTCTTGCAGTTGAATTTCTGAATATCACCATACTTGTTGTGTCTTAATCCGTCTTTTGTTATGTTCTCGGATTTGCAGTAAATACACTCAGATGTGTTGAGCGGTGAAATGGTAACTGTATTTTTCTTCCTGATTTCTTCTCTTAATTTGACTGAAAACTCTACTGCGTGAATGTGCTTGCAACAAACCTGTCTATATTTGTGATCCGCACAGGTGCAGTTCCAACCTGAACCAATAGCGATTACGTCATACCATCTTATGTTTCCCGTATATTGTGATTTTACCTGATAATGTGTTGAATCGATTCGTCGTACTTGATCTTGTTTTTCTGCTATTGTCTTTCCTTTCTCTTCACGGGTTGGGTTTGTTTCGTTTGTTGTCATACCATTATACCATTAATGGTATAGTTTGCAGGCTAGATAAACTTTACCATAATTGTTATATACCCTAAATGGTAATAATAGATAATGGTACAAAAAAGTTCAACCTCTCTTAACGTAGATCCAGAAATCTGGAAACAGGCAAAGATTGAGGCAATCAATAAAGGAATGACATTAACTGAATTGGTTGAAAAAGCAATAGAATCATGGATTGAGAAGAATAGGAAGAGAAACTAGAATGGTTAAACACAATAAAATGAATGAAATCGTTGAAACGATTGATTCACTACCTGCACATAAATTCATAATTTTATTTGGCATTGTTCCAGCACTTTTGTTTTTTACTTATATCTATGTAGTAAACCCGCTTACAGAATTTACTGCCGAGTCAATCACCGTTGCCATTAGAATATTCTCAATTTTATCACTTATCTGTATAGGTATGGCAGGCGGTATGTTTCTAGTAGGTAAAGGTCTTGATTATCTTGCTAAAAAAATGCGTAAAGCATACACAAAACATATGGCACATTTTATTGCAGATGTCTTGACTCATGATGATGAAATTCGTAAACGAGTGGTTGACGGAATTGTGGGCGGAATAAATGAAGCAATGCTCAAAGATTCGCCCATAGTAATTGATCTAAAACAAAGAGTTGAAAAACTAGAACAAGAGAAGAAAGAAACAGATCAAATTGCTTGCGAAAAAATCTACACTCAGAATCAAAGCGATGATACTAAGTCTTGAAATCTCTTAAAGCATGGCTAGGAAATGACATATTTCGTTGCCTGAATTGTGGCAGATTTGCCATAGCCGAAGAAAAAGACTTGCATGAATGCAGGGGACTAAAACAACACAAAGTTGAGGGCGATATTTTCAGGGCATTTGACGGCTATTCATGGTATCCATTAAAGTGGGATCAGGTTCGCCCGACGGAATTTGACAGGGAGAAATACCGACGAAGACTTGACAGAACCAACAAATGATTACATTATATAATAAATTCAAAATAGTTTATCGAAAATGGATTTAGTGTTTTCTGACATTCATGCAGATATAGACGGACTTGAGACAATTCTGAAAATTACACTTTCCCCCAAATTTGAAGAAAAATATGGCAAAATCTCAAGAATAATTAATCTAGGCGATCTCTTGGAGAGGGGAGCCAACCCAAAAGAGGTCCTGCAAAAAATGCAAGAGCTTTCAAAAACTTATCCAATCATATCCGTGATGGGAAATCACGATGAAAGTGTGTTGTACAAAAAATCAATCAGCGGTAGCTCATTTGCAAGCACAAGGGCTCATGAATTATTATCTGAACAAGACCTTGAATTTTTTCACCAAAATAAAGATGAAACATTTGGGGAACAGCAAATAATAGATGCAAAAAACAAACTTCTCTGCGTCCATGGCGGACCATTAGACCCACAAAAAATAACCAAAAAAGGAGATGATCCGTGGCTATATCAAAAAACATGGCAAAGACTATCTGAGGAAAATAACGAGTTTTACAGTTATTATGGATATCATTACAAGGCATCTTCCGCATTTGAGGAGGGAAAAACCAAACTTGAGAATTTTATTATACTGTGCGGCCACCAGCATATAGAAGCAGCCATACGGCAAACCAAAAATGAAATTACAAACATCTGGCCATTTCAACCTGCAACAGAAAAAATCGAATCGTTTGTTATGCAAAAACGCGAATTTGAAATTAACAAAAATAGCAACTATTTGTTCCGGGTTGGACTTGGAGGCCCGCAAGGACACCATAGTGGCGGCTTTGCAAAGCCACATTTTGGCCTAATCCAGCATGATCCAAAAAAAATAATCCTCTTCAGCCTAGAATGAGCAGTAAATTAAAATGAATTGCGATAATACCAGTGTGTGATGAAGGCAATAGTTCTTGGCGGCACAAGGGGGATAGGTAAGGCAATTGCAGAATCATTATCTTCTATTGGATGCGATGTATTTGCTGCATCACGAAAAGATATTGACACATCAGATTTGAGCAGTGTCAAAAATTTCATCAAAAAACATAAGGAAACGGACATTTTGGTTTTGAATACGGGTGGCCCTGTACCAAAACAATTTTACGATGTAACTGAAAAGGACTGGCAAAAATACCACAACCAGCTATTCTTGGGATTCTGTCTGTTGCTGCAAAAACTAAAGGTAAGAGATGGAGGCTACATTTTTGTCATAACGTCTAGCGTTATCAAGGAACCAAATCCGAGATTGATAATCTCAAGTGTATACAGGCTTGCATTTACTGCGGTTTTCAAAATACTGAGCAAGGAACTTGCATCAAAAAACATCAACTGTGTAAACATTGCACCAGGACCAATCAACACAGACAGAGCAAAAGAATTATCTGTAGATATTAACAAATATGCAGAATCACTCCCAATGAAAAGATTAGGAGAGCCTGCAGAAATTGGAAATTTTGTCAAATGCATAGTTGAAAACAAAATCAAGTATCTATCTGGTGTTACAATAAACTTTGATGGTGCAAACTCAAACTCTGTCCTCTAGAACAAACCGATAATAGTAATGCGATTTTATTGTATTCATGGTAATTTGCCTCAAATGCTTTGAAGAAAAACATGATAATTGTATGGAAAAGGCTGGCATGATGAAATGTGACTGTAAAGTTTGCTCACCTTGAACTTATAATCCGGAAAATCACACACATACCAAATGAGCGCAACTGAAGCCCTTCGACAAGATCACCTCAAAATAAGACGCCTAGAAAAAATCATCATAAAATGCCATAAGGACTTGTACGCAGAAAAGCCAATTCCAATTTCTGATTTAGAAAAAATCACCTTTGTAATTTCCGAGTTTTTGGATGCAATTCATTATTCCAGAGAGGAGGACTCGTATTTTGCATGCGTTGCTAGTTATGGCACACTAAAAGAAGAAATTAGAAAATTCACAATAGAGCATGAATTTAGCAGAAGAATCGCAAAAAACATTGCAAAACACGTACAAAGATGGAAAAATGGCGAAGATGCACAAGAACCAGTTGCAAGATTTCTGCGAACCTACGCCATTTACCTAAATGACCATCTCTCAAAGGAGGACGAGTTTTTCAAAAGAGCACCTGAGGTTCTTTCGAAGGAGGAAGAGCAGGCAATGTATGAACAGTTTCAGTCGGTAATGGCCGTATCAACAAAGATTGAAACGGTAATGAAGGAGATCGAGTATCTGGAAAAACAAGAATGGTTTACTTCGGTATAATTTTCGTAAAGTCTTTAAGAACTATAATTTTGAGTTAAAATGAAATGACATTTGTGGTATGGATGACTGGTCTTCCGTGTTCTGGCAAGACTACAATAATTAGGACAATGCAAAAGCACGTCCCAAACCTTGCCATATTGGATGGCGATGAATTGCGAGAATGGCTATCGCCAAAGGACTTCTCCAAAGAAGGGCGAGTCGAGCACAACAAAAAAGTTGCACACCTAGCCAAACTGCTCCTAAAGCACAATGTCCCATGTGGAGTTTCTCTGGTTAGTCCATTTATTGAAAACAGAGAGGACGCAAGAAAAATAGTCGGAGACGACACACGATTCTTTGAAGTATACGTAAAATGCTCACTACAAGAGTGTGAAACTCGTGATGTCAAGGGAATGTACAAAAAGGCACGAGCCAACGAAATCAAGAACTTTACTGGTATAAGCGATCCATACGAAGCCCCACCAAATCCGGACTTTGTACTTGACACAGAAAAAGAAACACTAGAGCAAAGCGTTCAAAATCTGTTAAATTTCTTAAAATCAAAAAACCTAGTCAAGTGACTGGTATTTTTTGATTATCTGATCATGCACAAGGCCGTTTGTCACAAGTAAGCCGTTCTCATGGTTTAATCTCTCAGTATTGTACAGAATATCGTTCCCACACATATCAGTCATTTTTCCTCCAGATTCAGTAACCAGACAATAAGATGCACAAGTATCCCACTGTTTTATCTTGTTTGAGGTTGTGAGGTAAATGTCTGCCATACCCATACAAATTTCCGCAACCTTTAGTGAACTACCCCTACTTGCAAAACTCTCAACCCCGAGACTTTTGAAAAATTCCTTTTCTGCCTCTGTTAAATGAAACCTACTCCCAACAGCATTACATTTTTTCAATTCACTAGTTTTACTCACAATCAATTTTTTCCAAGACTCTTTCTCAAAAACAAATGCCCCACTTCCTCTTTGCGCCAAAAACAACATGTTTGTAGTCGGCCTTGAGATTATTCCAAGGATGGGTTTTTTCTTTTCTACTAGGGCAATCATGATTGTAAATTCCCCAGTCTTGTTTACAAAATCGCTTGTGCCATCCAACGGATCAACAACCCAAATTTTCTCATGTTTTACTCTTGATTTGTCATCCTCATCTTCCTCAGATAAAATTGGCAAGCCAGAACTTGAGAGAATTTCTTTTATGACTTGGTTGCTTTGCAAATCTGCCTTTGTTATTGGAGAGTCGTCGTCTTTGCGCTCTATTGCAAAATCCTGCACATAAATTTCCATTACTACCTTATTTGCCCGCATTGCAGCATCAATAGCAAGTGCAGTCTCGTTTAGCGGATTTGTAAATGGTGGTTTGATTGACAATTTGTTATGTAGTTAGTTCCGGCTTTAGCGTCCAAGCAATTCCAAGTACTACGAACGGAATTGAAATGATGCCTATTATCTGAAGTAGGATGTACATTTGCGGTCTTGCCTCTTCAGGTGTTTGGTAAAGCCATGGTAAAGGAAGGGAAATCACAAACCAGATCATAGCAAGTAATATGACAATCTTGACCCTTCTTTTCTTTTGCGGACTCAACAAGTTTCCTTAAAATATCGATATTAAATTGATTTGGCTTGAATCTATGAGGTAGATTATTTTGCTGATTCGCCGCCATCTATTGCCAAAACAGAACCTGTGACCCATCCTGAATCATCGGAGGCAAAATACAGGGCGGATCTTGCAATGTCTTCTACGTTGCCAATTCTTCCAATTGGATATTCCAAATCAAGCATTTCCCTTTGTGCTTGCGTGATAAGGAATTCTTTTGTCATATCCGTATCGACAACGCCGGGGCAAATGCAATTTACCCTGATCTTGTCTTTGGCATATTCTAGTGCCCAAGACTTTGTCAGCAAAACAAGTGCTCCCTTTGATGCCGTATATGCGTCTGCATGAAAGTTATCAAAAGCCTTTAGCCCTGCATTTGATGCAATATTGATTATGCTTCCACCGTTTTTTTGTAAATACGGAATTGCTGCTTTTGTAAAACGAAATTGTCCTGTCAAGTTTACGTCAATTACCTCGTTCCATTCTGATTCCCTGATTTGATGGAGTAGCTTAACTTGTGGAAAGATTCCGGCATTGTTTACTAGGATGTCTAGTCTGCCAAATTTTTCTACTGTTTTCTCTACTGCAGATTGTACCATTTTTTCATTTCGTATATCGGCAGGTATTGTCAAAACATCTACGATCTCTTTTCTTACTTGTTCAAGTCTGTCTGTGTCCTTGCCAGTTATTGCTACCTTTGCGCCCTCTTTTAGAAAAAGTGTAGCAATCGATTTTCCAATTCCTCTACTTCCACCTGTTATCAGAGCAACCTTTCCAGAAAGACTCATGACTTGATTTTGCAGGATTTGCTATTATTGCTTTTCAAATGCCTAGCCAAAATAATTTGATTATAAGCAGATCTTTTATGTAAAAATTCATACTAAATCTTAAATAAGATAAATTCCTATACAAAACAATGCGAAAGGACATAATTCCTATCGACTGAAGGACGCGTGGTCCAGCAGAACAATTAGGCAACCATTAACGCATTTGCGTTATGTAAGTGAGAGGGAATCTCTCAAGTTCTGCGTTTGGGGCCACGCCAGCCTATTTAATCAGATAAACAGAAACCGGCCCCAAAATATTTCCCTGTGGGTTGACACTGATTTGTAGTTCTTGGTCCTCTGGAACGTTGATTGTGTCTTGTCCGTTATATTTCCATGTGTAGTATTTCGAAATTCCAGTATCATGCGGCGTTCCCTCCAGCATAAAGTCTTCAGAAAACGAAAATGAGTTTCCTTTAAGCATGATTGTCAGGACTTCGGGACTATCGCCGTTTGGGACAAATCTAAATTGGTACGTTCCCTTTTTGATAATAAAGGTATCAGAAAATACTCCGTCGTGATATAATTTGGGATCTGCAAGCATTACATGATAAATTTCCTCGTGTTGGTTTTTTGTTCCAGAAAACGATGATGAGCCGATCGCAACTGCAGCAGCTATTGTGATTGCAATCATAACTCCAATTGTTAGTTTCTTTCCCACAAGTAAAAAATAGGAATCAATTGATATTAAGATTTTAAAACAAGAACAATTAAAAAAAGATTAGAGTTTTAGTGCTTCTTTGAGACCTTTGTACCTATTTCGGATTGTTACCTCTGTTACACCTGCTGCTTGAGCAATGTCTTTTTGGGTCTTGTTTTCTCCTAACATCACACAAGCCAAGTAAAGTGCTGCTGCTGCAAGGCCCATTGGATCCTTTCCTGCAGATACCTCGATACGACTAGCTTCCTTTAGGAATTCAAGCGCCTTTCTTTTTGTCTTCTCACTTAGATCTGCAATGCTTGCAATTCTTGCAACTCCCTTGATCGGGTCTACTACTGGCATTTTCAGTTCTAATTCCCTGAGGAGCAATCTGTAACATCTTGCTACATCCTTTCGCTTGATGTTGATTCCATTTGCTACATCGGTAAGTGTTCTTGGAGTCTCTGTATTTCTGCATGCTGCATATAGTGCTGCAGCAACTAGTCCTGGAATCGAGCGACCTCTAACAAGGCCTTTGTCAAGCGCCTTTCTGTAGATATATGCAGTCTTTTCGATTACGGCATCAGATAATGCTAGCTTGTCTTTTAGCCTATCAAGCTCGCTGAACGCCTGTCTAAAGTTCCTGTCTACTGGTTCGTGTACTTGGCTTCGGCTATCCCAAGTTCTGAGTCTCTCAATCGTGCTTTTCATCGAAGATGTAAGTGGTTTCCCTGATGCGTCCTTGTCTGCCTGACCGATTATGGTTGCAAGACCCATGTCGTGCATTGCCAACGAAGTCGGAGTTCCAGTCCTTGTTCGGTTCTCTCCTTCTTCTTTTGAAAATGAACGCCATTCTGGTCCTTCTTCCTCAACTCTTTCGGTTGCGACAAATCCGCACGTATTGCAAAACATTTCTCCTGTACTTCCATCTGTTAACATTGATCCTTTAGAGCAACGTGGACATCTATCGTTATTTCGTGAAGTTTGTGTCATAAGTTCAAACCAATTTTTTTGATTCTAAATAAAAAGATTTAACTATAATGAATGCCTTTTTTGGTAATATTGTTCGTGGAGTGGAAATACAGGTTGGCAGTAACCTTGACTAAAAATTAACACATAATTGAACATCATCAATTGGTTTGCAAAAAACAAAAAATCAATCAAAAGATTTTTTAAAACTTTTCAGCGGAGAAAAAAATCAAGATAGCAAAAATTGTCTTTGACCAAGAAACTCGCAAATGAAAATCTAACAAAATACAAAATCAAAAGGTAGTTTGAATTTTTGAAAATAAAGTCCAACACAAACAATTTCCCGATCAAAAAACATTCTGATGTTTTACCAGCTTACAGTTTCAAAAAACGTAAGTCTTAAATAGTATCTACTTGAGGGACAATCAATAAAATGGTTAAATGTCCATTATGTAGTGAGGCCATCTCTTCCACGCATGGAATTGGGGTTCACATCAAAAAAATACACCCACAGAGCATTCTAGCCCAATAAACTAGGCGCGTTTTGTTTTTTATCTTTAGATTCTCCCCTAGCTAATTCTATCTTTTAGTAAAATAGATTTCACACTTTTCATTTTCAATAAACTGTATAAAGACGGTCATGACAAACTTCCAAAACTCATGGTCAAAGCCGCCAACACCAAGCATGTCTGAAAAGTTCAACGACGTCTTAAAGCCAAAAGGATCATTGAAACCAAGAATTGAGATGGCCATCAAAAGCCTGACTGGACAAGTCTCAAAACTTGACGGAATGGTCACTAAACTAAAGCAAAGAGAGGACAAACTGTTCCAAAGAATCGTTACAGCGACTCAAAAACACGACGTTCACACTAGCAAGGTTTTAGCAAACGAACTAGCCGAAGTCCGCAAGGTCTCAAAAATGCTAGGAAACGTAAGAATGGCACTGGAACAAATCGAACTCAGATTAACAACATTCCACGACCTAGGAGACACCGTAGTCACAATAGC
>JACRJT010000031.1 GCA_016215465.1 Nitrososphaerota archaeon | reverse complement strand
TCCTTTACTCTTGATAGATCATAGCAGGAGGGAATGACTGCCATGGTCTCAGCTCCTTCTGCAAGACTGATTCCAATCTTTGATGCAAACGTAAACATTGAAACAATTCCAGGAATTACAGAAATTTTTATTTGCGGAAATTTATTTTGCAGTTCTCTGTTTAGGTATATCCATGTACTGTAAAGATACGGGTCGCCAACCGTAAGATAGACAACCTTTTTTCCCTCAAGTACCTTTTGAGCTAAAATTTTGGTGTTGTTCTCCCATGTGGTTTCTAGTGTTTCCTTGTCTTTTACCATTGGAAAGACAAGATTTACTATTTCGGGGTTTTTTGATTTTTCTATGATTGATTCCACTACGGAGAGCGCAATGCTTGGTTTTCCTTCCTTTGCTGTCGGGCACGCTATTACTTCGGCCTCCTTTATTGCCTTGACTGCCTTAACTGTCAATAACTCAGGATCGCCTGGACCGCATCCGACACAAATCAAATCATGCATGTCATAAATCAAAATTTTCCCAGTTAAAAGCTTGATTGAGCTAGTTTTTTGTTGCAGATATAACTGTGACTGGATTTCTTGCAAGCATCATTGTTCCAGTCGATGTCTTTTTGCTTTTTGATATGGTAATTTGCGTCATATCAACAGAGTCAAAATTCAATTTGTTCATTGTTTCCATAACAGAATAAAGTGTCTCAATGAGAATTACTCCAACTACAATTCTTGCACCGGCCTTTAGTTTGTCATAGCAGAGGTTCACAATGTCTTTTGTGTCTCCGCCAGTACCACCAATAAAAATTGCATCGGCCATAGGAAGACTAGCAATCTTTTGTTTTGCATCAGCCAGAGTTATTTCCACATTTGATATTCCAAACTTGTCAAGATTTTTTCTTGTCAGATCTACTGCTTTTGGATCAATGTCAACTGCGTAAATTTTTCCACTTGACTCGACTTGCAGGGCTGCCTCAACAGTTATGGAGCCACTTCCACATCCTATGTCATAGACTACATTCCCTGGACAGAGTCGTGCCTTGCTTATCTGAATTGTTCTGACCTCTTCTTTTGTAATTGGTACATCTTCGGTTCTTTCAAAAAATTCGTCTGGTATTCCAGGAGTTTTAAATTTCCACATATCTGAGTGATACTAGAATGGTTTTATCGCTGTGAGGTCTACGCTTGGATGATGAACTAGCGTGTATGAGAGAATCCACATGAAAAGATAAACAAACACGTATGTGCCGATTCCAGTTGTAACTAATTTTTTTCTGTCCGATGGAGGAAGTCCTATTTTCATTCCCTTTCCAATTACTGCGGAAATCACAAAAATTACAATCATGAATATAATTGAGGCCCACCTTCTTTCCTCTCCTTCAATTGATTCAAAGAGAAATGTTGCAATCGTACCACCTATGGCTGCAAGTCCTATGCGAATCCAAAATAGCCTATCAAGCAGCCTTTTTCGTCGTGATAATTCATCTTCGGTGTCAACTGGTTCAGTCTCCGGAATATCTCCATTTGTAGGATCATTCGAGTCGGGAGCCTTCTTCTTTGGGTGTTTTGTCAATGAAATTTCTAGGTTGACTCCAATTATCCTTGTTTAAAATCTTTGGTCATAAAGCGTGTCTGTTACATCAGTAGGAGTATATTTTGGGTACATGGTGATTACATGTGACACTAGCTGGAATCGAATTACGCTATCTTGTAAATGAAATATCAAAAAAAGCAGACGGCTACTATGTAAGTAATATCTATGGGATAAACCGCGAAAGCATACTTTTCAAGCTTCATCATCCTGAAAGGCCTGACCTGTTCTTGGTTCTCTCAACAATTGGTATGTGGCTAACTAACATCAAAATTGATCAAATTGAGGAAAACAAGATGGTAAAGCGACTTCGAGATGATCTTGCAAGATTAAAGATTACAAAGATAGAACAGATTGAAGTTGAGAGAATAGCCTATCTTACATTTAGTGGATTTGACAAGGAATTTGTTTTAATTTGTGAATTTTTCGGAGATGGAAACATCATACTTTGCAATAAACAAATGAAGATTCTAGCATTGTTGCATTCAATCGAGGTAAGACATAGGGAGCTTCATGTAGGCGTAACATACACACCCCCGCCACTAAATGGATTAAATGTTTTTGAGATCAGTGAAAAAGACTTTCAAGAGATTAATTCTGTATCAACTCCCGTTATCAAGTGGGTCGGCAGAACGCTTGGATTGCCTGCAAAATACGCAGAAGAGATCATAAGCATTGCAAAAATAGATCCAAATACTCCCGGACGAGATCTTACAAATGAAAATATTGCAGCAATAATTGATGCGACAAATCGCCTAGTTCACAAAGTTGCAAGCGGTGATCATCAACCATTCATAGTCAAAACCGAAAAAGGTTTTGATGTTTATCCAATCAAGATAAGTGCCGTACAAGGACATGAACATACAGAGACTTCAACCTTCATGGAGGGATTGGACAAAGTATTTTCTGAAATGCTGCTTGATAGCGGCAAGATTACCCAGAATGCTGCTCTAGATAAAAAAATCGACGAATTACAAAATAAAATTGACGAGCAAGACAAGGCAATACTACTTGTCAAAGAAAGATCTGAGAGCATAACAAAAATTGCAAAATCACTCTTTGAGTTTCCATCTAGAGGAATAACATCTATTACTAATCCTTCCGCAATGGAAAAACTAAGGGAGCAAAACGCAGAACTTGTAAGAGAAAAAGGACTTGTTTTTATAAAAATTGGAGATGAAAAAGTCCAAATAAAATCAGACTCGTCAATTCCTGCGATTGCATCTACATTGTTTGATGAGGCAAAACGTCAATCTTCAGCAACAGATTCGATTGAATTTCTAAAAAGGAAAAACCAAAAGGAAATCCAAAGGCTCAGAACGCAAATAGACATAGCAAAAGAATATGTCACATATACCCAAGTACAAAAGAAAAATTGGTACGAGCGATACAGGTGGTTTTACACATCAGACGGATTATTAGCAATAGGTGGGAGAGATTCTTCGTCAAATTCTGCAATCATTAGAAAGCATCTTGGAAAAAACGATAAAGTATTTCACGCCGAAATTTTTGGCTCACCATTTTTCATACTAAAAGATACAACGGATCCAATCCCGTTTGACTCGTTAAATGAAGTTGCACATGCGACTGTCTGTTTTAGCAGAGCGTGGAGAGAGGCAATGTATGGGATGAGCGCATATTGGATCAACCCAGATCAGGTAAAAAAAGCAGCTCCAAGCGGACAGTTTCTAACAAGAGGCTCCTTTGTGCTAGAAGGACAGAAGAATTTTGTCAAAATTTCAACATTAAAGCTAGCAGTTGGCATACTAAAGGAAGATAATTATCACATGATCACGTGCGGTCCACTTGAGCCGATAAAGAAAAGATGTATTTGTTATGCAGTAATTGAGCCAGGCGGTGCAGAAATGGCTGACACTGCAAAAAAAATCAGATCAGATTTTGTCAGAGTACAAGAAGCTATTGTGGCACGGTTCACCCTGGACGATTTTGTTCGTGTGCTTCCGGCAGGCACAAGTCATGTAACAGAAGTAGTTCAGAAAAAGGATGAACAATAAGCCAAAATTTCTAGCAGACGCAATGCTTGGAAACATTGCAAGAAAGCTTCGATTACTAGGATTTGATTGCAAGTATTTTGCTACAATTAATCATGATCAATTACTATTAATCGCAAAAATCGAGAATCGTATTCTTGTTACAAAAGATCGTAATATAACAAACATTTGCAAAAAACAAAACATTTCTGTAATAGATCTTTCCAATACAGATGAAACTAGTCAAATTGTTGAAATTTACAAAAAAACAAACCTCAACAAATGTAAAATTGACATGAATGATGTTAGGTGTACCATATGTAATGGAATTGTTCAGTCAATAGAAAAAGAAAAAATCACCAGCCGGATTCCGGACAAAGTAGCGCAAAACATGCAACAGTTCTGGATATGTAATTCCTGCAACCAAATATACTGGGAGGGAACTCATATTAGAAACCTGCAGAAATTTATTGATGAAGTCAATGAAAGATTATGATCTTACCGATGAGGACGGTACGTTACTTGTACAAACTGCGCGAAAAATCGTTACAGAATATATTGCAAAACATCACAAACTAGAGCTTGAGGAAAAAATAAAAGAAAAATTTTCCTTTGATGCCGGCATATTTGTTACACTGAATATTTCATCGGAACTTCGCGGCTGTATCGGATATCCTATGCCAAGAAGACTGAATAACGCGTTGGTTGATGCGGCAATTGCGGCAGCTACTGAGGATCCAAGATTTTCTCCAGTTACAAAGGATGAGCTTGATAAAATAACATTTGAAGTGACAGTCCTTACGCCTCCTATCGAAATCAAAGTAGATGATCCTTCTAAATTAGCATCGCGCATCAAAGTAGGCAGAGACGGCCTGATAGTAAGACAGGGGTTTTACTCTGGACTTTTGCTTCCACAGGTTCCAGTAGAATATGGCTGGACCGAAGAAGAATTTCTTTCCCACACATGCCAAAAGGCCGGCCTTCCAGATAATTGTTGGAGGGACAGGAAAACTACAGTGTCTTCATTTGAAGGCGTGATCTTCAAAGAAAATGCACCAAATGGAAAAATTATTCGCGAAAAGTTATGAGTTTATCCGATTCTGTATCAAGCGTGACTTCTTTTCCGTCCTCAAGTTTGTCAAGTTCTGTTGCAATAACCATCGGTATGTTTGCAAGCGCGCATCCTGAAGCTACACTGAGATCTGCCTTTGCGCATACCATCGCAAGCGGTGCAGACTTGTTTGACTTGAGTGAGTAAATGGTATAGGCACCCACGCTGCTTCCAACGCCATATGGAAAAACAAGAATAGAATCTTTTATTGATCTGCCCGCAAGATCATGCTTTTTGTCGTGAATGACGCCTGTTTTTTTGTCAACTGCCCCAAGGAAGTTTATCGGAGTACCAGTCTTCATGATTTTCCCAGATGCTTTTCCTTTAACTATGACTTTGAATGTCATTTTGTTTCATCTTGGATTATTTGTGATAATGACTTTAGGTTAACGTCTACGCCGTTTGAGTTTTTCAAATAATATGCACCCTTTATGCTGTTTGTTGTAACAGAGTCAATTTCATTTTTATCAACTAGTGGAGTAAGGCACGTACAGCAATCAGAGAGAATTTCACATCCTGCTCGCTCAAGCTCATTTGTGTATCCAATCTTTCTTGCCTGCTCCTGAACCACTCTTGGACAAAATACCATGCATCGCTTCTCAAATGATCTGCCCTTTAGCATTGAGGAGAGATCTGCTATTTCTTCTAATCCAAGCTGCGGGCTGCCAAGTGTAATTATATCTCCATGATCAGAAGTGTTGAGTTCGTCATAGATGCTTTGCATTTCTTTTTTACCAAAATCGATTTTTTCTGCGTTTTCTTTTCCTTCTCCCAGAAAGAATTTTCCACACCTACCAGACGTTCCCATTCCACCACAAAGTGACTTGCAGCTTCGCTTGTTCACCTCTGATACTCCAGATATGCTAACAGAATTATCAGCAACCTTTCCTGCAAAATATCCAAGCATGCCAAATGCAAGCTCGTTTGGCTCATCAATTTTCATGTTAATAGTAAGATTTGGCGAGTCGTTTATTCTCAGATCAGAGTACGGGGTTTTTCCAGTAAGCGCGCTTGCAAGTGCGCTAAATGCACTTTCCTTGTTTGTTTTTAGGTGTGCAATTGAGTTTGCATAGATTGCAGCGTTACTTTCTGCAAATGAAACCTGTGTTCCTTTTTCTGGCAAATCAAATATTTCGTACGGAATGCATGAAAATGACGGTATAACACCCATTTTTTCATAGGACTGTTTGATGCTTTGTTGTTTTTCTATGAAATTCTTGTCTAGATTATATTTTGAAACGCTATCAAAGTCAAATCCCATCGGATTCAAAGTAGTCATTACTTTCACCTTGGCATCCTGGCTAAGTTTTGAGAGAAATTCCTCCCCCGCATCTCCAATTGTATTATAGTTTACGCCAGATAGATGTGCCCACTTTATTGGGACGAGTTTTTCTGCGTTTGTCGCCTCGCCGATTGCCACTAGTATCCGGTATGCAGTCTCCATGGTTTCGCCATGTTCTCCTTTTAGTGCAGATTCCTCTTCTTTTGTTAGCTCCACGATTTGATATTAGACCAAAGCAGTATAATACTTCTGTTTTTTTGTGTTTAGGTTATTATGGAATTATGATTTGATAAAACATGATGGAAAAGATCCTTGGCGGCATGATGAAAACCATGAATTCTGCAAAACCTCCGCGAATGACGGCACTAAGAGAACTGCACGATGCAGAAGAAGGTAATCCTTTCAGTATTCTTATCGGAACGATTCTTTCTGCAAGAACAAAAGACGAAAACACTGCAAAAGTTGTGAAAAAATTATTTGCCAAATACAAAACGGCAAAGGAGCTTGCAGGCGCAAAAACAAGAGACGTTGAGAAAATCATAAGATCAATTGGGTTCTACCATGTAAAGGCAAGGCGCATAGTTGACGTTGCAAAAATAATTGAGTCGCAGTATAAGGGAACGGTTCCTGATAATTTGGATCAGCTTGTCATGCTTCCAGGAGTTGGACGAAAAACAGCAAATTGCGTATTGGTTTATGCCTTTGAAAAGCCAGCTATCCCAGTCGACATTCATGTTCACAGGATATCAAACAGACTCGGCCTTGTTGAAACAAAAACGCCTGAAGAGACGGAATTTGAATTAATGAAGAAAATTCCGAAAAAATACTGGTTAAAAGTAAACGATACGTTTGTCATGTATGGGCAAAACATATGCAAACCCATATCTCCAATGTGCGATGTTTGCAAAATTAAAAAACTATGCAAATACTACAAAACTAAGAACGCTTCTTAATTAGCAACAAAATGCCGACTAGAGCTGCAGCTGCGCCGCTCACATAAAATGGGAAATAATGAAATGGGTTTTTTGATACGTCACCTGACAAGATCTCAAATGTAAATTTGCCAGAGTTTATTGCTGGCGGATCTGTCGACTCCATCATCCCATACACAGAATAGGCATTTACGGAAAATCCCTTCAGATCCAAATTTGTCACAACTACCCGTTTTCCATTGCTGATAGAGACTCCTTGAGGATCGTTATACGCCAGAATTATTTTTGCGTTGTCAGACCATCCTTCCTTGTCTACATGTGCAACAGTAAAGTATCCCTCATCTGGAAGCTGCAGTCCTATCCAGAGTCTGCGGTCAGATGGGCTATCCATGCCAACCTCAATGAATTTGTCAGTATCTGTATCATAGAATCGTACAACTGCACTTCCGGCAGGATTTGCGTACAATAATTTATTTTCGATTGTAATTTGCCAGCTCCCAGAATGAGTGGCATCTAGTCTAGTTATTGTAGCATCTCGAGAAATTTTGTTGAATTCGTCTGGAGATACATTTGTCGTTTGAAGTATTAGTGACGGATTCGAAAATTCCTCTGCATGTGCGGGCAAAAAAACCGTGACAAAAACAGATAGTATCAAAATATGTATTTTGTATTTCATGGTATGGTAAACCTAATCCACAAATGGTTTTTTGTGGTTCATGATTACTTGTACAACTTCTGGACGCATTATGAATTCGGATGGTGGCTTTCCTTCGTCAATTAATGCCCTAAGCTTGGTTCCGCTAATCTGCTCCCTGAACTCTTCTCCATGTGGGCATGCGCGCTCATTTGTAAATGCAAGGCATTTTCTACAATAGTAAAATGCTGGGAAAAAGATCGGTTCTATTGCTAGATCAGGGTAATCTGAGAATATTTCTTGCGCTGCAAATGGCGAGTAATATTTTCCGACGCCTGCATGATCTCTCCCGATTATGATGTGTGTACAGCCATAGTTTTGCCTCATTATAGAATGATGTATTGCCTCCTTTGGCCCTGCGTATTGCATTTCTGTGTGGAGTGTTGCAAGTATGGATCGATTTTTCGGATAATATTTCTCAATTAGAGTGGCATAGGATTCTATGATTACCTCGTCAACAAAGTCGCCAGATTTTTTCTTTCCTATTAGCGGATTTACAAAAACGCCGTCGTGTGTTGTTAGCGATGTTTTTTGTAACATTTCATGCGCAACATGTGGCGGGTTTCTTGTCTGAAATGCGACAATTGACTTCCAGTTAGCATCATGGAATGATTTTCTTGTTTGGAGCGGACTCATTCGGTATTTTCTGATTGGATCATCTGACGGTCGTTTTACATAATCGATTTTACCTCCAACCAAAAACTCGTTCATTGAAAGTGTTTTTGCCACACCTGGATGGTTCACATCTGTAGTTCCATAAACTGCCTTTGCTGTTTTTTCTTTGTCAAACGTATAGGTTTCCTCCACATGTAAAATTGCAAACTCACCATGTTTTGTCTTTAACAGAACATCTCCAGTTTCTTTCATTTTTGTAGCAGTTTCCTTGTCCACATCTAAGACAATTGGGATTGTCCAAGGTAAATTGTTTGTAAGTCTTCCTTTGTTTATGACGGATTCAAAATCCTCTCGCAAAAGAAATCCTTCCAATGGACTAAGAATTCCATCAGCAATGTTTTCTACATCATTTGCAAGATCCTCACTTACAGAAAATGAGTACATTCCTGATGTGTTTTTTTGCATAATTCTGTTTATCAGTTTGCCGCCATGAGGTCGGATAGCTTCAGTTTGGCTCATGTCGTTTTGCTGTGGTCCATATGAAGGCCACACTCCTTGTGCGTGTCACTTTCCCACCACCAACGTCCTGCCCTTAGATCTTCGCCTGGCTTTATTGCCCTTGTACATGGCTCACATCCTATGCTGGTATATCCCATATCGAGAAGCTTGTTGTAGGGGAGTTTGTGTTCTTTTACGTAGTTTAGTGTTTGTTCCCAAGTCCAATCAATTAATGGATTTATTTTTAATATTCCGCCGTGCATTTTGTCTATTTCAACCATAGAGGCTTTTTGTCTGTTTTCGTTCTGATCGTGCCTTAAACCAGTTATCCAGCCGTCAAGTGTGCTCAGAATTTTGTTTAGTGGTTTAACCTTTCTTATTTCACAGCAAAGCTTTCTGTTTTCTACGCTTTCATAAAACAGGTTAATTCCCTTTATTCTTACCATTTGCTGAACCTCCTCAGTGTCAGGAAACATTACCTCAAAATGGATGTTGTATTTTTTGCTGGTTCTGTCCATTACATCATATGTTTCTTGGTTTAGTCTGCCTGTGTCCAATGTAAAAAATCTCGCCTTTGGGTTTAGCTTGATCATCATATCGGTGATTACTGCATCTTCTGCTCCAAAGCTTGATGCTTTTGCAACCTTGTCATGTAAATTGTCAAATGCCCATCTTAGAGCATCCTCTGGTGTCTTCAGATTAGAATTAATTTTGTCAATTTCCTCTTGAGTGAACTTTGCCAATACTAGTCTCGGCTTTAGTTTGTTTTATAATCTTAATCTTATGACAAGAAGACTGCCTGAAGTCCGACGGATAAGTTGCCGAAGTTTTTCATTCTGATATTACATAGTATCGATGCTATGTATAGTAGAGCTGAATGCGAATTGAACCATAACGGTTTTAGGCAAAATGCACATAAAACAATTATTGCTGAGAACTTTCAAGTTCAGACTGTATCCTAATTTGGAGCAGGAAAATAAATTACAAAATAATCTATCAGTATGTAAATGGGTGTACAATAAAATGATCGAACATTCTAAAAACAACCATATCTCAAGAAATGATCTCAACTATTTTCTGACCGAACTAAAGGAGCAAGAATCATGGCTCTATTCATATCATTCAAAAATGCTACAAATGATATCTACACAAATTGACGGCGCTCAAAAGGCATTAAAACAATTATGTGAAAATGGAAAAAAGATAGGTATTCTAAAATTTGCAAAGTATGGTGAATATAGGACATTCACATACAACCAGTCTGGATTCAAAATTGAAGATGGTTTTCTGTATCTCTCCAAGATAGGAAAGATCAAAATCATGCTTCATAGATCAATCCCTAAAAATGCACAAATCAAACAAGTAACAATAACAAAGTCGAAAGCAGGAAAATGGTATTGTTCAATCATATGTAATATTGATACAGTATTGCCAAAGATCAACCTTGTAAAATCAGTCGGAATAGATGTAGGAATCAAAAATCTTGCGTATGATTCTGATGGATTTGTTACGCCAAATCCCCTCAATCTAAAAAAATTGCTAAAACCATTAGCGAGAATTCAAAGAAAAATAGCAAGGCGTCAAAAAGGTTCAAACAACCGTAAAAAGGCAATAAAATTCTATCAAATAATCCATGAGAGAGTGAAAAACAGGCGTAAGGACTTTTTGCACAAACTATCAACACATTATGCAAAAAAATATGATATCGTATTTGTAGAAAAACTTGCAAAATTAAACATGGTGAAAAACCATAAATTTGCAAGAAATATTCTCGATTCCGGTTGGGGCACATTCACAAACATGCTGGATTACAAATGCATGTTAGTTGAGGTTCCTGCAAAAAACACAACCATTAGTTGTTCAAGGTGCGGCAATGTGATGCAAAAATCTCTGGCTGTTCGGACTCACAAATGTGATGTGTGTTATCTAATACTGGACAGGGATCACAATGCGGCAATCAATATTTTTAAAAAGGGATTGAAAATTCTCAATGTCAAATTACCGCAGGAACTGCGGGAAGTAACGCCTGTGAAGATCTTAAAGGGATCAATGAAGCAGGAAGAAACTATCAGACATGTCTGATATATGTTCACAATTATTACGAGGTGCTTTTACACTCAAATCATTCAAAATTATAAACAGGTTGCATTAATTGAAAAAAATGAATGAGAATGCATTCGTAGTTGTTTTTCCATCAATTTTTGCCAAAAACAAAAAAACTCTTCTTATCAACAACATCAAAAAAATTCTTAAAATAAACAATCAAAAAATCAGTCAAATTACGAGAGATGACGATCTTGTTGTAATTGACGCAAACGATCCTGTCTTTGCATCATCTGCAATCAACCTATTATTTGGTGTAGATAAAATAGCAATAGCAAGACACATTGAAAACAAGTTTGATGTGATAGTTTCCACCATAGCAAAAATTGGTACTAGTCTCTTGCTACGAGGCGAACAATTCTATGTCAAAGTAGAAGGACATTCGTCAGGATATTTGCCAAAAGATGTGGAGGTTGCTGCAACTTCTGCGTTGATTGAAAAAACCACTAAAATGGATTCAAAGCCCGGAAGTGAGGAAAAGCATGACAAGATGATCTATTGTTTTTTAACAAAGAAAAATGCATATGTTTCCATTTTCATGGATAACGGTCATGGTGGAATACCATACAATTCGCAGGGAGACAAAATAGTATGTTGTGTTTATGATGAGTTATCAGTCATTTCTTGTCTTGAATCAATCAAGCAGGGATTTGATGTAAAAATTATCGTGTGTTATGACGATTCCAATTTGCATGATCTGGTCAAGATGATAAACCGAATTCTTCCAAGAACAGTTCAAACTGATGTCACTTTGGATTTTTTTAAGATTCCAATCAAACAGCAAAATACAAAATCAGTTCAGGCAATGATCAAAATCACAACTCATATTCTTTGCCTTGTAGCAAAGCTTGAAAAAATCAAGAGAGTATCTCTTCCGCTTTCTCCTCTTGCATTTCCATTATGGCTTATCGATGAAAATGTAAATGTCGTACTACAAAATAATTGTCTTCCATGGATTGCCCTATCGGGAATTGATGACTCTATAATCAAAACCGCAAAGGAGATAGGCTTAGGCAAGCATCTCCACAAAATTGAAAAGTTTGGAAAAATCAAATTTGAAAAAATGGGGTCAGATGCAAAAACTTTCAATATTGCCACAAAATCCATGAAGACAAGAAAATCTATCACAGTAAGGGTTGGGCCAAACAACATACATGATATTTTAGATTCCATAGACAAACATTGAAAATTTATGCAGGCCATTTTGAGTTGAATCTGTGAAAAAGATCGGCCAGTTTATCTATTCGTGGGGAAACGGGCATTATTCTAGAATGATGTCGCTAAATGACGAACTATCAAACTACATCAAAGATGAGTATGAGATTCATTATTCCAGCAAGGAAGAAATCTATCAGAAATTACTCAAAAAATTTCCAGACAAGAAACAAAACATACACGAAATTTTGATGCCAACTCCGATTGATGGAAAATACGGCCCCAGTATTTTTCTGTCCATGTTGAATCTACTTTTACCGATTTCCGGCAAACCGCCACTAGTAAAACAGGTGAGCAGCTGTTTGCGAAAAGAAGCTAAACTATTTGATACGATCGGGTTTGATCTTGTAATTAATGACGGCGATATGGGTCCAAACGTTCTTGCAAAAAACAGAAAAGTCAAGTCGATTTTTGTCACAAACCAGTTTATGCCAAAATTTTGGAAATCGCATTTCTATTTTTATCCAGGTGCAGTATTCATTTCAAAACAAATTGCCAAAGCAACTAAAATAATCGTGGCAGATTCTCCCCCACCATACACCTTATGTGAGTACAATCTGAATTTTCCAGACAAAATAAAGGAAAAAGTAGTTTATGCAGGCCATTTTGCAAGCAATAAAAAAAGAATTCAAAAAGGAAAAACAGATTTTGAAAAACTAATTGAAAATACGGATTTTGGGTATTGGATGCGAACAGGTAACAAGTCAACGAACACGATAACGGGTAAAAAATATGAAGAAGTTTTTCGCGCAGAGGAAGTAAAATACGAAAAAAGAATAGTTTCTCATGCCATAAACGACCCATCGATTGACAGGGTTCTTGGAAGGGACGGAAAGATTTACTCTATTTCTGATGCCCTGGAAAAAAAAATCGACTGGGTACAAATTGATGTCGGATTTCTCTCAGAAGAAGAGAAGGAAACCACGCTTGATTTTTGCAGATACGCGGTCATAAATGGCTCACACACTGTTATGGGTGAAATAATTGGAATAAAGGGAAAACCAATAATCGGCATACCAGTCTATGATGAGCAGACAAATCAGATACAGTGGGCACAGGAACACAAACTAGGAATTGGCGCTAAAAGTAAAAAACAAGTCATCGGGGCAATACTAGAGATAGGAAAGGATCATGCCAAGTTTGACGAATCAATACGGCAATTTAAAGAGAATTTTGTACCAAATGGAGCCCAAACTGCTGCAAAAATAGCAGTTCAGATGCTCGAAGAGAAAAGATAATAGCTTTTTCGGATAGGTTACCATGTCTGGTACGCGGTATTTCGATGGGCGAACGGACCTAACGGGATGACGACATAATCCGCGTACCAGAATGTACATGTATGCGATCAAAACCCGTGTGGGAACGCTTTTATGGAAAAATTTTTTGATTAAGGCATTGGTAAATTGCCCAGAATGTTTTGCAAAAGAACGTAAAGCAGTATTTGAGCGTCAGGCTGAAAGCGAAAGTCAAGAGGGAATCCAAAAACTCATAGAAGAAATCGAGATTCCCATGAAATTTGATCCTGTAACAAAGCACTTTATCTGCAAAAAGTGTGGCCTTTATGCTACCAGAGAAGGAGTAAACGACATAAGAGACAGATTAAACAAGCGTGAGGCTACTCGCGAGGACAAGCAATACGACTATCTTGAATGGTGGCAAAAAAGTAAAAAAGACAAAATCTAGACTAGATGCTTATGACAAAAAAGAAGGACGACATGCCAGAGTGGGCAATAGAAGAAATAAAGAATGCCAAGTTTGAAAAGCCACAATTACTTACAAGGACTGGCTATATTTTAGAAATTTATGAGGAGGACAGAAGAATCGACACTCAGCTGTATGAAGAAGTTGAAGACGGTAGACACATAGTAACGATGGAGCTCCCAAAAAATATCAAGCCCAGTCAGTGTGAAAAAGGAGTAGTCTACGAGTTTACCTTTAATTTGTTCAAGGCACCTCTGAGTAAAAAAGTGACAGATTTCCTAAAAAAAGAAAAAGAAATCGAAATGGAGGCTATATATCAATTTGAGATGCAAAAAATGGAATTACTAGATGTCGCATCTGATGGGAATGCAGACGAATCAGAAGAATAAATTATTTTTTAGCCATCTGCTTTCTGAAAGCGTTTCCCAGAATTGGGTTTATCAGATATGGAAATGTGTGTTTTGCCCACACTGCACCACGAACTACAGACGGGATAATTATTTCAAGTCTAGATGAGTTTGCCGCAGAAATTATTGCTTTTGCCACGGTTTCTGCACTAAGCGATGTGGGGGAATATTTTGGCATGTGTTTGAATGATTGGTGATCAAAAAAGTTGGTTCTGACCATTATTGGACTAACTACGGTTATTCCAATTCCAGTTCCCTTTAGTTCATGTTTTAATCCCTCTGAAAAACCGAGCATTGCAAATTTTGATGCGCAATAAGACGCAATTCCCGGAAGGCCAAAACTTGCAGCAACCGATGCAACATTTACTATGTGACCAGACTTTTGCTCAAGCATTTTTGGAAGAAAATTCTTGGTGCAGTAAATCATCCCAAAGTAGTTTGTCTTCATCTGTGATTCAATTTCTTCAATACTCAGATCAGAGACTGCACCATAGATTGCAAAGCCCGCGTTATTTATCAAAACATCGACTTTTCCAAATTTTTCTATTACTTGGGAGCTCATTTTTTGAACCTGTTCTTTGTCCGAGACATCACATTCACAAACTAACGTATCAATGCCAAATTTAGCAAGTTTTTTCACTAGTTCCTCAAGTTTCTCTTTTCGCCTTGCAACCAAAGCAAGGCTTGCGCCTTTTTTTGCAAATTCGATGCAGGACGCTGCGCCTATTCCGCTTGATGCGCCTGTAATTACGATTGTTTTTCCCTTAGACGACACATCTTGATATTTTTTGTTAAAGATAAATTCCTATTGAGATGCGTTGTATTTTCTTAGAGCCATTTTCATTAACAGAAGCCAGGCAATCGGAATTGGAATTTGGTAGGTCGCAATTCTCCAGGCAATGATTGTATTCCAGTCTACATTGTTTTGTGGTAGCTCAAGTGCAAAGCTACTGATATGGTTAAGATATGCCCAGATGCCAAATTCCGTTAGTCCTGATCCTCCAACGGTTATTGGAAGATTCCCAATTGCGTTTCCTGCCATGACTGTAAAAATGGACGTGATTGGATCTATTACACGCACGCTTTCTGCAATAAGCATAAAGGATATGCCATAAACTCCCCAAGCGGCAAACGATATCATCAAAGTTACAAAAAATGCTTTTTTTACCTGCTTTGATTGAAAGTTTTCTCTACTCATAGTGCATATGTCGTTCATCCATTCGTTTGTTTTTTCTATATACTGAAAACCTTTTTCTTTTCTAAATTTAATTATTAAATTGCAAAATGTTTTCGGGACGTGGAATATTCTTTTTGATGAAAGGAAAAAAAGACCGACCCAAAGACCTACAATAGGAATTGCTGCGGCAAGAACAATTATTCCAATTACGGTGTAGCCATTAACTAATGCAAAGACTCCTGCAAGTATTGACAAAACACCTGCTGCAAGGACCTCTGTGACTATTTCAAAAATTCCAAGCCATGATGCTTTAGCTGTCGACATGCCCCTTTTTTTCATCCAGTATATTCTGACTACTTCGCCTCCAACAAACATTGGTGTTGTCATGGTGACAAACTCGCTTCCAATTCTAACAAAGATTGTTCTCCACAATGATTCCAGAGAGCCATGAAACGTTCGTATTATATAGTGAAATTTTACGCCCTGTAGGAAAAGCTTGAGCATTATCGCTGCAAATGCCGCAAAAAAGTTGATTATTCCGACTGTGAAAATGTCTTCAGGTTTTATGTTGAATTGGATTGCAATTATCAGAAACGGCACAAGACTAGCTAGAAAAGCTATGATTCGCCAGTTCATTTTAGAGACTTGCTAATTGATTCAAATATAAGCCATCAACACTTAACTTGAGAAATTGAAAGCAATTTTTGTTGCCGGAACAGCTGGAGCTGGTAAATCTTCGCTGACATCAAAAATTCACGAGTATTACACAAGAAATGGAGCATTTACAGCAATACTCAATCTGGATCCTGGTGTAATATCGCTGCCATACACGCCTGACATTGACGTTAGGGATTCAATTGACATCGTGTCTATCATGAAACAGTATGATCTTGGACCAAATGGGGCACTGGTCATGGCAAGTGATCTTATTGCCTCAAAAATAGATGAGATTCAACAGCAAGCAGACAACATCAATCCTGATTATCTCATTATTGACACTCCGGGACAAATAGAGCTGTTTGCATACAGAACAAGCGGTCCATATTTTGTCAAAAATTTTAACGCCGATGAAAAGGTAAACTTGTTTTTGTATGACGGAGTACTAATTACAACTGCAATAAATTTTGTATCGATGGCTCTTCTTGCCACTTCCATAAAACTGAGGATGAACATACCAACAATCAATGTCTTAACAAAGACAGATCTAATTGCAGACAAGATATCAGAGATTCTCAAATGGACGACAAATGTAAAAACATTAGAAGACACTATATCGCTGGAGTCAGACGGTGAGACGTACGTCCTCGTTACAAACTTGCTGAGAAGCCTAAATATTGGAGGGTTTGCTCAGGGACTGATTCCGGTGTCAAATGCAACCGGTGATGGAATGATTAACCTAGAAGGCGCACTGAGCAGAATTCTTAACCAGGGGGAAGACGTGGAGAATTAATGAATTTTAGCGTAACAGCAAAGGCATCTTCTTCAACTGCAAATTTGGGACCTGGGTTTGATGTGTTTGGACTAGCACTGGATGCGTTTTTTGATGAAGTCACTTTGACAAAGAAAAAACAAGGAATCAAAATAATAACTTCTGATCTAATTCCTACAGATCCCCAAAAAAACACTGCGGGACTGGTGGTTTTACATATGATAAAAAAGTTCAAAATCAAGAGCGGTGTTGAGATCAGAATAAGAAAAGGTGTTCCGGCAGGCTTTGGGATGGGCAGTAGTGCCGCATCGGCCGCTGCAACCGCAGTTGCGTTCAATCATCTATTCAAGCTGAATCTTGATGCAAACACCCTTGTAGAATGTGCTGGAGTTGGAGAAATGGCAAGTGCCGGTTCCATACATTACGATAATGTTTCTGCATCTGTTTTAGGCGGATTTGTGATAGTTAGAACAAATCCACTAGATGTGATAAAAATTACGCCCCCAAGCGACCTAAGATTATGTGTGGCTGTACCAAAACTTGATGTTCCCCAAAAAAAGACAGAGGTTTCAAGAAGTGTGCTTCCCAAGAAGATAACGCTTGCAGATTCTGTTGTTAATCTTTCAAATGCGGCAGCAATTGTTGCTGGATTTGTGCAGAAAGACTCCAATCTAATTGGGACTTCAATTAGAGACGTAATAGTAGAGCCTGCCCGCCAGCATCTAATTCCAGGATTTTCTGCGGTAAAGAAAAACGCCGTAAGAGCGGGGGCACTCGGTGTTACAATTAGTGGTGCCGGACCTTCAGTAATTGCATTTGCAACAAAAAAGTCTAGCCTGCAAAAAATTGCAAATTCCATGAAAAATGGTTTTGCTTCTGCAAAAATAGACTGCACAGTAGTGATTTGCAAACCAAGTAATGGGGCAAAGATCAAAAAAACGATACGATGAGGTGCTGATTTGAAGAGAAAGGCCGTTGCAATACTTAGTGGTGGTTTGGATTCTTTGTGTATGGGTGCATATCTTAAGCCAAAGTATGATCTGTACGGAATTACGTTTTCCTATGGACAGCGTGCATCAAAAGAAATCAGTTCTGCAAAGTTTGTCGCAAAGACCCTAAAGCTGAAACAGCATAAAATTATCGATATTGGATTTATGAAAACTCTGTATGGCGAAAGCAACGTTTTGACAAATACAAAAAAATCACTCCCTGAAAGATTTGACTATTCAATAGTTGTTCCAATTAGAAACGGGGTCTTTTTGAGCATTGCAACTGCATGGGCATTTACACTAAATGCCTCACTTGTTGCATATGGTGCGCATACTGACGATACAAAATATCCTGACTGTAGACCTGCTTTTTCAAAAAAAATTGAGTCTGCCTTTAATCAGGGGGAGATTGATGGGATAAGGCTAGGAATAAGAAACAAAGTAAAGATATGGACTCCCTTTTCCGAGGGACTTTCAAAGAGTACGCTCATAAAAATTGGATACAAGACCCTAGGTGACGATATTTTCAAGACATGGAGTTGTTATTCTAATACAAAACTTCATTGTGGAAAATGTGAGTCTTGCAGAAACAGGAAAATTGCTTTTGAAAAAATCAAAATTAAAGACAAGACAAAATATTTGAGCTGAGTTTACCAGCGATTTTCAAGAATTGGTCTTTTGAAAACCAGTCTTCTAATTACCATGTACCATGCAACAAAGATTGCACCGATTACTCCAAAGAACAACCAATTTTGCATGCCTGGATCAACAAAGGTCTTTTCAAACAGTCTAACTATCTCTCTTGAGCTTAGGGCACCGACTGCTAAAACTATGAAGAACTCTATTGCAAACCAAGTCCAATATGGCCATGACTCTTTTGGAATGTGTACGTTGTTGTGTGCTCCCACGATAGATTATCTCTAGACTAGATTATTTAATTTTTGCAAAATTTCAGAAAAGAGACTGCTTTGGATTGCGGATCATGGCTATTACGTCCTCTCTGTTTTCTTTTCTTTCATAAATTCCACGATATGCACAAGATGTCATTGTTGCGTCGTTTCTTACCCCCCTCATTTTCATGCAAAGGTGCTCTGCATCAGATATTATTATTACACCTTTGACTCCCTGTGAAAATAGCTCATCTGCAATGTTTTTTGTCATTCGTTCTTGTATCTGTAGGCGTTTTGCGTGTTTTTCTACAAGACGTACAAGCTTTGATACTCCAAAAACTCTTCCGTTTGGAAGATAAGCTATGCTAATTTTACCAAAGAATGGCAGCATGTGATGCTCGCACATTGAGTAAAATGTAATATCTTTTACAACAACTGTATCCGAGTCTTCGGAAAACTGGACTGAGAGTTCAGAGTCAGAATCATACCCAGAAAAGATTTCTTCGTACATGTCTGCCATTCTCTCCGGCGTTCCTCGTAGGCCTTCCCGCGTTGGATCTTCACCTAATTCTATGATTAGTTCTCTTACGAGTTTTTTTACTCTCTCTTTGTTCATCATGGTGCTCCTATGAGTTTGTGAAGTTGTGGTACTACTCGTACTTCGTTATAATACGGATACACTAAATCATAAAAACCTAAAAGTTTTGGCAAATTTGGTTCTGCTATTCCATACGTTGGTTGTATTATAAATCCCTTAAGATCATTAGGTCTAGCTATTTTGAAGATTTTTTGAACCAAGTCTTCAAATGATTCTGATTCTGTTTTTGCGCTTACCACGATTTTGATATAGGTTGTTTTCGCAGATGCAATTGCCAATCTAAGGCATTCCAAGGCATTTTCCAAAAGTGTAGAATAATGTTTTGCATCGACAAATTCCGAATCAAGTGTTTTTAGCTCGATTTTGATAAAATCAATGTACGGCAAAACATGACTGAATCTTTTGTGATCAAAGCATGATGATTCAAGATATGTTGGGATGTGTTTTGATTTTATGTATTTTGCAAGCTCTGCTACTGCCTCGTGTTGAATCAGGGGATCGCCCCCGGTGAAATTTACCTTGTATGTTTTGGATTGGAGGTGTTTATCCAACAAGTCACATGCCTTCTCAAAACTGTACTCTTGCCCAGAATCTAGAGGAAGTGATTCTTTCGTATCGCAATAAAAGCAGGTAAACGGGCATCCTGCCAGTCTTACAAAAAGGGTTTTTGTTCCATACAAAATTCCCTCTCCTTCCAGCGAAGTGAATATTTCAAATAGTCTGACTTTCAAGTAGGACGATCTAGTTTAGTTCATTATTTAATTCAATTAGATCTTTGATAGGTGGATTTAGGAGATTATTGGTTCTTTTGTGTAGAACAGGCCTGCTACAAAGAAGATGACTCCCAATATTCCAATTAGGCTGCCAACAAATTCTATGATTTCTGAGAATTCTACGTTGGTTGGTGCCCACAAAAATGCCATTAATGCCCCGACTACAATCATCGGTATTCCAACACCGGCAGTAATTTGCCTAGAAGTCATGTAACTTGCTTGATCTAGAAAATGTATATGAAGTTTATGTGAACTATTGGTTTTTCTGATCTTGTAGGCGTTTTGGTTTCAGATTAGGTTTGTCAGAGTCTGTTGGGTTTTTGGTATCTGTTTTGTCAGAATTTGTTGGTATGTTCTGATCTGTATTGTCCGAGTCGCCTTTTGCGTTTTGGAAATCCACATAATCTTCGATTTCCCTAATCAGAGCATCTAATGATTTGAGTATTCTTTGGTCTATATCACTTGACGTCTGGGTTTTGAGTTTAGACAATAGAGATTTTGCGCTATCGAATTTTGGTTGAATATTATCGTCTATACTTGATTCAAGCTTTGCAAGTCTTGCTTCTAGTTTACCAATCTGAGATGAGTTTTGAGCCTTGGTTTCTCTTTGTTTTTGTTCTTGTTTTACGTTCTGATCTTGTGCCATGGCTTTTTCAGATGCGTTTTCGGTTCTAATAGAACCAGTCAAGGTATCAGGTCTGTTTACCTCAGGTGTGGCCCTCTGATTTCTTGAATCTTTGATATCAACGTTAATCGTAATTATTCTTTGTATTTTAACAATAATTTGAGAAGGATCATTTGTAGTAGAAAGTGACTCTTTTACTTGCTTTAGCTTTGCTACATCATCATCAGATATTCCCAATTCTTTTGCATTATTGATCAATGCGTCAATTCTGACGATGTATTCGTTTGCAAAGGATTTTGCCCTGTCAACTAATTTTTGGTTGGTTTTTTCCTTAATCAGGTTTTGAGTGTTAGTTATTGCGGTTTTTAGCTCATCATATGTTTTTTCAACCGATATCATGTCTCCTTTTGCAATATCTGCTTTGGCGTTTTGGATTAATTCATCAAGCATTGTAAAATCAATTGAGATGTTATTTTTTGCAACTAATCCTTTTAGAGTATTGACATAGTTTTCCATTCTACTAATTGAGGTCTTATAGTCAATGTCTGCAGTTGACGGAGCCTGCTTGGTTTGCATGATTTGCGGCGCAGTTGCAGCTTTTGGAGCAGTTTGAGTTGAGGAAAATGTCATGCTTATTTGCTTGAAAATTTTCATTGCGGACAAAAAGTGCTGTTTTGATTGTGCCACATCCTGTTGTTTTACAGAATTAATCAATAGTTCGGTTTCAGAATTGCCTTGCTCATACAATGCCTTGATGTCATCTGGAACATTATCTGCCCTGTCCAGCTGAAGTTTTACTTGGGTTCTTGCCTGTGCGGCAATATTAACAAGCGAGTCCAGTTGGGAATCTGCCAACACCGTTGGCACTGCAGAAAATATCATGCTTACAGCCAGAGCAGTCAAAATAATAGAAAGCTTTGTTTTCATCATATGTCCTCCTTTTTCTTTAGTTTTACCAAATTCTGAAAGTCCTTTTTTTCTATCACAATAATATCTTGTCTTTCAAGACGTTTTACTGCTCTCCACATGGTGGTTCTAGGCAAGAGGAATTTTTTGCGCAAATCCTTTTCAAATGCTTGGCCTCCGCTTTGGGCAAGAAATTCAACGAGTTTTTTATCGTCCTCTCTCATGTCCTGCTCTGATTCTGTATCTGTGAACTCGTCTTCTGATTCCGCGTTTGGCTCTTTATTCAAAATGGGTTTGATGGTTTTTTTGACTGCGTGTTTGGTTCTTTTTACGATTAACGCGATTGTGGTAATTGCGCCTCCAATTGCAGCAACCGATGTAGCAATTCCAACTACATTTTTGCTCAAAGTGTCAAGTGCATTGTTTGTTGAATTGGTAGTATCCTGAGATGATTTTTGTTCCTGAATCGCAATCTGTTCTGACTCTAATGCCAATTTGCTGGCGTCTGAATATTTTTTATCGTCAAATGCTGAAACCGCTAGATCAAGCTTTTCCTTTGCTAATGGTGTTTTGATCCCATTGTTGTTTAGCTGTTCAATTAGAGTTTTAGATTTTGCAATTGATTCTGAGGCGGATTGTGCGGGGCCCGAAACACCAAAGAAATAATTTATTTCGTTTGACCCACTTGACAGCGATAAATGCGGTTTGTTGTCTACTGTTTCAACTAGATCTGGAAAATTGGTCATTCCAACTATGACCGTGTCCTCTGGCATCACCAGAGCATAGTCTATTGGGGAAACAATTTTGAATGTCCAAATTTTGCCCTCTTTTGAAACAAGGTCATAACTATCATATTCTATAGAAACAGAAGAAGCTCCAAACGTTTGGATTTTAGCAGTATTGCTGTTTATTTCATACGTCAATAACAGCCCATCTTGGTCCTGGGCTACGAAATTATCAATTATTTTTCCAAACAGACTTACTGTCAGCTCTGGGTCTTGGGCATCTGCAGTGGATTGTTGTGAAATATGAGTAGTACCATCGGGATAAACGATAAGATCAAGAGTTTTTAGTGTGCCAGATGAGTGTTGAACAGGTAGTACTACTGCAAGGATTATGCCTATGGCTAGAAGAGGTACCTTTAGCATTCTAATGATGATATCTGTAATCCTTACAAAAATCATTCCCTCTTCGAGTTCAGGAGTCTCCTGTAGACTACAGAGTACTACCTCTTGGTTGTTCATGTTTTAATACCTTAGATTCATGGAATCAAGCACGGATTGGAACCTTCGGAATTCTTGGACGAATTGTAGGCCTTTTTCGGTTATCGTATAAAGGCGGTTTTTGTCCGTCCTTACAGATTCCACCAAGCCTGCGCTTGATAGCTTTTCGCATTTTTCTATCACAGCATAGTGTGATAGATTTGCTCTTCTAGATATTGCGGAGACAATCGTTCCTTGTCTTCCTCCTTCCATGGCGACATCTAAGATATCACCCATTATGCCCATTTCTGAGCGGTATTGTTGTTTTGACATGC